>CAXMPP010000131.1:0-6274 GCA_964195395.1 uncultured Thermodesulfobacteriota bacterium
CCTTGAGTGCTTCTTTGACTGCGTCAACCTTGCCTTGAATTTCTAGCTTAAGATCTTCTGGTGCTTGGTCGCCCATTTCTTCGATCTGCTGCTCAACCTGATTGACCATGCTGTCAGCTTCGTTCTTGAGTTGGACTGCCTCTGCACGCTTGGCATCTTCTTCAGCGTGCTCTTCAGCTTCGCGCTTTGCCTTCTCGATTTCTTCGTCGGAAAGTCCGCTTGAGCCTTCGATGGAGATCTTGTTCTCTTTGCCAGTCTTCTTGTCCTTCGCTGAAACGTGGAGGATTCCGTTGGCATCGATGTCGAATGTCACTTCGATCTGTGGCTCGCCGCGGCGAGATGGCTCGATGTCACCGAGGTGAAAGTTACCGAGAATCTTGTTGTCGATGAACATCTTGCGCTCACCTTGACAGATGCGGATATCTACACCTGGCTGATTGTCAGCTGCTGTGGAGAATGTCTGTGACTTCTTCGCTGGGATCGTGGTATTACGCTCGATCATTGGAGTAGCAATCTGGCCAGCAGTCTCGATAGAGAGTGTCAGTGGAGCCACGTCAAGAAGGAGTACGTCCTGCACGTCGCCCTGAAGAACTCCGCCCTGGATACCTGCACCGATAGCAACCACTTCGTCAGGATTTACGCCCTGGTTTGGTGTCTTGCCTGCAAGTTCCTTAGCTGTTGCTACAACCTTAGGCATGCGTGTCATACCACCTACGAGAACGAGTTCGTCGATCTCAGCAGCGGAAACGCCAGCTTCCTTGAGACAGTCGATGACTGGCTTCTTAGTACGCTCGAAGAGTGAAGCGGTGAGTTGCTCAAGCTTAGCACGAGTGAGTGTCTTCTGAATGTGCTTAGGACCAGTCTCGTCCATAGTGATGAACGGAAGGTTGATATCGTAAGTCTGGGAAGAGGAAAGAGCGATCTTCGCCTTTTCTGATTCTTCTTTAATACGCTGTAGCGCGTCAGCTTGCTTGCTGAGGTCGATTCCTGAGTCCGTCTTGAACTCAGCTACGATCCAGTTGATGAGAGTATTGTCCCAGTCATCACCACCGAGCTGTGTGTCGCCGTCAGTTGCGAGCACTTCGAAAACTCCATCGTCGATGTCAAGTACTGAGATGTCGAATGTACCACCACCAAGGTCGTATACTGCTACTTTCTCTTCGCTCTTCTTGTCGATTCCGTATGCCAGTGCTGCTGCAGTCGGCTCGTTGATAATGCGGCGCACCTTGAGTCCTGCGATCTCGCCAGCTGCTTTAGTAGCAGAACGCTGGGAGTCGTTAAAGTAAGCTGGCACAGTGATTACTGCTTCAGTGATTGTCTCGCCAAGCTTTGTCTCAGCATCAGCCTTGAGCTTGCCGAGCACCATTGCTGCGATCTCCTGCGGGGAGTAAATTTTCTTCTCACCTTCGATTTCAACCTGAATGTGAGCGTCGCCGTTATCAGCTTTGACCACTGTGTAAGGAGTGTTCTTGTCAGTATCATTGAGTTCGTCGAACTTGCGGCCGATGAAGCGTTTTGCTGAGAAGATAGTGTTGGTTGGGTTGGTCACTGCCTGGCGCTTTGCTGCCTGACCGACGAGGCGCTCACCGCTCTTGGTGAATGCCACGACGGAAGGAGTTGTGCGTGCACCTTCAGAGTTCTCCAGAACAGTAGCTTCGCCACCGTCCATTACTGCCATACATGAGTTGGTAGTACCTAAGTCGATTCCTAGAATTTTAGCCATAATAGTTTGTTTCGTTTTTGAGTTAAATAATGTCGCACTCACAGTCCTTTGCTGGCTGCTAGTACTTTCTTGTCTAGTTTACCTCTTGCAATCCGTGTGCCACTCTGACGAAATAACACCCAACACACTATAAATAAGACACTAACACCACATGGTACATAATTCACCCTCTCAAGATGAGTCATTATGACCCGGTCAAGCGGGACGAAGTAGAGTCAGATTGACACACTTGAGACAAATTTACTCCATTTCAACGGCTCCATAGCTGTGGGATAAGTACACAGTAGAGTCAGTGAAATCTACGTTCATTATAGAAACATAGAAAGCTCAACTCTGATGATTTTTTCCCTTGCCAGAGTAGAGACCCTCGCTAACTTTACTTATCAAGCCCGTCGTACAGACAGGCTTGAATCTATACATACCCATATCGCGTTGCCATCAGGCACCATACAGACGCAGCTCATAACCCGCCGATGCGTCGGCACAAAACCAAATCAAAAAATGAAACTTAAACACAAAACTCGTCTACGCAAGGGATTCTCCCTTGTAGAACTCCTCGTGGTGATTGCAATCATCGCGGGTCTCGCAGCCATGTCCTATGGCCCTATTATGAAGCAGGTGAAAGCTGCTGCACTAACTACTGCTATCAACAATGCTAAGCAGCTCCAAGTTGCGCTCTTCTCTTTCGCGAAGGACAATGACGGTCTCTACCCAAATGAAGGCACAGCGGGCACAGGTGAAACTGGAACTTCGGCAGAGGCTTGTTTCACGCAGCTGCTCAACGCAGGTGTAATCGATGATGAAGAAGCATTCTGGAGTAAGGAGAACATCGTTATCGGTACCGTCAATCCTGAAACTCCAGACAACGACGGAACGCTCACTTCTGGCGAAAATGCTTGGGGTTACGTCCGTGGTCTCAGTACCTCTTCACGCACCAACCTCCCACTCATCTTTGACTCATCAAAGACAGCTGGCGCATTCGATACGGCCGTATGGGAAGGTAAAGCGATTGTTGCGAAGCTCAATGGCTCTGTCGAAGCTATGAAAATCGAATATGGTGGTGGTAAACCAATTGAAGATGACGGTTCGTCCAAGACTGGTACAATCACTGAAAAGCGCGGATCAACAGATCTCGACATCTTTTCAAGCACGGCACTTCCATCCAGTGCAACAGTCCTTGTACCTGGAAGCTAATTTAGCTTAGCTAAAATTCTCAAAACCGGTGGGTTCATCCCCATCGGTTTTTTTGTACCTAGATGCTACTTCAACCCAGTATTTTTTGCTTCAATCTTAAATTGCGCAACATGATCTGGACTCTCAACGACGCCCGCGAACTTTACGTAGTCCAACACTGAGATAATGGTTATTTAATGTCGATGCCGTAGTCCAGCTGTGTGATGGCAACTTTCAGTCTTTCTATCGCTTCCCGTAACCTGGGCAATCAACTACCTCTTCCCCATCGCGCCGCTTCTCCCCGCACCCACGACAGCGTGCCGGTGTACTTTCCTACGCAGAGTACGAGCCCAAAGACCTAGAGAAGCACTACGCCTACCACGAAAGCTAAAGCCCAGCCCCATTGCAAACTGGGAACGGGGAACGGGGAACTGCTAAAGCTTAATGCTCGGAACATCGACGAAGTCTAACATCTTCTTCGTCTTCTTATCCACCCGCAGGATTTTATCCCCAAGAAGGTAAGCTCCTACATCATCAGAGACTTTAAAATTCGCAGGAACATCCGCAGATGAAAGAGGATGCATGCGCCCCATCCATTCATCGTCGATCTGCCAACCCGGCTTCACTTTATTCCTCCAACCCGGAGGCAGTGGCTTTCCATTCTTCACTTTTTTAGCCAAGCCTGGAGGTAAGCCCCCATTCTTGCCTGCGTATTTCTTGTAAAAATTCTGCACATCCTTTTTGTCTGAATCGCCAAACTTCCAGTCATCGACCTTATTTATCTTTTTATCGGTTTTCTTATCCAGGTGCTTATCGATATCTTTGCTCAATTTCTTATCGATATCTTTCTTATCGCCTTTGTATTCCTTATTAGACTTGCCCTTTTTCTCGGTTTTCCCCTTACCTTTTTTATCAGCCAATGCGTCGGTAGTCGTTCCCACCCACATTGCCGAACAGCACAAAGTAAGTGTCATCCATTGTTTAGATTTTTTCATAGTAAATTTGGTTTATCATTAGAGATCAGCTATACCTAACAGATCAAAGAACCTATGTTCATAACATTCAAACAGCATGCTGGTCAATACGCAAAAAACCCCGCCCAGCATAGGCTGAGCGGGGAAACAATGAAAAAATCAAACTAAAAACAATAGCAACAACCCGCTGAAATTTACTCCAGTGTGAGCTGATGATCTTGCTTACAAGATTCATATCTCGTACACGTGTCCTTTTCAACATTATATTTCACAACCACCTTATATTTTTTCACACTACACGACAATTTTTAAGCTGTGCTCCAGCCCGGCGTACAAGAGCGCTTACGGCGTCTCTATGTAGTAGCCAGTGGCTAGCATGGAAAAACCCTAGTGCCCGACAGGTTGCAAGGTGCTGATTGCTATCCAATGATAGCTACCTTGTGTGCAGATTCACAAATGCGCAGTCATTATTCAAATGCTACTGCCTACTCGACAAGTACCGTGGCTACGCCCTCAATGGTGGCCAGGTTCTTGATCTGAAAATTGTCGTGTAGCGTGATATTTTTTAGTTAACTTGATGCACGTGCACATCGCGCTGAGGAAATGGTATCGAGATCCCCTCTTCATCAAACTTCACTTTAGCCGCTTTTGTTAGGTCCCAATGCACGTCCCAATAGTCGTCAGTTTTCGACCAAGGGCGGAGAAATATATTCACAGAGGAATCTCCCAGGCTATGCACTCCAACTGTCGTCCCTGGATCCTCTAGCACCAATGCATGCTCGGCAGAAAGAGCGCTAAGCACACGCATCGTCTTCTCGATATCATCTGTATAACCGATGCCAAACACGAGATCCACCCGGCGCACATCCCTACCACTGTAGTTAGTGATAGTTTCACCCCATGCTTTTTTATTCGGGATGATCAGTTCTTTGTTGTCGATCGTTAGAAGCATCGTTGAAACTAAGCTCATTTTCTCGACTTTTCCACTTACTCCAGAAATTTCGACAAAATCACCTTCATCAAAAGGCTGATAAATCATGATCATCATACCGCTAGCAAAGTTCGCCAAAGTGTCTTGAAGCGCAAAGCCGAGAATGAATCCAATGCCTCCCATTGCAGCCATCATCGGTCCCACTTCAACACCCAATGAGGACAGGGCAGCCATCAAACCAATGAGCATCACCACCCAGGTGATAGAACGAATGGTGAAATCCCTCAAAATACGTGATCCTCTTTGACGTCTCACAAAAGACTTCTTTACCAAGCGTTTCACAAGCTTAGCTAGAAACCAGAACCCAACCATGATCGCCATAGCTACAATAAGACGTTTACCGAAAACTATTCCCCCATCTGGATCTTTAATCCAAGTCGCAAGTGCTCCTAACACATATTGAATCTTTCCTGTGGAATCCAACTCATCGGACAGATCGGTCGCAGAGCTTATATAAGATTGAGCCTCCGTCACATCCCCCCCTTTAGAAGCCAAATCTTCAATCACCAATTTAACTCGCTTGTATATCTCTAGCTCCTTTTCCTGCGATTCCTTCTCCAGCTCAGCTAATTGCAGCCTGTCCTGCTCGATCAGGTCTTTGGATTCTAAACTGAAAGCATACGCTCCAGTTTGCTTGATTTGATCCTCTAGCGCCACCAACCACAATTCTAGCTGCTCTTCGAGAGAAGCCTTCCTCATCGCTCGAAGTTGCCCAGACAACTGAGACAAGGGAACGGCAAGGTCTAGTTCACTCACAGACTCTGCTACTACCACCTCTGCGACCTCCTTCTCAATCGGTTGATTTTGGGCCTCACTGGCATTCAGCGAAAATCCACTGAACACAAAAATCAGCACGAGTAATTTTATCCATTTATCTTGTCTCATCTGTCAAATTTTGGAGCACTTTATCACGAAAAATAAAATCCACAACCCCATGAAAACGGCGTCTTAGCTTGCCAACGTTAGAATATTCATTTATCAAGACTAACAAATCATTTTAAACCCACTCATGAAAAAAAAGAAACTACTATCCACTGTCGTTGCGACCAGCCTCGCACTCACTAGTCACCTCTACGCTGGCGAAAAAGGTACCGAGATCGAAATCATTCCACCCGCTGACAGTTGGGAATTCGGTGTAGCCCCCTACCTATGGATTTCAGGGATTGAAGGCACCACCGCTATTCCTCCGCTTCCAGCTGCAAGTGTGGATGCCGACTTCAGCGACATCTGGGATAATCTCGACTTCGCTGGCTTCCTAGCATTCGAAGCCAACAAAGGGAAATTTAAATCATTTATCGACTTCCAATACATCAAGCTAGGTTCTTCAGCTAGCATTGGTAACGTTGCTAATTTCAACCTGGACATCGAGCAGGTCCGACTAGAACTGGGTGTCGGCTACGAAATTTACGCTAC
>CAXMPP010000132.1:0-341 GCA_964195395.1 uncultured Thermodesulfobacteriota bacterium
AGCCTCCTTTGAAGCCTGCCAAGAACGTGATGTCAAAGGGCTCTACGCCAAAGCAAAAGACGGCAAGGTCGCGCATTTTTCTGGTAAAACTTCCTCTTTCGAAGAGCCCGATCAAGCAGACCTAGTCATCGAGACCGAAAATCAATCTATCGAGCAAAGCCTCGAAACCCTTCTCCAATCAATCTCCTCTAGCATCCAGTTAGAGCAAGTTCCCAAATAACCAGTTATGTCCACTTATCAATTAAGTCACCTCAAACAACTCGAAGCGGAGGCTATTTATATCCTTCGTGAGACTGCGGCACAGTTCGGCAATCCAGCCCTCCTGTTCTCAGGCGGTAAGG
>CAXMPP010000132.1:351-5966 GCA_964195395.1 uncultured Thermodesulfobacteriota bacterium
CATCGTGATGGCGCACCTCGCATACAAAGCATTCCACCCAGCACGTTTGCCATTCCCATTGGTGCACGTTGACACGGGTCACAACTTTAATGAAACAATGGAGTTCCGCGATTACTACGTGGATAAGATCGGTGCGCGCCTCGTTGTAGGTTCTGTACAGGAATCCATCGATAAAGGTGATGTTCAGGAAGAAACTGGTCTAGATGCGAGTCGTAACGCTCTCCAGACAACAACACTTCTTAACACTATCGAGAAGCACGGCTATGACGCATGTCTCGGCGGTGGTCGTCGTGATGAGGAAAAAGCGCGCGCGAAAGAGCGTTTCTTCTCTCACCGTGATGACTTCGGTCAGTGGGATCCTAAGAATCAGCGCCCTGAGCTCTGGAACCTTTTCAACGGTCGCAAGCAGCAAGGTGAGACCTTCCGCGTGTTCCCGCTCTCCAACTGGACTGAAATGGACATTTGGCAGTACATCAAGGAAGAGGAAATTGAGCTGCCAAGCCTCTACTTCGCTGCTGAGCGAGAGTGTCTTGAGCGCAATGGTGTTATTCTTGCTATCTCTGAGTTTGTGCAACCACGCGAAGGTGAGGTTGTAGAAAAGAAGAGCATCCGTTTCCGTACTATGGGAGATGCAACTATCACTGGTGCTATCGAATCTGTAGCGACTGATTACGATGCAATCGTCGATGAAGTGGCTGCTGCTCGCCAGACTGAGCGCGGTAACCGCACTGACGACAAACGTTCTGAAACTTCCATGGAAGACCGCAAGAAGGAAGGCTACTTTTAGGCCAGTCTAAGATGATAGATTGAAGAGATCATTCAACGTCTCGCTAAATAACTTATTTTCTTTCAGCACGAGAATCGTGCAATCTAATTTCTAATATTCTAAACACTCATGGATCTTTTACGTTTTACAACAGCAGGTTCCGTCGACGACGGAAAATCAACACTCATCGGGCGTTTGCTCTATGATTCAAAATCAATTTTCGAAGACCAACTTGAAGCGATTGAAAGTAGCTCCAAGAAGCGCGGTGACGAAGAGGTGAATCTAGCACTTCTCACCGACGGCCTCAAGGCTGAGCGTGAGCAAGGAATCACCATCGACGTAGCTTACCGCTACTTCGCGACTCCTAAGCGAAAGTTCATCATCGCTGATACTCCAGGCCACATCCAGTACACCCGTAACATGGTAACTGGTGCTTCCACTGCGGATATGGCAATCATTCTTATCGATGCCCGTAAAGGTGTGATCGAGCAGACCAAGCGTCACACATTCATCGCGAACCTTCTCCGTATTCAGCACGTCGTTGTTGCGGTCAACAAGATGGACTTAGTGGACTTCTCTGAAGAGCGTTACAACGAAATCATCAAGGAGTACACTGACCTCGTCAGCCGCCTTGGCAATCTTGTGAACATCCACGCGATTCCAATTTCAGCGCTTCGCGGTGACAACGTCGTAGACAAGTCTAAGAACATGCCTTGGTACGAGGGTGGCACACTTCTTTACCATCTTGAGACCGTGTATGTCGGTGGTTCAGAAAATCACGTAGAAGCTCGCTTCCCAGTGCAGTGGGTCATTCGCCCTCACTCTAACGAGTGGCACGACTTCCGCGGATTCGCAGGTCGCGTGGCTGGTGGCGTGTTCAAGCCTGGTGACGAGGTGCTCGCACTTCCTTCAGGTTTTAAATCGATCATCAAATCTATTCACACCGCTGATGGAGAACTCGCAGAGGCCTACGCACCACAGTCTGTGACTATCACCCTCGATGACGAGATCGACATCTCTCGTGGAGACATGATCGTCAAGGCGAACAATCCACCGACATCCACACAGGATATCGAAGCAATGGTTTGTTGGTTCTCTGAGCGCCCACTCGCAGTGCGCGGCAAATACATCATCCGCCACACAGAGCAGGAGACAAAGGCTATGGTTCAGTCGCTCGACTACCAAGTTGACGTCAACACCTTCCACAAGCAGGAAGAGGTGAAGACACTCGGCATGAACGACATCGGCCGCATCAAGCTCCGTACAGCAAAAGCTCTTCACGTAGATGCCTACAACAAGAACCGCCACACGGGTTCTTTCATCCTAGTCGACGCAAGCACCTACGAAACTGTTGCTGCCGGAATGATCGTCTAACCTCTTACGCAGTCCACTAGCTGATCTAGTGGACTGCTTTTCATCGTTTAGCAGAAAAATCTGGCAATAGATTTAAATTATGTTAGATTGCGAGGCGATGAATAAAAAATTATGCATTTTCTCTGTCGCTGCAGCTCTAACTTCTTATGTTCACGCCGCCAGCGTTGTCCACAGCTTTAAAAATGCTGGAATAGACTATTCCAGCTCAATAAATTTAGACGGCCTGGGTATGACCGTCATCGCAGTTAGTGGAAGTATTGTAAGTACAGCAGGAGTCTTAGGAGTCGATTTTCTTTAGATCCTGATCCTGGCGTTGAGAATGAGGATGAATTTTTCAATGGAGTAGAGCTAGTTGAAATTTCATTCAGCCACACTGCACACAGGTATTACTGGATTCAATGGGTCGAGCGATACTTGGAATCCTATGGTATCAAACTTTCTGCTGGCGGGCGAAAAAATTGCGGTCACCACAAGCTCAGTAAGCGCTACTTTTGATCTAGCTGGGAATTCAGGTAACAGCCGTTCCGGAGCCCTCATCCTTCTTTTTACTCGGTTTTGGTGGACTAGCACTACTCTCCCGACGTAAAAGACTGGCAACTACGAAATAGTTACTAGTTATTGGTTCCACCAGCCAAGCCTTTTCCCCTTATTTAGCTTCTTCCTAGTTTCATCTAGCCAGTCTGAACACTGAACACTTCAGTCTGAAAACTTCCTTTCTCACTTCTCACTTTCCCATGCCCGTCCCACTTCTCGATGTTAATGCACAGAATCTTCCACTGCAGGAAGAACTAAAAGCCACCTTCGACCGCGTCCTCCAATCGGGACGCTTCATCATGGGGGAAGAAATGGAAGCCTTCGAGCGCGAAGTGGGATCGATGGTAGGAGCAAAACATGCCATCAGCGTATCGTCAGGCACAGATGCCATTTTACTTGCTCTGATGGCTTTAGGTATTGGTACCGGAGATGAAGTTCTATGTCCCTCCTTTACCTTCTTTGCTACAGCAGGCTGTATCGCCCGCACCGGCGCAATCCCCGTATTTGTAGATAGCAGCCCAGTAGACTTCAATATAGATCTCTTAGATGCAGCAACGAAGCTGACAAGTAAGACCAAAGCGATCATGCCAGTCCACCTTTTCGGCCAAGCCGCGGATATGGACGGTATCATGGACTTTGCCGAGCAAAACTCACTGCAAGTGATCGAGGACGGCGCCCAAGCAATTGGAGCCAAATACAAAGGCCGCGGAGTCGGTTCAATTGGTGACTTTGGAGCCTATTCCTTTTTCCCATCGAAAAATCTCGGTGGCTTTGGTGACGCGGGAATGCTGGTGACCAATGACGACGCGCTCGCTGAAATGGCACTGATGCTGCGCAACCACGGAATGAGCCCAAAGTACTACCATAAGTACATCGGCGGAAACTTCCGCTGCGATGCGCTCCAGGCTGCTTTGCTCCGCGTGAAACTCCGTGAGTACGCCCGCTACACCGCGAACCGTCAGGCAAATGCAGCATACTATTCTGATAAACTACTAGGCTTAGATGGAGTGGTTCAAGCTAAAGTAGCTGGCGACATTGATATGACTGAGGCTAACCTAGTCCTACCACTTGCGTACGAGCACAACGAACACATCTGGAATCAATTCACCATTCGTGTCTTAGGCGGTCAGCGTGACGCTCTGAGAGAACATCTCACTAAGCTAGGAATCGGATGTGATACCTACTACCCAGTTCCGATGCACCAACAAGAATGCTTTGCAGACCTCCCTCAGCGGGCCCTCCCCGTGTGTGAGCAACTCGCCAAAGAAGTCATCAGCATCCCAATCTACCCAGAACTGACAATCGCCCAAAAAGACGAAGTCATCGCTGCGATAGCCAGCTTCCTAGCGAAGTAGCACGACCGTCTCGGTCGCTTATCCTGACAAGTAGCCAGGAGTCAGGTTGCATCGTCCAAGTGCTTTCTCCTTTCCCCTCTTTCCTTTATCCCAATTTAATATGAGAATTCTAATCACAGGAGGAGCCGGATTCCTTGGCTCCCATCTTTCCGAACGTCTTCTTAACGAAGGCCACGAAGTACTCTGTCTCGACAACTTCTTCACTGGCTTTAAGCGTAATGTCGCCCACTTGCTGGCAAATCCAAATTTCGAACTCATCCGCCATGATGTGATCGACCCGTTCAAATTCGAAGTCGATCAAATCTACAACCTTGCCTGCCCAGCGTCCCCACCGCACTACCAGCACAACCCGATCAAAACGACCAAGACCTCGGTCATGGGAGCGATCAACTCGCTAGGCCTCGCCAAGCGGGTGAACGCACGTGTCTTCCAGGCCTCAACTTCCGAGGTATACGGCGACCCTGCAGTCCACCCACAGACTGAAGACTATTGGGGAAACGTGAACCCTATCGGAATCCGTTCGTGTTATGATGAAGGCAAGCGCGTGGCTGAAACATTGTTTTTCGACTACCACCGGCAAAATGGTGTCGATATCCGGATTGTCCGCATTTTCAATACCTATGGACCAAGGATGAACCCAGACGACGGACGAGTCGTCTCGAACTTCATTGCTCAGGCGCTCCGCGGCGAAGACATCACTATCTACGGCGACGGCACTCAGACCCGTTCATTTTGTTACGTCGACGACCTCATCGAAGGCTTTGTCCGCCTGATGAACCAAGATCAAGTCACCGGCCCGATCAACATTGGCAATCCAAATGAGTTCACCATGTTGGAACTAGCCGAAAAGGTGATCGCTAAAGTCGGTGGTTCCACCAAACTCACCTACCACCCGCTCCCTGGCGATGATCCTAAACAACGCCAGCCAGACATCACTCTCGCCAAAAAGCATCTCGACTGGCAACCCACAGTTTCCCTAGACGAAGGCCTAGACCGCACCATCGCCTACTTCCGCGAACTGCTGAAGAAGTGAGAAGTACCTTACGAACTCGACCATTTCTAGCGCCTCCCACTGTCGAAAGTCCAAGGTCTAAAAGTCAAAGCTAGGAAGTCTGGTGACTTCAATCCCCAAAACCTATCGCGACCACGCGATGAAACCTGACCTTCGACTTTCCTACCTTCGACACTCACCTCAACCTAGAGTCCCTAGATTCTAGGTGACTCCCGAACTCCTCAACTTCTTCCCTGTTCCATCGTCCAACCTCTTTCCTCTTCCCCACACTCCTAAATAACAATCGCGTGCCCCAAAGGCGTTATACGCCATCCAACATCATTATGAAAAAAGCACTCATTACAGGAATCACAGGTCAAGATGGTTCCTACCTAGCCGAACTCCTTTTAGAAAAAGGCTACGAAGTACATGGCATCAAGCGCCGTTCTTCGCTTTTTAACACAGGGCGTGTCGATCACATCTATCAAGATCCTCACATTGAGAACTCTAGGTTCCATCTCCATTATGGCGATCTAACTGACTCCTCCAACCTCATTCGAATCATGAAAGAGGTTGAGCCTGATGAGGTCTATAA
>CAXMPP010000132.1:5976-6267 GCA_964195395.1 uncultured Thermodesulfobacteriota bacterium
TAATCTTGGTGCGCAATCACATGTCGCGGTTTCATTCGAGGTCCCAGAATACACTGCAGATGTCGATGCTTTGGGCACGTTAAGATTACTTGAAGCGATCCGCTTCCTCGGCTTTGAAAAGAAGACTAAGTTCTACCAAGCTTCGACCTCAGAACTCTACGGAGAAGTTCAAGAAATCCCTCAGACCGAGACAACGCCATTCCACCCGCGTTCACCTTACGCAGTTGCTAAAATGTACGCCTATTGGATCGCGGTGAACTACCGTGAATCCTACGGGATTTACGCCTGTAA
>CAXMPP010000133.1:0-2107 GCA_964195395.1 uncultured Thermodesulfobacteriota bacterium
GCGCATTCGATGGCGGTGGATCCATCGTCGGAAAAGAACGTCCGGGACAATGAGGAGTTTGGGAAGAAATCGGAGAGTCTGGCGGCAAGCTCGGCCGCTAAGGGATGTGAGTATCCGAGAAATGAGGTGTGGGCAACTTTCTCTAACTGTGCGCTGATCGCGGCATTGAGCTGTGGGTGAGCGTGCCCGTGGATGTTGGTCCAGATAGAGGAATTCCCATCGATATAGCGCTTGCCGTGTGCGTCTTTTAGCCAGACACCATCGCCGGAGACGAGCATCATCGGTTCATGCTCGGGGTCAGTCCAGGTGTCCTGGGCTGTGAAGGGGTGCCAGCAATGCGCCTTGTCTTTGGCTATCCAGTCTGCGAGTTGCTCATTCATTGATATCCATGGGTAGTCAAGATGGCGGTGAGGTGCAATCCGAATTAGCTTGTGGAATGGATGATAGAGAGGAGCCAAATGTGTTCAGTCTTCGAAAAATGAGTTCTCTAGCTCCTTTTGCTAATACCATTTGTGAAGTTTGATGCTATTCATGGTAGCAGTCGCTTCACTCCCAATTAAGAGTTTTTACGGTGTTATAAGTTTCACGTTTTTCGCGGTAAAAAAACGCTTCAACATCCTGGATTGCATCAGTCAGCCTTTGATCTTCCCCAGGGCCCTTCATCACCTCAGTCGAATAACCGAAAACCGAATACTCTATTACAGAGCCATTAGCTAGGTTTCTTCGTACGCTTGACCTCTTTAGCAACGATCTCTACGTAGAATGATTCGAGTTCATCCTTCTCGGCTTGGTCGATAGCTACAAAGAGCTGCTTAAAATGCACAGGAAGGGCAACTTCAGCATCCGCACCGAACTGGCAATCAAAGTCCCAAAAGTCCATGCCATCTGTCAGCGTCTTCTTGCGCTCACGCTTGATGTACTTGTTGATGGTTTTCTTCGCAGCTTCCACCATACGTGCTGGCTTTTTCTTTTCGTCAATAAGGGTAAATACTTTTTTCATAATCAGTTATGGATAAATGGCAACACCACTCACTCAGAAAGAAAATTGAGCCCGAAAGTGCATCGCCGCCCCGCAGCACTACACGCATAACTACAAGATGCAAAACAAACTTCACGTGTCGCTGCGCTCCAATTAACAATTAACAATGAACAATTAATAATTTTCCAGAGAAGAGGGATCGACTAGAGGGCAATTTTTTTGTTAGGAACATCAGTAATGTCTAATAATTTTGAGAACTCTCCCCGTCTTGCTGTGTTAATCGATGCTGATAACACCCCCTCCAAATCCATCCCCTACATCATGGAGGAAATCACCAAATTTGGTACAGCACACGTGCGCCGTATCTACGGAGACTGGAGCAGTAAGCTCTTGAGCGGCTGGAAAGACGTTTTGCTGGATCACTCAATCCAACCTATTCAGCAATTTGCTTACACAACCGGAAAGAATGCCACTGATATAGCAATGATCATCAATGCTATGGACCTAATGTACACAGAAAGGTTCGATGGATTTTGTTTGGTTTCCAGCGACTCCGACTTCACGCCACTGGCAGCACGTATCCGTGAGCAATCGCTTACAGTTTATGGATTTGGTCAGCAGAAAACTCCCAAACCTTTTGTCGAGACTTGTGATAAATTCATCTATCTAGAGTTACTCGGGCCAGAAACACCTGAGTCAAGCAAGGCTAAACCTATCACTGACCCTAGGCTCTTTAACTACTTCAAAGCAGCCATTGATGCCACTAGTGACGACTCAGGATGGGCTGCCCTAGGAGGCGTAGGGAGCCATATAAACAAGCAAGCACCTGACTTTGACTCCCGTACTTGGGGTCACACCAAGCTCTCAGATCTAGCCAAATCTATTCCAAAAGTAGAAACCAAGCATAGCGACAGCCACTTCAATGTCCGCATCAAGTCTACGAATAAAAAGACTGCAAAGAAATCAACGAACAAGAACCAGTGAGCCCTGCGGGCGGTCACGGGTCAATGGGGCGCCCTCCGAGGGTGTCCCGTTTTCTGGGTTCCGCATTCCGATCGGTACGATGACGCTCTCGCCTACCGCGAAAGAGGCGAAATGCACAAAAGGATAAAATTCCAAATTTGAGCG
>CAXMPP010000133.1:2128-6264 GCA_964195395.1 uncultured Thermodesulfobacteriota bacterium
CTCATTTGGCATGGCTTGCGGTTTCTACTTTTCCTCCAGCTTGTTTCCATCCGGAGATTCCTACGCTCATGTGTTTTACATTGGTGTAACCCAACTTTTTAGCTGCGACCGCAACTTTACGCCATGCTGATCATGTGGGACTCGCGCAGTATGCTACAATCAGTGCATCTTTCTTCTTTGGTAGTGAATCGGTAAATTTCTCCCCCATAATATCAGCGTAATGCATAGCTCCTGGCACGTGACCAGCATTGAACTTCTTTATGCCATTAGCATCAATCAATGTAATGGAACCTTTAGCTAGTTCAGCTTTCAGGTCCGCAACACTAAGATCTGCGAAGGACTGCTCTTGCTTGTTAGATTTCTCATCTGCTGTTGCCTTCTCAACTGGTGCAGAAGGCTTACCCTCATCTGAGAAGGCTGTTGTCATTGGGATGATTAGCGACAATGACACCGCAAATACATGATTCCTTTTCATAGTCTCCCTAACTAACATAATAACGAGTACAGAGCAATCACATACCATGCGTATCTAATTGATAATGTGCGTGTAACACACAGAACTAAACCGACTACACTAGCACTCAACAAGCCAATACGACACGCGATAATTAGTGTGATCCGCGCTAGAAAATGCTCCATCGTGCTGACAATATTTCACATCTTTCACGGTAATGATCCGCCTCATCATCCTAGGTTTCATAAGTCTAGCCCATTGACTAATGACCCTTGACTTGTGACTACCCGCAGGACCCTGGCTACTGAACACTTGTCACCAGTTTTGCTGCTTCCTCTTTTGCTAAATCTCTAAGGAGTTCCTTGCCCCGAGCAATGCTTTGATCCAGTGAGAGCCCTAGATCTGCGATCGCATAGTGCCGATCAAACATCGTTTCAGCACCATCCTCGATACGTCCAGCCATGGCTACCACAGTCTTGCCTGCGGCCTTGGCCATCTGCGCCACACCAGCGGGCCCCTTGCCCTCTGCAGTTTGCGCATCGAGACTGCCTTCACCGGTGATCACCACATCGGCGCGTGCAATGCGTAGCTCTAACTTCAACTCACCAGCTAGCCATTCAAATCCATTCACCAAAGTTCCTCCAGCAAAATGCATCAAGCCAAAACCTAGACCACCTGAAGCTCCTGCTCCATCGAGCACTGCCACTGCCTCCCCACCACTCACACGCATGATAGTCTCAATAATATTCTCCATCTTTTCTATATCCTCCACGCCTTTCTGTGGACCATAAATAGCGGTTGCACCATTTTCGCCTAACAGCGGGTTGCGTACGTCGCAGGCAACTAAGATTTCAGGCATCTCGATTAGTCCACTAAGTTCAGCTTTAGCCGCCCGTTCAAGCTCGACTGGGACGGGCATCAAGAGTTGTCCATCGGCATCGTAGAACTTGGCACCCAGCTCGACCGCCATACCTGCACCAGCGTCATTTGTGGCGCTACCGCCAATTCCCATCACTATTCTCTTCACTTTATGAGTTAAAACAGCATCGCGCATCATGATCCCCACACCAGCTGTATTCGAATATTCTGGGTCTCGAAGGTCTTTTTCAATCATTTCTAGTCCACAGGACTCCGCCATTTCCATCACTGCTGAGTCTCCGACGATAAGGTATCGTGACTCGCAAGCACGCCCTAGAGCATCCAGCGACCTACAGCTAACCCACTCGCCACCAAGGGAGTCACGCACAGCCTCGGTAAATCCTTCACCACCATCCGCGATAGGAGCCTGTTCGATCTCTAACCCGGGACATCCCTCCGACAAGCCGTCGGCTATAGCCTCACACGCCTCAGCAGCCGTCATCGATCCTTTAAACTTATCGCATGCAATCAGTACTTTCATAATCAAACACTTATAAAAAAAGTGCAAAAAAACACCACTGTTTACTTGCCAAATACGAAGAAATAAGTTTTCTTTCCCCCGCAGCTAACGCAACACGGAGGGGTGGCAGAGTGGTTTAATGCACCGGTCTTGAAAACCGACGTAGGGTTAAACCTACCGTGAGTTCGAATCTCACCCCCTCTGCCAGCGTGGCAGCTAAAAAAAGCGAATCGGAAACGATTCGCTTTTTTTGTGTCTACGAATATGCCTCTTTACGGGCGACAGCATAAGTGTGTACCACTAGAGCATGCCGATACCCGAGAAAAGAATGAGTCCACCGCGCTCACTGGTTGATCATAGCGAGGTAAATCAGGATCTCCCAGCTTGGAGTATAGCAGGAAAGACCATTCGCTGCCCGCATTGTCAAAGTTCCGCATTTGAACACATCCAAGTTCAAACTCGCAACCCTAGTAAGGCTAACGGTTTATTTGCTAAGCACACCAACACCGATGAGTCTCAGCTAACCTGTAAGAACTGTTCGTGCATTTTACGCTTTGCTAAGCTACCGACTTCCTCTGCTTGCTCATAGATAATGCGTAAGCTAAACATCATAGGCGCTGGGAAACTGGGCCAATCATTGGGGAGACTTTGGAGCGACGCTGGCTTATTGCAGATTGGCGCAGTGCTGAATCGATCGCTCGCAAGCTCTGAGGCGGCTCTCAAGCATCTTGGTGCAGGCGCGACAGTCACAGGTCTAGAGTCTATGCCAGCTGCCGACCTCTGGATGATCACGACCTCTGATGCCAAGATCAAGGCTGTTGCAGAAAAGCTTGCCGCCAGTGGCCTACTCAGTGAGGACTCTATTGTATTCCACTGTAGCGGACTGCTGAGTAGTTCGGTGTTAGAGACGATCATGCCCACTGGTGCTCATGTGGCCAGTGTCCACCCGGTGATGAGTTTTGCGCAAGCTCTGAGCGATCCAAATTCTTTCGCTGGAATCCATTGTGGTTGTGAAGGTGATCGTGCTGCTTTGGCTATTCTATCCCCTCTCTTCGAAAAAATTGGCGGGACATGCTTTGCTCTCCGTGCCGAACAAAAGGCGCTGTATCACACGGCTACCGCGCTGTGCTGCAACCAACTCACGGCACTCACAGAGGCGAGTATTCAGCTCTTTGATAAGGCTGGAATTGAGCGTAAAATTGCACTCCAGTTGATGCAACCTTTGATGCAAACCACCCTTACTAACATTTTCCAGCAAGGAACGACGGACGCTCTGACTGGTCCTATTGCCCGAGGTGATCACGCTAGCATCGCTAGCCACATCTATGCTCTACAAGCGACAGACGCCAAAACTCTCGCCATCTATCAGAGTCTAGGAAAAGTGGCTGTTCAGCTGAGTGCCGCACAAGGAAATGCCAAGCCTGAAGAGTTAGCGAAGATCTCTCATTTACTCGATTAGATTTCTAGAGCTGGACTTCGATGTCGAGTTAAAGACATTTCACCAAAAAGGTGCTGTTTCTAAGCGCTGATTTCTCAAATTAAACAGGTTTTTAGTAGTCTCTGAAAACTGACTTATCCACTTAAATAGTTATCTTGTCGGATTTATTGAATTGGAATACTGTCCAGTATGGGAAGAACTCGTAAGAAAATCGATACGTGAGGAGAGGCTCCCAAGCTTCTAGAAAAACTGAAAACCCAGAAACCAGGCTGGCAACGCGAGCGAATGATCGCTCTGAAATCAGTTTTAACTGGCGAGTCGACTCAATCCACGGCTGATACGCTAGGACGCAGTCAAGCTACAATTCAAGTATGGATCAATCAGTTTAGAGCTGAGGGCATTGAAGGCCAGCTTGATAAAAGCAAGGGCAATGGACCCAAAACTAGACTAACTCCGGCCATGGTCGAAGAACTCAAAAAAGGGCGCTAGCGAACAGGTCGTGATGCATGGAACTGGCTAAAAGAGAACTTCGACATCGGTTATTTAAAGGAAGCGACTATCTAAGCCCGTTGGGCTAGCTAGTGTGGTGAATTTAGTGAAGTGGGCTCGCTGAAAACCTGTGAAATCTGCGGTGAGAAACTTTGGGTGTTGTGGATTAAGAATCGTGAGCATTTTTCTCGACGGGGGGCATAGCTTAGACGTAGAATTTCTAACATGAATCTACGTGTCCTAGCTTCCTTCACTGCGTTACTGAGTAGCAGCGCTCTTGCTGATTTTCAAAGTCCACTGGATGAGCAATGGGTGCTGTCTAAAGATAAGGCAAGTTTCCTAAAGACTCTAACGCCGGGGACTGATAATTATTTCTT
>CAXMPP010000134.1:0-6247 GCA_964195395.1 uncultured Thermodesulfobacteriota bacterium
CTCATCATTGATAATTCCAGTATCAGCAGCTTTCAGGGTTCCATCATTATTCTCTGTATTAGGAAGCGCTTGATACTGGTAGACCACAATCGCTTTAGTTTCGTTGGGAGATTCTTTAATCCACTGGAATGCTTTATCGAACGAGGAAGTATAGTCAGACTCATCAGGTCGTAGAATCGCCATTTCATTTTCTAATGTTGTAACGAGGCGATTAGCATCAGCCACTCCGAGAGCTTTGTTTATATTTTTTTGAGCCGGGCCAAAGACGGCCATGAAGGTTGTCAGCAACACGGCTACAATACCGATGGCTATGACAACTTCGACAAGAGAGAAGCCTTTGCGGCTAGAAATATTTTTTCTCATAAATTAAGGTGAATTATAGTCTGTAAATTAGTCAAAGGTCGGATCACCACTGAGGTTGGGAATTTGATCTGGGCTTCTAAACATCGTGGTGCTACCACGCTTCCAAATGGCAAATCCCGCCACGTCGCGACTCTCTTTATTAGCGACTCTAGGAGTATCATCCGTGGGATAGAGTTGACCTGACTGGACCACAAAGGACACTGGATCCTCACCAATAGGCGCGGGATCTGTAATAATCCCTTCAGCATTGAATTCGTAATAATAACACTGCTGTGCGCCTGTAATACCAGGAATTTGAACTGACATCGTGGAGGGATCTCCGCTCAATTTGGCATTGAAAAATACTTTTGAAGGTAGCTTTACGCCACGTGCCTTCAATTGGTCTTTAAAGTTGGAGGTGTATTCTCCGTTTGCACCCTGCTCTTGTCCAACAATACCCATGTATCGCAGGTGCTTAGCACGCTCTTCTCCAGTACCACCACCTGCATAGATTACTACGCGTACCGAAGAACCACTGCCTTTGGCTAGGCCCCGCGCTTCGGCAAAAAGACTCTCAGCCATAGAACTTCCTGTATCCGTTCCCTGAGCTGTTGTCGTGTTTTTCATCACTCGGGCTCCTATGCCTATAAGCGTCGACATGATAACCAAGACGACTAGCATCTCGATTAATGTGAATGCCCTACGAATTGGGCGAGAGTGACTATTGAAGCGGTTTTTCATGGATTGCGTGGTACGCTAGAGTTTTCTGAGGTGAGTGGAAACATTATTTTTAAGAATTGATGATATTCATGCAATCCACTTTCGTATATACAAAGTAATCCTCAAGCCAAATGAGGTCAAGCTATCAAAATTACAATATCTTGTGGCAAAAAAAAGAATTGGAATATGGAGCTTGTGGCGCTTAATGTCCTACAAGTTTATCTAGATTATGCAAAAATTCTCATCTTCACATCTCTCTCGTCGCGGTTTCTCACTGGTCGAAGTCCTCGTAGTCATTGCCATCATTGCCGTGCTAGCTGCCGTAGCCTATCCGGTCGCCAATAAAATGATCAAAAAGAGCAAGGTTGAGAAGAACCGTGCTATTGTTACTACCCTAGAAAGGGCCATCGATCAATTCTATGATGAATATGGCTATTACCCTCTCGAGCCAACCACCGATGAGCTCAGCGATGGAGACATCATTGCCATGCTCAATGAATTACATGGCAACGGAGACAGCCTAAAATATAACACCAAAGGTAAAAACTATATAAGCTCAATTCCTGATGCATCTTCTAAACGCGGTGGTCTAGTCTGGGTGGGAGATCAAATCGATGAATTTCGTCATACTTTCACCCCTGCCGACGGTAGAGATAGCGATTTCTTCATTCTACTCGACTCAGACTATGATAAAGAAATCATGGTCACAGACTCAGATTACACAGCAAGAGACATCAAAGGGAAAAGAATCCTAATTTGGAGCAAAGGTGAGGATTTAGTGGAAGAAGCCACTACGCAAAAAGAAAAGGATCAAGCGTTACTCGACGACGTCAAAAACTGGGAGTAGCTATAGAGCGCACAATATTGGTGCCTTCTTGATTCCTACCCTTGACGGATCGCCCATAGCTGCTTCACTGCGCCAGCCCTTATTTTCACTTCATTTTATACGACCGTGAACGCATACGAAATTTATCAAAACATCAAGCCATCCATCATTGTAGACCTCTTCACATGGATGAGAGCCGAAGAACGCGACCTTTATAAGACCACTGTCGCAACACTAGCTAACGACCGAAAACTTCGTCCAGTTTTCGTCCAGAAGAAGTCTATCCCTGAGCAAATCGCTTGGATGCACAAGACGCTCAAACTCAAGTCCACCGACATGATTGGCGAGCACCTTTTCCAAGTCTACTTCATGCAAGGCCAGCAAGCATTACTCGTTGCATTCTGTGACGCCATGGGCATTGAACACGATGGCAAAGGATCAGTCGACGGAGCACTTCCAGAAGCGTTCGATACAGATAAACTCAAAGCAGCTATCGACACTTTACTCGTGGACTTCGAGCCTCAACTGGTAAGTCTTTACCTCAATATCTTCAACCTACAGACCGAGTCTGGCTGGGAGAACCTCAATGAGATTCTAGCCTCTGACGAACGCTTGAAATTTGTTGCCGCTTAATCCAATAGTAAACTCACCCTATGTGCACATCCATTAGTTTTGGCGACCGCGAGGACAAAAAGGCCGTCGAAGAAAAGGCAGTTTTCGCCCCTAAGTTCGATGAAAATGGACTGATCCCATGCGTTGCCATGGATTCAGTGACCAAAGAGCCGCTCATGCTCGCTTACATGAATGAGGAGTCACTCAAAATGACCCTCAAGCTAGGCGAAGTGGTATACTATTCACGTAGCCGCCAGGAAATCTGGCACAAAGGCGCGACTTCTGGTCACACCCAAAAGGTGGTCGAGATTCGCACAGACTGCGACCAAGACGCCGTAATCGTTTATGTCGATCAACAAGGAGCTGGAGCATGCCACACTGGCCGTAACTCTTGCTTCTACCGCAAGGTCGACCTCGAAGCAGGTAGCTCACCTACCGCGCTCGCGTTCACCGAAGACCTCACATTTGATCCGGACTCAGTCTACAAAAAATAGCAGCCCGACGGACAGCAATCCTTTCCAGCCGCAAGCGTTCTCGCCTGCGGCTTTTTTGCGCCCACACATTTCATTCTTGCGAGCTGGAACGATCTAGCACATCCTAACAGCTACTCATTCAACTCAAGATGAATTCACGCGAAGCCACTATAGCTCTGAATATGCTGCCGAAGATTGGACCTATTAGGGTTCGGCGCTTACTCGAGCGCCTCGGTTCAGCGGAGGCTATTCTCAAGGCCAGTGAATCCAAACTCACGCAGACCAATGGGATCGGCCCAGAGACTGCACGTATCATTTCCCAATGGGAACAGCACATTGACCTCAGCAAAGAGCTCGACGATGCCAAGGCTAGGGGCATCTCCATCATCACTCAAGATGACTCGGACTACCCAGAAGCCCTTCGCCACATGTACGATCCCCCACTTGCGCTCTACGTCTGGGGAAATCTCACTGCCGCTGATAAGCACGCCATCGCAATCGTCGGTTCACGCCGCACCACACACTATGGCCAACAAGCAGCACTAGGATTCTCCCGTGATCTCGCACGCTCAGGCTTAACCATCATTTCAGGGCTAGCACGAGGGATTGATTCCTTTGCTCACCGAGGAGCACTCGAAGCC
Organism: uncultured Thermodesulfobacteriota bacterium; assembly: GCA_964195395.1. Lineage (GTDB taxonomy): Bacteria > Verrucomicrobiota > Verrucomicrobiia > Verrucomicrobiales > Akkermansiaceae > Rubritalea. Next base: position 3,615 of record CAXMPP010000134.1, read on the forward strand.
AAGGGCCGTACCATCGCAGTCATTGGCTCTGGCCTAGCTCAGCTCTACCCACCAGAAAATTTCAAACTCGCTGAAGAAATTGCCAATGGCCATGGAGCGGTGATCTCAGAGTTCCCGCTTCAACAACGTCCCGACAAGAAAACCTTCCCCATGCGCAACCGAATTGTCGCCGCATGGTCTACAGGCGTGCTAGTGGTAGAATGCCCAAAATGGTCGGGTTCTATAATCACAGCGAACCTGGGAATCGAAATGGGCAAAACCGTGTACGCAGTCCCGGGGCCAATCGATCGGCCCACCTCGGCCGGTTGCAACCAGCTCATCCGTGACGGAGCCTCACTCGTAAGCAGCGCGGACGACATTTTAGAAGATCTCGAATCCCTGCCTCTCAATTTCGAACTCGAAGTCCAACCAGCAGCCTCTCCTCCTAAAGAGCTCGATGCCACGGAACAATGTGTCTTTGACGCCCTCAGCAAAGAAGAGACCCTCATCGATCATATAGTCAACAGCTCCAAGCTTCCTGTCTCTACTGTAATCACCACCTTGCTAAGACTTGAAATGAAGAGGCTCATTCGCCAACTACCAGGCCCTCGATATGTTCTTCGTTAAAATAATTTCATAGACATACAATCTCATTTTCTTCTCTTGCAAGCTGCCATCGACTCCTCTAACGTAGTGACAATTAATCAAAAATCTTGATCACATCAAATGTTGGCACGCTACTTGCTCTCAAGTAATCAAGACAAACTGTTTTAAGTTATGAAAAAAATCGAAGCAATCATCAAGCCATTCAAACTCGAAGAAGTCAAAGAAGCACTCGCTGAAGTAGGCGTTCAGGGCATGACTGTCACTGAAGTCAAAGGTTTCGGCCGCCAGAAGGGTCACACTGAAATCTACCGCGGATCTGAGTACACAGTAGACTTCCTTCCTAAAGTTAAAATCGACATCGTAGTCGACGACGATCAAGCTCAGACAGTCGCTGAAGCCATCGTTAAGAGCGCTAACACTGGCAAGATCGGTGACGGTAAAGTCTTCCTCTCTACTGTAGACGAAGCGATTCGCATCCGTACTGGCGAGACTGGTGCTGAAGCGGTTGCAGTCAACTAATCTGACACGACTCTCTCTTTCTAGGCCACACAGCTTTTGTTGTGTGGCTTTTTTGTGCTTACACGTTTAGAACGCTGCAGATGAAAATGAGTTCTAAGTTTGTGATCCGACTTGCGATCTGGTGCGTGCTAATGCTCTATCTACTTTTCGACCTCGTCCTTTTTGAAGGCCCCCTCAAGAACCAAGTTTATCGGATGCAGGGATCGCCGAGTGAGAAATTAGGCAATGACCTCGAACGAGGAATTGTCGCCCGCGTTTTCACTAAGCCAATTTTACTCACCCAAGTGGACTATGGAGTCGACGATCACCTTTGGCGCAGTGGCCGCAGCCGCGAAAATGTAGGAAAAACCGAACGTCTTGCACTGCGCAAAACTGTCCTTCGCGAACTCTGCGACCACGCACTCTTACGAGAAAAAGTAGCACTCAACGACAAGGAATACCCAGTCACTGACGCTGAGATCGATGCTGCCATGCTGCGCTTTGCTAGCCGATTCACCAACCCTCAAGACCTTACAAAGGCGATGACTGAGTTTGGATTCGAAGGAGAAAAAGAACTTCGCTTCAGAATTGCTGCACGACTACAGCAAAACAAATACCTAGACTACCACATAGCACGTGGCATCGCCGTCACAGACGAAGAAGCCCGCGCGTGGTACACGGCACACACCGAATCACTCACCACTCCCGCCCTTAGAAAAGTCCGCCACATCTTTCTCGCGGCGCTTGGACACTCTGAAGAAGACGCTCAGCGCTCGTTGAAAGAGACTCTCGAGCTCCTCCAATCAGAAACCAACGACTTCGCCTCACTCAGCTCCAAGCTCAGTGAAGACGAGCGCAGTAAAAAAATCGACGGTGATCTGGGATGGCTGAGTCAGCAACGCATTCCAAATGACTTTGCCGATGCAATCTTCGCTCTCGAGCCCCACCAGCCAGCCATCATCAAGACAAAGCTAGGCTGGCACCTAGTCGAAGTCACTGACTCCAAACCCGCCAAGCTAGAGAGCTTCGAGGCACTCCAAACTGAAATCATAGTAGCGCTCGAAACCTCACGTCGCAAAGAGGCCGTAGCAGAATACCGTAAAAACTTGCACCGCCAACACCCTGGAAAGGTTGTGGTTCACAAGTCGTTACTCGAAGAACCATGGAGCAACTAGTCCATCTCCAGTCGGTATCTCGGTACTGACTTGTCGACCTCTTTACTCCAGGCATCGATTCCACCGATCACCCCACGCGTGCCCTTCAGCCCGTGGCCTTGAAACCAAGCGCAGGTATCGAGCACTCTACCACCAGTGTGATCGTAGAGAATAATAGTTGTGTCTTCTTTAGCTGACCCAAATAGCTCCTGCTGACGTTCCTGAGTCATAAATTCGGAGCCAGTAATAGCCACAGCCTCATGTTCCTCTCGCGTACGGGTATCGAGGAAAATCAGCTCAGCCCCGGAATCGACCAACTCTTTGACATCCTTAGCGGTGATCAACATCGCTGCGTCCACAGTGTGGCTTTGGAGGATGTGCTCGATCGCCTCGGTA
>CAXMPP010000135.1:0-5817 GCA_964195395.1 uncultured Thermodesulfobacteriota bacterium
TAGGTCTTTCTTTGTCCTCGGCGAGTAATCGGCACTCGCCACGTGCTATAAATTGAGTGAGGGTTAGTCCCGAAACGACAGGCCTTGACGACTCAGTAAATCTAGCAATACATCGACTGCGCCATCCTACTCGGCATCCCTTCCGGGGATAAATCCGCCGACCAAGGAGGCTGGTTTTAGGTGTGGATGCGAAACTGGGGGCATGGGCAGGCACAGTATCGATTGAGTTAGTGCTATAGGTTGGACCCAGGAGTAAAGAAAGGCTGCCTACAGCTCAATTACATCCCCACCCAGACTGGGTGAATCAGCTAATTGACCGTGCTTCTGGTTTCCATTTGCAAGCATGAGAAGTTTCTGTCATTGATTTATCTTTGGACCATTCGATGATCGAATCACGCACTCAAACAACTACATGCCAATTTACGCCAATCGTTGCAGACTACTCGCCTCGGTAATACTGTTAGGACTAAGTTCCCTTTCTGAGGCCACCCCTATCCCAGGGCCGGTTCAGAAACTCTTCGACGTCAAATGCGCAGATTGTCACCATCCCGACACCGATGACGAGTATCCATACCTTCACCCAAAGAGCACTCTAGAGGAACTGATCGAAGAAGAGGCGCTAGTACCGGGCAAGCCTGATGAGTCCGCCATCATCAAACGGATTAACCTAGCTGATGGACACAAACGTAGAATGCCAAAAAGCAGGGGTAAGGTAGGCGACGACAGCTATAGTCCGCCACTTACCGATGCTGAAAAAAAGATCCTCGTCGACTGGGTCACGGCACTGGGAGCACCCTCCACGCCGGTGGTAAAAGTTGAAAGCACTGTGGCACTCACCAAGCAAATCAAAAAAGCCCAGACTTCGCTTCCGAAGCAAATGCCCAGTGGTGTTCATCTCGATGAAAAAGTTCTCTGGATTTTTGATACCCATTGTTCCGCCTGCCATACGGGTGACTACGAACCTGAACTGCACGGCGGCATCAACCTCTCACGATTTTTTACGGAGAAGGACTCCGACGGTAAGCAGTTAGCTGCTGAATCCATTGTGGAGCGTGCACTGCGTCAGTCTGATGCCAGTGGTCGGATGCCTAAATCCAAGGGGGAAGTTGGACAAAAGTCGTACCGTCCATCCCTGAATGACACTGAAAAAGAAGTGTTGGAGAAGTGGTTAGAGGCAGGACGCCCAAAGGCAGTTAAGCGGGAATTGGTCTCGAACTTAGCGGTGATCGACACCATTTTTAAAGATCTCAGAGAACTCCCGGAGGCTCACCGAAAATTCTATCGCTATTTCACATTCAATAACCTCTACAATATTCGAGAGGAAGACGGGAGTGCGGCCATTCCTGACCTGGACCCTCATCGCGCCGCCCTGAGCAAGCTCATCAACAGCCTCTCGATGAATGCCAAAATTACCCGACCAAAGGCAATAGACTCAGTCAAGACGGTCTATCGCATTGATTTACGCCATTACAATTGGGATGCCTCGGACTGGCACAGGGTGGAAAGCTATTATCCCTATGGCTTAAAAGGCATCAACCAGCGCCAAGAGTCGCTGATTCGCGACTACACAGGAACCAACAGCTCATTCGTGCGAGCTGACTGGTTCGTTTTTGCCAGCGCTCAACCACCGCTTTATGATGAGATGATTGCAGACATGCTCAAACTCGAGCTCCCCGCTGGTGAAGCGGACTATCTATCGATGGTGGAACACTCACTCGGCTTTAACCGAAACCAAAACCTTCAGGCGGGTCACGCCTTGCGGGCAGGATTCCAGTTTTCTGGTGTTTCCCAAGCCAACCGTCTCATCGAGCGTCACGAAATCGCCAACTATCCTGGGGCTTATTGGATCAGCTACGATTTCACTCCGCTCAACCCGAAGCGCACTCAGGACCTCAAGATGGCACCTCTAGGACCGCCCGAAGCGCACCTTTCCTCAGACCCAGAGCACGCTTTCGAACACGATGGAGGAGAAGTTGTTTTCAATCTACCTAATGGATTACAAGCCTACTTACTGACCACAGCCAAAGGCAAGCGGTTGCAACGCGCGCCCATCGAAATCGTCCAAGACTCGAATCGACAAGACAGCGTCATCATCAATGGCATATCCTGCATGGGTTGTCATGACCAAGGAATCAAACCCGCCATCCGTGCCCCTTTAGCCTTAGCAAAAACCTTGCGTGGAATGACCGATGAAATTGGCCCCATCGTGCTGGCCGCAGACACCCTCAACTTCAAAGAAACACAGCTACTCAAAAAGCTCTATGCGCCACCCGCCAAACTGCAATCAGTCATCAAAGAAGACTTTGAACGCTTCCTCACTGCTGAGCATGAAGCCACCGCTGACCTAGCCAACTCCACTGAACCCATTGTTGGACTCTACAATGAATTTAAATCCCCAGTCACCGCCAATAAACTCGCCAGTGAATTTGGCCTGACCAGACAGGAACTGATGACATTGCTAGAAGAAAGCGCCACAGATAGCAGCACGCTTAGCGTTATAGCTAGCTCCCTGAAACGTGGGCTTCCGCTAAGACGCGAAAACCTACTACGCGAATACCTGATTATAGCAGCAGCACTCGGCTATGAGCTCGCCCCTTTCACTCCCCTAGGATACGAAGATTTTGGTGGCGATGCCTATGCTCGACTCATTGCTCACTCTGATGCCTATCTTGAAGCCTTTGAAGGTCAAACCTCACAGTTAGCCAAGCTCAAAACCAGCGTGTTGCACGATCGGTTAAAAGGCTCAGCCCTCAATAGCCAATCAAGCCTTCTGCCTGGAGGTGGAAAACTTAAGCTCAGCATCCAACCCATTCTTAAGGTGGGACAGACAGCTAACCTCGAAGTCGTCGCCACCAGAGACACCCATATTCGAGTCTATCACTACAGCTCGGATCAACACATCACCGAACTATACCCCGGCAATACCAAGCGCTCCACCTTCCGCCCTCGGAATAAGAAGCTAACAATCTCTTGGACAACAACGAAACCAGGCGGAGCGGAACAAGTCATCGTCTACTCATCGAAGGGGGGTATTAAGAACGTCGCCAAGGGAACAGTGACTGGTGACTTCCTCGTCTTCAAGAAAGACCAGCTTCTCTCCCCCAGAGGAATGCCCCGTAGCTTGCGCGGGATACCGATGAACATCAAGGCCTCAGAAGAGGGACACTCGCTCGTCCCAGAAAAAGTCACTCAATCCAGAATCGGCTACTTCCTCCACGAATAGAACCCATACCTATCATAAACCATGTATCTCATCATCAGAACTGCCCTCATTGCTGCTCTAGCCACTGCGAGCCCTCTTCTAGCAGAAGAAACCACGGACCTCGTTAAAAAACTCAAAGGCAATGGGGGGACGACCACTCGCGGCCTTACGAGAGGTTTCAATAAGCCATCCGGTAGCACCCGTTCCGTGGTTCTAGGCGCTAGCAGAGGGATACCCACATCCATAAAGGCAGCGGCGGAAGAAGACTCACTCTCAATGACCAAGCCGCAGGCTCATGCGGGCAGCTCAAAAAAAACCATCACGGTTAGCTATAAAGTGGATGATAGCTCACAGGTCACCCGCAACAATATCCTCTTCCAGCGCGGCTCCACCGAGTTCACCGATGAAGCTAGCTACAAAGCCATCGCCGAACTCTCGGCAGCCCTTCGAAACCCGGAACTCGCCACTTTTAAGTTTGTCATCGAAGGCCACGCGTCAGCAGACGGGGACCAATGGAAAAACCAAAAACTTTCCCAACTCAGAGCTGAAAAAATTAAAACCGTCATGGTTGCCCTAGGCGTGCCAAATGCCAATCTCATTCCCATCGGATTTGGCGAAGCCAAAGCCATTCATGCAGAAAATGCACCAGAAACCAAACTTCGTCTCGATCGAAAAGTCATCATCTTTCGCCTCAATAAATAACATCTAGCAACCACAAAACACCACCATATGAAAACACCACTCATTCTAGCACCCGCTCTAGTAATAGGCCTAGCACTATCCCTCAACTCGTGTTCCACCGCGCCAAGTAACTCATCGGTCTCAGCCTCCCCAAGCACAGAAACTAGCTACAGAAAAGCCATCTACACCTCTGGCTCAGGCACCTACACGAACGACATCTACAAATTAGGATCCGTACAATACACGAACAAATCCAAAGATGTGTTTTCTTATTTAGCACATCACGGGACATTCACCAAACATCCATCAGGAAAAACAATCACCTACTTGATTAACACTCCCAACGCCAACTACGATCAAGTCATCAAAGAGTCTTACATTAAGAAGCCGATCTCTCAATCTCAGCTGCCACGCGGGCGCTTCCCCATTGTCAGTAAAACACCCATTATAGGGTCTCATTTATTTAACGGACGCCTGGATACCGTTTACGTGAGCATAATAGCCACCCACTTCCGCATCAGAGCAGATAAGAAGGTAGAGCTAGCCGTAAGGGAAATACTCAGATTTACAGGGTCATATAAGCAGATCCCTGTACTCAGCAAAACAGTGCAAGTCATCACTCCTGACTATCTAGGAACATTCGAAGGCATCAGGAACATCGCCTACCTTGCCGAGATCGATAAAACGATCATCACCCATGAAGCCGCAGGCCCTGGAGAATTAGATATGAGTGCTCTCAACTTTGACGACATGAACACAGTCGCTGTTGTGACCGACACAGCGGGCAACACCTCAAAACCAACCAGCACCACCAGCAAGCCAGCACCCAAAAAAGTTAAATCAGGAATTCGTCATGGAGTAAACGGTTGGAAACTTATGAAATACGGAAACATCAAAATGCTTCCTGTCGAACAACGCATCAAATGCGCTGGTTAGCCACTCAACGCCATCTCTATGTTCTATCGTCTTGCCTTGATCTTCGGATTTCTGATGCCTTGCTGTCTTGCAGCTGACGACATCAAATCCTTAATGGTCAGTCTGCAGCAACAGAAACAGGCTGGCCAATATGATGCCGCAGCAGAGACTTCAGAACTACTCATCGATTTCTGCAAAACCAAATTTGGTGCAGAACACAAAAACGTCAGTGTCGCGCTCTCGCAAGCATCTGCCATCGCCTTTATGAGAGGGGAATTTGTTCAAGCCAGCGATTATTCAGAATCAGCTTTAACCATCCTGAACAAAACCTACGGGAAAAATAATCCACACTCCGCAAAACTTCTTAATGGCCTCTCAGCCATCACACAGGAGCTGGGCGACTACCAAAAGGCAGAAAGTCTTTCTAGTGAAGCCATCCGAATTTGTCGGCTACAGCCTAAGTCTAAGATCAACCAAATTGCGGCAAGCTCAGCCCTTGTCAATTTAGCCGCGATTAAATGGCATCTTGGCGATACCAAAGAAGCCACAGAAATCTACCTGGATGCATTTCAACGGCGCGAAAAGTCCCTGCCGAAAGGGCATCGAGATATGGGTAAAGTAATGATGAATCTAGGGTCGGTGTATTCCCATCGAAGTCAATACGACAAGGCGAAAGACTACCTTCAGAAAGCATCTGCCATCTTCACAAAACTCAGTGAGTCCAAATTACTCGCCTCCAACCACCAACGACTTGGTGAGCTTCATTGGTTTCAGAATCGATTCCCCCAGTCTCTGATAGACTACAACAAATGCATCGATCTCCGCACCAAAGCTCTGGGTAAAGACCACGTCGAAGTAGGTCGATGCCTAGTGAAACGAGGACGTTCCTATCTTGCATTAAAAGACAATGCCAATGCCCTCAAGGATCTACGACAAGGGATTCAGCGGATCAAGGCATCATTAGGTCCTAATCACCCTGACCTGATAGAGCCTTCCTTGTTGTTAGCCTTGGCGCTGCA
>CAXMPP010000135.1:5827-6246 GCA_964195395.1 uncultured Thermodesulfobacteriota bacterium
CTAATCTGGCTCTAGAACAGCATCTAGAGATCGTATTTCATGGCTTTGACCAAGTGTCACGGTATGCCCCAGAATCAGAACGTCTCAGCTATCTCAAGCGCTTCAATCCATTCTCCGGACCGGTCCTGCTCAACCGTCCGGACTTACTCCTGCTGACGTCCGAAAAAATTAAAGGGCGCATCATCGAAAGCATCGCTCAGGAGCGCAAGTTCGCGGCTCATCTCTCTACCGTTGAAGCTGCACTATTCAAGAAACAGCAAACATTGCAACGTCAGATCTATCAAGTCGGAATCAAGAATGGAGTTAATGATCGCCATCTCGCCAAGCTGACCAAGGCACTGGAGCTACTAGAAAAGAAGCTGAAGCCCACTCACTCACCGACAGACACCAAACGACTTCAGCCCAACGCATCTCGGACC
>CAXMPP010000136.1:0-6173 GCA_964195395.1 uncultured Thermodesulfobacteriota bacterium
TCGCCTGAATCATGGTGTAGGATAATAGCCCCACCAAACCCGCCATTGCTAAAAGAACAATGGGAGAAATAAGCCCCAGCACACTTTGGATCAAAATAGTAAGTCGCTTATCGTAATACTCGGCCGCGCGACCCATCGCTCTAGCAAGCTTACCAGTATTTTCCCCCACTCCAATGAGATCAATCATGTTTGGCGGAAACATCTCGGTCTTGCGCATACAGCGGGTAAGACGGTAACCATCTGAAACTCCCTCAGTTATTCCATGGAGGCACCCTCTAAAGTGACGATTTGTTACCGTTTCTGAAGTGAGCTGTAATGCCTGCACTAATGGTACTCCATTGGAAAGTAAGTTGCCCAATGTCTGGAGCCACTGGACATAAATTCCATACTGGATCACTTTCCCAATGATTGGCAGGGTGAGTTTGGCCTCATCCCATTTGGTTTTATTTGCCTCTGGCTGGAGCCACACTTTGATACCCACCATCGCAACGATGATCAGAATAAGTAGCGTCACCCAATGCCCGCGCAGAACGTCTCCTACTGCGGTAGCTATTTTCACACCCAATGGCATTTCAGAGCCGGGCATGCCTTCCAACAGGCTGGTAATCTGTGGCAACAAATAAAAGATGAAAACAAGAGTCACGATGATACACGCCAAAACCAAGAACGCGGGATAGATCATCGCCTGAGCCAGTTTTGACCTGAGCTCCATTTGCTCTTTCATGTACGCTCCGTGTTGTTTGAGGATAGTTTGCAGACTACCACTGGCTTCACCAGCTTTCACCAGATTACAGTAGAGTTGATCAAACTGTGCTGAGACGCGCGGGAGCGATTGGTACATTTGCTCACCTTCGGTCACCCAGCGCCGCAGCTTAGCTGACGCCAGCTTTAGCACGCCACTTTCATCTCGCTCCTCCATCGAGGCCAATGCTGGCTCCAGTGGCAAGCCAGCCTCTAGCAACTCACTCAATTCTTCGGTAAAGGCGATGATATCTTTATTTTTGAGAACCACCGGCTCATCGAGAGCTTCCTTGTCGGTCTTTTTATGCTTACCCAGCGCCCCTTCAACAATAGAAATGGGACGTAAGCCCTGTGACTGAAGTTCGCGCATGGCCTCCGGCCGCGAGTCGACCTCTAGGTCACCCGTTTGCTTTTTACCTGCCGCGTCCATCGCGACATATTTAAAAACCTTCGTCATGACTAGTTTTGGGTCAGGCCAGAGTGTGAATGAGTACAAGAAAGAACCTCTTCAATCGAGGTCAATCCCTTCATTACTTTGCGCCATCCATAATCGCGCATGGTCTCAAACCCCTCTTTTACAGCCTGTTCAAAGACCGCATTTTCATCGGCACCTTTCGCTATCATATTCTGGATCGACTCAGAAATCTTACAGATTTCGTAGATGGCAGCACGTCCCTGGTATCCAGTATGTCTACACTCGGGGCACCCGACTGGTCCAGATGGCTGCCCGCCAAGTTGGTAAATGACGTTAGGAACTCCTAATTCCTTAGCCCGCATCTCTGACCAATCTTTAACTGGCTCAGCACAATGAATACAAAGCCTACGCACAAGTCGCTGACCGAGGAAGGCACGAACCGATGCCGAAACCAAGAATGGCTCGATATCCATATCTAATAGTCGGCTAATACCACCGATCGCGGTATTCGTATGAAGCGTACTGAAAACCAAGTGGCCTGTGAGTGAAGCTCGGATGGCTATCTCAGCAGTCTCTGTGTCTCGGATCTCTCCAATCATTATATTGTTAGGGTCAGCACGGAGAATTGAGCGCAGGCCTTTGGCGAAAGTCAGCCCGACCTCTGGGCGCACAGCAATCTGCACAATGCCGCGCAATTTATTCTCCACAGGATCTTCAATCGTCACTGTGCGGGTTTCAGGCTTATTGAGGTAGTCGAGGAAGCAATAAAGGCTAGTCGATTTACCGGAACCCGTAGGGCCAGTGGCCAAAATAACCCCGTGCGAAAGTGACAGTACTTCTAGAATTGACTCACGGACAGAATCCTCGAGCCCAAGCGCGTTGAGGTCAAATTTCTCCTGATTCAGCAAACGCAGACTCACGGTCTCCCCCTCCACAGAAGGAATAGTCGCGACACGCACATCGATACTCTTACCTGCATTTTTCAAGTGGATTCGTCCATCTTGCGGCATTCTTCGCTCAGCCACGTCGAGACGGGACATGATTTTCAAACGAGCCACCACCGATGACTGCAAGGCATTGATTCTTTCTGGTACGGGTACATCCAGCAGCTGACCATCCACTCGATAGCGGATGCGTAAAATGTCACTCTGCGGCTCGATGTGGATATCTGTCGCCTTATGGACTAGCGCCTCACGGATAATCTGGTTCACAAAACGTAAAACACTCGCCTCGTCTGACTCATCATCATCCAACACGGAAGCTTCATCCTTTTCAGCTAATTGATCAGCATCAATGTCGCGCCCGGCGAGAATCTTCTCAAAAGTATCAGCACCCACACCATAAATGGCACTGAGCGAGGCGCGCACGTGGCGACGCTCTCCCATCACCCAGCGAATGGTAAAAGGTAATTTACGCGACAAAGTCTGCCGCGCCTCCATCCTGAAAGGATCGTAGCACACCATCGTTAGCACATCTTCTTCTAACTTAAGCGGCACCACTTGGTAACGAATAGCGAGTGCGGCACTACAAATCTTCTTAAGCTCGGGCACATCATCAGGCTCGAGCTCTCCCACGACCAGAGTCATCCTCGCTAATTCTGAGATCCCTTTGAAAAATTCTTCCTCCTGAACCAAGCCAGCATCTAACAACGCATCGATCATCGGCAGTTGCAATTGCGCAGCACTATCGATCACCTCCTCCACGCTTGCCACTTCGGCACGACTCGATGCACAGGCTAACTCAAAGAGCTTCTGTACGATTGGACTTCTTTCTAAAATTTCACTCATATTGTGTTAAGCAATGGCCGCGCTTGGTGTTTCAACAGTATCAGCGACGGTAAGTTGCATATTTTTTATCTTACTGAATTAATAGTTCAAGGAAGGATTACATTTCAAAAAAGTTAAGCACCTATCTCGCGTCGATTATTTGACAAAGCACCGCAAATGGCCTAACCCACTTGGTCATGAAGTGTCCAACCACAAAAAGTCGATCCCAACTTCGCAAAGCTTTCACACTCTTAGAAATGATGATGGTCATGGCAATTATTGCCATCCTCGTCGGTGGCGTCATTGGCCTCACTAAGAATTTCTCTGGGGGAGCCAGAATCCAAAAAGCGGAGAGCGAGATGCAGAGTTTAGCTGCTCATTTACTCCAGTATAAAAACCTTGCAGGCCGTTTCCCCACCAGTGGGCAAGGTCTAGACGCCCTCGTCACTAAGCCAACCTCAGCGCCAAAACCTCGTCGCTGGAATCAATCACTTAAGGCTGTTCCAATGGATCCATGGGGCAATCCATACATCTACAAAATGCCGGGCAAGGACTCATCCACCTATGAGATTATCAGCCTAGGAAACGACGGCCAACAAGGCGGAGACGATGACATCAGCTCACAAGACGCTCAATAAGCGACTCCAGCCTCGTGTAGGTTTCACCCTCTTAGAGATAATGGTCACCATGGCTATTATCTCTATAATTTTGGGCTCGGCTGTCCTATTTATAGCGAACCAGAGCAATGGTGCGCTCGATCAGCTTGCTCAGCAGACCCAAATAATGGCGAAGGAAACTCTCCGTAAAGCCAAACTAGAAGAGCGCCCATTTTCTATTTACATCACGCCAAGAGAAATTTGGGTTCAACCAGAAAGCATGCAATTAGAGGAAGAAGATGCTATCGCTCCTCAATCCTCACTCATCGTCCCGCAGGGAGTTCGCGTCTCACTTCTTACCAATCCAGACGAAGACTGGTTCACTCTAGGAAAAAATGATGCCCCTTTCATCTGGACTTTCACCCAGTCAGGCCTCTGTGATTTTCTTGAAATCCAGTTTGAAGACGACGATGGCATCCAGACCATAGCCTTCCACTCACTCACTGCCGGAGAAATAATCGATGAAGACTAGCCAAAACCATCGCCGATCTGGATTCATGCTTCTGGAGGCACTCTTAGCCTTCAGTATATTCGGGATTGCTGTCACCAGCATCGTCATAGCTCTGCACCGCACCGCGGAACTCAGTCAAGCTGTAGTGCACGAACAATGGATCAAACAAGAAGCACAAAACATCCTTAAGGAAGTCCTCACAGCTCCCAGAACGGGCAACGACTTTGCTCGCGATGACAGCTTCTTCATAGACGCCACCACTGACGCTAGCATCCTGATAGAGCCTCTAGAAGCTGTAGACCAAGACGACAACCTGCTTGATGAACTCTACACGGTTACAATCACCATCTATTGGGACAACGACGGCACACGCTCCGAACAAGTCTTCTCAACCATTCACTATGCCAACATGTTCAATGCCGCAAACCAAGGAGGCGGGCGATAGATGAAGAGAAACTCTCACCATTCAAAAAATGGTTTCACCCTGCTAGAAACCATTTTGGCTATGTCGATATTGGCTGTCATGATGTCCGTCATTTTTTCTATCACCACTAGCTCAGTTAGCCTCGGCCGTAGCATCGTGAGCATCCAGTCGAACTCGCGCCACCAAGCGTCATTCTACAATTACCTCAAACAACTCTTTGCCAACCTCCCCAGTGATACTCGTATCACGCTAGAGGAAAATGACCAAAAGCTTCAAACCCTCACGATTGAAAACCCAAACACGGAATTTCCTGCGCAAGGTCGCCAACATCTTGCTAAACAACTCTGGCTAGCCGTCGGCACCGACCGAGATGGACTCATCAACTTAAGCCTAGAGACGTCCAACCAGATTGAAGATGAGTCAAGCAATCGCGAGCCGATTTACTTCCAAACCGAACTGGTGAGATCACTGACTAACATCCGGTGGGAGTTTTACGATGCCAACCGAGATGAATGGAGCCCCGAATGGACACCAACTATGGGCCGCCCCTCACAAATCAAATTCTTTTATTCCTACCTAGGCCACGAAGATGAGCACATGCATTACTTCTGGATCCCAAACCGCAAGGACCCACCACTAAACGTGAAGACTCAGCAGCCGACCCCTAAACCGTAGCCAGGGCTCGCATTTCTAGCACTTTAGCAAAATCGTATTTTGCAGGGAAATGAATCTAGTCACTTTCAGAATATGGATGTAATCCTTCTTGTTAACTCAATAATTTAACAATTCCGATTGCTTAAGTCTGCCACCTAACTACCGTTTCACAAATTCGACTAAATGATGATCAATTTGAGGACAACAGAAGTACCCACACCGACCGACTATCTACGTGGCATCGGAAACGAATCTCTTGGTTTACCCCAAAACATTTTATTCTTCCGGCGGACAAGCAAACAAGTACTCCAACAAGAGAGCATCAAGAACCGCTCTCACCACAGGATTGTCGTAATCTTTAATTTAGAGACATCCGCCTACATCCACCTAGATCACCTCGAAGTAGAACTACGCCCCAACGAGGCACTCGTCATTCCCCCTCACCAGTTCCATCATTTTAGTAACCTCGAGACCACTAAGCTCAATTGGCTATTCTGTACCTTTGAACTCGAGCGATCCTCCTACATTGAACCCCTGCGCAACAAGGTTATCCCCATTAGTGAAGCCGCCATGCAGAGTCTCGGCGAGGCTCTCAATGCCTATATCAACGAAAAGCAAACCCCACACTCTACCGATGAGCTCCAAGCATTGGTGCTCACCACCCTCATTCGTTTAAAGAAAGCAGCCACCGACCACTCGGCCCCCTACAAAACCATCACCGACGATATTGTTAGTAAGGTCAACCGTGTCCTCATCGAGACCCCTAACATCAAGCTCACAATCGCTGTGATAGCAGACAGCTTCAAGCTCTCAGAATCCCGCATGCGCGCCGTTTTTCGCGATTCCGCGGGCGTCTCGCTCGGGAAATATATCCTAAATTACAAGATTCACACAGCCCTCTCCCTGTTAGCTAACACAAAACTTGCAGTATCCGAGATCGCTGACCAAGCCGGCTTCACTTCCCTCCAAGCCTTCAGCCGCACCTTCAAAGAAAAAACCGGCCTCCCCCCAAGCCACTTTCGCAAGAAACAAGCCTGATTTGGCACCTTGACCACACCGCATTAAC
>CAXMPP010000137.1:0-6170 GCA_964195395.1 uncultured Thermodesulfobacteriota bacterium
TCTGATTCAACTCAAGTTGAAACCTAGGAATATTGAGTAATATCTAATATCCACCAATCCCTAGCGAACCCAATTCGCATATAGGAATTCTTCAGCCTTTATCTAGTTTGATCATGCGTAGCGCGTGAAGAGCCATTTTTTTTGGGGGGCAGGGCCTTTCGTTACTACATTGTCTCATCGCATAGGAGTGCCTCTTGGCCATAATATTGCAAGCTCATGAGGCGATTTTCGAGTATTTTGAGACCCAAAAACTACCATGAATAGGTGACTCCGAGCATGGGTCCAGACATAGTGACGTCGAAGATAAAACCATCTTTACTGTAGTCGATGCCCGTCGCGCGGTAGGCTAGGCCAAGGTCCCAGCAGTCGTTGATGCTGTATCCGAGTAAGGCCATGGTTTCCCAGTTAAAGTTCGATGAAACTCCAAAGCCTCCGACTTCACCAATCGCGTGAGCGAACCACTTGTCGTTGAATTGATGGTTGATGCGTAGGCCGATAACAGGATCAAACCAACCTTCGGTATCGCGTGTTTTTATATCGATAAGGCCGCTTAGTTTAAGTTGAGTGTCGACATAGACATAGCTGACTCCACCGTAGGCATCGATCTTGGTCTGATAGTTGTCAAAGAAGCGGTAGTGTACTAAGCCTTTGAGGTGAACGTATTCCAAATCGAGCTCAGCTCTATCGAGTAAAGGGCCAGGAGTTTGTAGCTTGGTACTTGAGCCGATTTTCATCCAGATGCCGTCGAGGCCAAAGCCCCACTTGCCCTTAAGCGCCTCAAAATAGCCAGCCCCACCGAGTTCAAAATTGTCAATGATATCGCTAAAAGGTACGTCTAAGCTAGATGTGTTTCCTCCAATACCAAAGTCACCCTTCATGCTGGACAGGTATGCATAAGGGGATACGGAGAACTCCCACTGGTCGGCCTCAGCCGTAGGTGTGACAGAGTTGTCTGTGATGGCTGAGCTGTCGCCTGCGGCTGCGAACGAAGAGGATCTAGAACGAGCAAAAAAGGGACGCTGGCTTTTCAAATTTGGAGCGGAAGTTACAGCAGGGACTGCTGCCGTTGAAGGGGGCAGCGAGCAGTTAGGCTCGAATGATTACGACATCTATTACCTTACCGATCTCGGAGCTTCGGCCACTATTACAGGGCGGGTGATCCGTATGTCTACTTACGTGAATGATTCACCCTAGCTCTCCCCACCTCTAAAAATATTTACGTAATGAAAATTTATAAACCTAAAGCTATACGCTTAGTTATAGCGGCTCCAGTTTTATTGACTGCGCTAGCTGAGGCTGGAACTGAGGCTGAAAGTCCTATTTCACCAATAGAAGAAGATTCCCGAAGCTGGTATGGCTTATGGCCAACAGCGACCAAGGAAGCTATCAAGCGTGGTCATAACCTGCCATTACCATTTGGAATTTCTTTCAACTACCTCACGATGACGCGTGATATTGGAGTCACGTCGGTGAGAGCTGGATTTAATGGCAGGATGAATGACCTGTCAGATTTCGTTTCGGTTGACACCGTTGTGGATGTTACTAATGAAATCGGGCGATTGGATGCCAATATTTTTCCATTTTTGAATGTTTATGTCATGGCTGGATCATTCAAAAATGAGAGTTCAGTGGATATGTTACTCTCAGTTCCTAACCGCTCTGGCGGCACTACGGACGTTGAACTTAAAGGAAGCCCATCCTTTGATTCGACAGTTTATGGCGGAGGGCTTATCCTGTCTGGTGGCTGGAAAAAATTCTTTGGTTCATATGATGTAAACTTTGCGAGTACCGAGCTGGGAGGAGCCTTTGATGGCAGGATAGAAACATTTATTCATTCAGTTAGAATAGGTTATCGCGATGAGTTCGCTGGAGGAACAGCCGCGGTCTGGTTAGGTGCCTCTTATTGGGATACAGCCCGTACAACCAAGGGGAGTATGACCATGCCTGAAGGAAAAAATACGTTGTCATTTGAAATTGATCAAGAACCTGTGAATCCAGAGACATACAGTCTTGGGGCCATGTACGAATTTAATCAACATTGGCAAACTCAGGCTGAGTACCGCTTCAACTTTAAGGACGCCCACATCTTTATGGGAGGTCTGTCATATCGATTTTAACATTACAAGCTGAAGAGATCGCGCTAGTAATACTTGGGGCTTTGACAACACCAACGAGCTCAATTCATTTTATACGCAAGTCTTTGCAAACGACAACTTAGACAACGGTTGGTATGCGGTTAGCGCACCAATCATCACCGCTAACTGGAATGCTGATTCTAGTGACCGCTGGGTTATCCCGGTCGGCGGCGGGGTAGGTAAGATCATGGGGTATAAAGTCAGACAAAATGGGCTACGAACTCAGAAACCCCTTTGTCTGTAAGAAATCGAAAAAAACGGTCTGAGTCTATGGAGGACCCTATCAGCCAAGTTTGTGTGGAGATGACGAGCCTGAATGGCGAGCGGCAATTCGTTGGTGAGGTCTGATCGCTGAGAGTCAGCAGCTTCGCTGGAATTATTTTGAGCGACCGAGACGGTCGCGTTACGTGGAGTGACCGTCACATCATTGTGGAAATATTGTGTGTCTAACTATGTACGTGAATATTCGAGTTCACGCTAGGTCATTCTTCACCATTGCCTGCTGGTTGCTATCTGGGAGAAACTGGAAACGGTGGGGATCGGTCGCCGATGAGTTTCATCCATTGGGCCAGCTCGGATTCTAGGCGTTTTCTGACTTTGGCGTACTCGGGATTATTTATCACATTGGTGAGTTCTGCTGGGTCCTTGCTGTGGTCAAAGAGATAGAGTTCATCGGTCCCGGTGAGGATCAGCTTGTAGAGGCCGTCGCTGGCCATGCGGTGACCCTGGCCGGGTTTGCCGCCGACGCCGACACACTCGCTGAAAACGGTCTGGCGGACGGTGGTGTTAGGGTCTTTGAAAGTGGGAATTAGAGAACGTCCCATCGCCCAGTCGGGAATCTCCGCTCCAGCCAATGTGAGAAGAGTCGGATAGAGGTCGAGCGAGGACACCAGCGATTTTGAACGCTTGCCGCCTTTGATACCGGGGCCGGTGCCAAACATGGGAACGTGTACGCTTTCCTCGTGCATGGTGATCTTGTTACCCAGCCCGTGGCTGCCAAGGTGGTAGCCGTTGTCGGAGATGAAGATGAGCACGGTGTTGTCCCAGACTCCGGCCTTCTTCATCTGCCAGACCATGCTGCCGATCTGGTGGTCGAGGTGACTGACGACGGCATAGTAGGCCTGGAGAAAACGCTGCATCGTCGGCCGGTCGCGCGGTGGGCCGGAGGGAAGTTTGTCGTGATTCCACACATACTTGGAGTCGCGGTAGTAGTCTTCTTTGGGCAGTCCTTGGTTGTTGATACTTTGTGCCAGGGGGGAGACTCGGAAGTTAGACGGCAGCTTGAGCTTGCCGGGGGTGTAGAGGTCGAGCCATTTTTTGGCTGGAAACAATGGGAGATGCGGTTGGCGCGGGGCAAGCCAGAGGAAGAACGGCTTGTGAGCGGCGGCGCGTTCGGCAAAGAATGTTTCCATTCTGGCAAAAGTCTCAACGTCATCGTGGGGGGCGGTCTCAGCGCCTTCGTCAAAGCCGAAATTCACTGGCTCGCCGAGGTGTGACTTACCGTAGGCCGCGGTGTGGTAGCCAGCCTTCGCGAGCAAACTGGCGAGCGTGCGCGACGCCTTCTCCCCGCCTTTCCAGTATTGCTTGTGAAACGGCTTGGCGCCGAGCCCCACGGTTTCGTGTTGCTGGGGAAACAGACCAGTCATCGCCGACGCCCGGCTGGCGGCACAGATCGGGCTGGCAGCGTAGGCTCGCTCAAAGATCATCCCACTCGCCGCCAGAGCATCGAGGTGAGGCGTGTGGACTTCCGGATTGTCATATCCGATCGCGTTGTAAACCTGGTCGTCGGTGAAAATGACAACGAGGTTGGGCTTCTCAAGCGCTTGCGCGAGGCTACAAAAAAAGAGAGTGAGGAGGATGGACGGTAGGTGTTTCATAGTTTAAAGTGGCAATACGATTACGAATTTTCCTTGAGATCAAAAGCTAAAATGAGTGGTCTGTTTTTCTGGCGACACTAACACCTTCGCTTTTAACCAATACCAGATGATGCATTAGAGTGAGAACTTGTCTTCATTGTGGAAATATTGTGTGTCTAAATCCGCACGTGCGCGTGATGGGGACTGGGTTGAAAGTCATCCTGCGTAGCCTTCATCCATGAAGTCATATTTTTATAGTATTGGCGTCTAATCCTATATTATGAAAGATGTCATCCATGGGATCATTTCACATTACCTCTGCGTCCGAGCAGGTGGTCAATCACCTGCGCGAGCAATTGATCGACAATGCTTGGGTGGGGACAATGCCTGGAGGAGAGGGGCTCGCCCGTCAGCTCGGAGTCGGGCGCATGACGATCGAAGCGGCGCTGTCCATGCTTGAGAGTGAGGGCTTGCTGGTGCCGCAGGGTCCACGTCGTCGACGCAAGATCATGCTACCCGAGACGCTGGCCAAGCCGTCTGAGTTGCGGGTGGCTATTTTATGTTACAACCAAGACAATAAAAACATGGAGTACTTTGTCGAGAGCAAGAACAAGCTGGAGGCGGCGGGGCACACTGTTTTTTATGCTTCGAGCAGTTTAACGGAAATCAAGATGGACGTGCGGCGGCTCGCCCGCATGGTGGAGAAAACCGAGGCTGACGCATGGGTGGTGTGTTCCGGCACGGGTGAGGTGCTGGAGTGGTTTCTGCAACAAAATATCCCGACCTTTGCTCTCTTCGGTCGGCGACGTCAACTGAAAATCGCAGGTGCCGGACCGAACAATATACCAGCCCTCACTGAGGCCACGCGTCGGTTGATCGAGCTCGGTCACAGCCGGATTGTGTTTCTGGACAGCCTTTATAGCGTATCGGAACCGGGGACTGCTGGTGCTGCCTTTCTCAATGCATTATCGACTGGCGGTATCACTTCTAGTTCCTACAATATGCCGGGTTGGGAGGGTGGGCTCGAAGGCTTGTATGCCTACCTTGACTCGTCGTTCCAACACACCCCGCCAACCGCGATCATCGCCAGCTCCAGCCCCATCTATTTCGCAACGCTGCACTTTCTACTCAACCGGGGCATCCGGGTGCCGCAGGATCTTTCCTTGATCTGCGTCGACAACGACCCGTATTTCAACCAGTGCCAGCCATCGGTCTCGCATATCCGCTGGAGCTCCCAGCCGATAGTGAACCGCATCGTCAGCTGGGTCCGGAATATCAGCCAGGGAAAAGAAGACACCCGCCAGACGATGATCAAAGCGGAGTTTGTTGAGGGCGGCACGATCGGGCCGGTGGCGAAGTCTTGAAGTTGGGAAGTCATGAAGTCTGGAAGTCTTGGGTTGCTACTTCATTTTTTAACCGCGAATCTTGCGAATTGAGCGAATTTTTCTTGGGTTGCTACTTCAATTTTGAACCACGGAAGGGCACGGAATACACGGAAGGGCTTGGGTTGATACTTCACTATTCTATTGGCGAAGTCCGCCTTACTTGGTATTTGGAGTTTAAAGCCATTGGGTTGCTACTTCATTTTGAACCGCCCTACTTCGTCCCGCGTCTGCGGGACTACGAAGGGCAGGCTGAATCGGGCGAATTTTTTTAGCTAGCCCAAGGGGCTTTTATCCTTCAGCCCAAGGTTGGCGAAGCTACCTTGGGTATTCGTTAGGAGAATGGGTTCTACACCAACGGTGTTGCGTCATTCTGCGTGAACGGGCCGGACACAATCCCGTTGGGATAAATAATCATGTTCCGATGTAAACCCAAGGTAGCGCGTAAGCGCGCAACCTGGGGCTGGAGGATTTAAGCCCGTTGGGCTAGGAGGAGTGATTGGCAGGTGGGAATTGATTGATGATTGTTGAATTACGATTGTTGATTTTTGAAGTGAAGAGCTGGCGCAGCGGCGGATGCCTACTTCAAAATTCAAAAATCATCACTCGTCAATCAATCCTTCTAGCCCCAACGGGGCTGACTAGGTTTACCGGCATTCAAAATGCCGAAGGACAGAAAAAAGAGGAATATCCAACAGCCAACAAGGAATGTCCAATTTCCAAGGGACTTGGGTTGCTACTTCTTTTTGACCGCGAAAGATGCGAAAGGACGCGAAAGAAGACTTGGGTTGATTATT
>CAXMPP010000138.1:0-5815 GCA_964195395.1 uncultured Thermodesulfobacteriota bacterium
TGCTGGTGTCCGAGGGGGGTCATAAAGCGAACTTGAGCTTCTTTGGTCACCATGTGGAAGCGATGTCTAAGGCGACCTTCTACTTTGTGATTGCTGTGTTGGTGGCTGTGGATGTGATCCAAGGCCGCTACCAGAAAAAGCTGTTAGCAAAAAAAGCAAAGCAGCATGCTTAGACAGAATTCCATTGTCGTGAGGCAATCGATCGCTCAGACTCCAGCAATATGCTAGAAGCAAAAATTCAGCAACTCCAACAGCGCCTAACTGAGAGCGTGCTCGGGGCTGAGCGTCCCGCGCGCTTGGCTTTGGTGGCTCTCCTAGCGCAGGGACATGTCTTGATCGAGGGGCCTCCAGGAGTGGGGAAAACTTCCTTAGCTCAGGCTCTGGCATCGGCGATTGGTGGTTGCTTCAAGCGCTTACAGTTCACTCCCGATCTATTGCCGTCTGATATTTTAGGCTACCACCTCTACCGTCAGCACTCGGGTGAGTTTGATTTTGTGGAAGGGCCTATTTTCACCAACCTTTTGTTAGCTGATGAAATCAATCGGACGTCACCACGAGTTCAGTCAGCATTGTTAGAAGCAATGAATGAAGGACAGGTCACTATCGATGGTGTGACGCGCGATCTGACTGCTCCCTTCATGGTGGTGGCGACTCAGAATGAGCTGGGAATGGCGGGGACATTCCCATTGCCAGAGCCACAGCTCGACCGCTTTTTACTGTCGGTACCGATGGAGTTACCCTCTGCCGAGATCCAGCAAGAAATCTTACTCAAGCATGCTGCTGGCGATGTGACGAGCCAGTCTCCAGGTGAGATTATCACGGAGGAAGAAATATTAGAGCTACAGCAGAGGACGCTCAAGGTTGGTGTTTCTGCGGCAATTTCTGAGTATATCGTGGCACTCTGCGAGCAAACCCGCAGAGCGGCGGGTGGTCAGCACACTGTTTCCGTTAGGGCTAGCATCGCGCTATTGCGAGCTTCCCAAGCCAGAGCTGTGATCGCGGGGGAGGAGTACGTGCTCCCCGACTTTGTGAAAGATATCTTTGTCGATGTGATGCGACACCGGGTGCAGCCTGAAGATGCAAGTGATGTGGAGCAATTGTTAGGTCAGGTGCTTAACAAAGTGGCGGTACGCTAGTAGGTGATGAAAGTCGGCGGCAGTTTCACAGGACGGGGCACGATAGTGCTTCTTGTTATGGCTGTCCTCACCCTTGCTGGATTTCTTTTCCAGGAGATGGCTTTACTGCGGTTGAGCCTGTTGTTGTTAGTGGCACTTGTGCTTGCTGCGGTAGTGGCCTCGTTAAATATGCGCAGGCTCAGTCTGCATATTGAGGGGCCATTACGAGTGCACGCGGGGAAGAAATTTCCGCTGAAAGTTGTCTTACGTAAGCAACTTGGTTTTCTCGACAGCATGGGGTTGAAGGTGGAGATAGAACTCGCTAACAACCTACAATTCTCTGCCGTGGCTCCTTGGGTTGCTACAGGTGGTGAGTCTCTGTTAGGTTTGACTGTTATGTCAAGGCGACGTGCGTGTGTGATGGAGGTAGGTTACCGGATCGAGTCGACTTTTCCCTTTGGACTTTTTCATAGAGAGTTGAAGGGCTCTCAAGTAATGGCGCCACCGATACTGATTTACCCAAAGAAAATTGTACCAAGAGAGTTGATGATGCAGGGGGCGCTGAGTGCGTCAGAGCTCGATCGATCAAGCCGGTTTAGTGGTGAGTTCGGCGATCTGAGAGGGTTGCGACCGTGGCAGTCTGGGGATTCGGCAAAGCATATCGACTGGCCCGCGTCGGCAAGATCCCTGGCGCGGGGCCACGAACTTCGTGTGCGTGAATTTGACCCACCAGGATTTTACACAGAACATTGTCACATTGTTTTTCATTCCTTTGGCAAGGGGGGAGCAATTTTGCGAGAAGATAGGTTTGAGCGCGCTCTGGCATTTCTCGCAGGCACGATGGACTATCTGCATGGTCTCGGGGTGAAGTTCACTCTGCATGCTGACTTCCTCGCTTGGCTGCCGCAGCATGGTGACTCGAGGAACGAGCTGATAGAGATCTACGCGCTGTTGGCTCAGGCGATGCGAGCTACAGGGACTGAGGCGCACGAAGTGCAGTCTGTGATCGATTCACAAGCTGGTACACAAACTCGCGTAATCCTCTCTGATATCGAAACCGAGAGTTGGATTGACAGCTTGGAGGTGCCTGAGAACTCGGTGTTAGTAGACATCCGACAGGTGAGATTTGGCCGTCAGGTGACACGCTCTAGTAAGGAGGCTGTCCATGCGTAGTAGTATTTTTGTGCTGAGCTTGGTGCTGGTGTACGTGCTGCTTCGTGGTTGGCCTGAGGATTTCAGCGTCTGGCTGCGTGGTGCGCTGGCTGTGGTAGTTCTTTTGTTAGGGTTTCTTGTGTGGGGGGCTTTTGTGAAGGATTCAAATGTGCATTTCCGTGGTGTTCGTAAACCCAAGTTACTCGATTACACCGTGGCATTAGCATTGATTTTAGTGGTCGAGTTGGTGTCGATGGCTGCGGTGGTGGTGAGCACCGAGGTGGTACTGTTTTCTGATTCTAAAATACTAAGAGAGGGCGAAGTTGCTGGGACTGCTGAAAATGGGGAGTGGCTATGGGACCAAGAGTTTGAGAGAGAAATCCCGAAAAACAGCGACCATAAACCGCCAAGTCGGCCCGAGGTCTTTGTCGAAGCTTTGAACACCGAGTCACTCGCATTTCTCACGGATGAGAGAGTGTACCTCAGTGGTTTTACTTTTGATGCGTATCGGAGGGATAGCTGGAGACCCTCAAAACGGGTTAAAAAAATAATCCAAGGTGATGGGGTTGAGTTGGGCCAGGCTGTTGAGAGTTTACCTCAAGTGCAGTATCGAATCTCATCGAATCCGAGCGGAACTGGGCAGGATGTGGCTCTGGCCGTGCACGGGGTATTACGCATGGAGCTGCCTCAGTTGAGGCAAATAGCCAAAGGCGTGTTGCTGTTACCCGCGAGTGATGCTGAGCGCCACGTCTATAAGGGCCTCAGCCAGCCTCGCACGCTCGAAGCTATTGCAGCGCTCGATCCTGAGTTTCAGATAGGTAAACCTGGGCGATCTTACCTGCAGCTGCCGGCGAATCTAGCAATGAGGGAGAGGTGGAATGCATTGTTAGGTGATTTGAAAAATGAGACAAATGTGGTAGCGCAACTTGAGGGGATTAAGGAATTGTTAGGAGAGCGTTGTAGTTATTCTCTCAAGGTGGATAACCCGCAAAACCTCGGATCGATGGAGAATTTCTTATTTGCTGAGAAGCGTGGTTACTGTGAGCACTTCGCATCGGCGGCGGCTTTATTTTGCCGTGAGTTGGGCATACCCAGCCGTGTGGCTTATGGCTATGCCGGCGGGATACTTTATCCGTATTCTAAGTTGATAGTCTTCCGCGCGCGCGATGCACATTCCTGGACAGAGATTTATCTAGAAGGCTATGGCTGGACGGTTTTTGATACGACACCGAGCGACGAGATTGCCATGCAGACTGCGGATAAAGGCGAGCAGCCACCCACATGGCAGGAGGCAGAAAATGACGAAAAGGTTCATGCCATAAGCGCGGTAACATGGTGGAGTATTGGTGCGGGTACTCTTTTTCTCATCGCTGGAGCCGTCATCTGCGCATTTTTGAAATCTAAAGAAGACGCGAAACGGGCAAGTCTGCATCTAGGTAAGATGCAAACACCACCAGCCTATCTCGAAGCATTTCATGATGGTTGTAGCGCACTTGGTATACGCTCGGTGGAATCTCTCACGCTGAAAGAGCTCATCGATAGTCTCCCGCAGAAAGTGGACTTCGCGAAAGAACTAGAAGCCTATCACAATGGGGTGATCTACCGAAAGCTCACAGTCAGCAAACCTACTGAGAAGGCATTGCTGAAAAAGATTCTTCAGTGGAGAGCTAGTGAGTCACAAGCCACACGAGTGGCTAAGGAATAGCTTTGCCAGATGTTCTAAGACCGAGTGGGAATAGCAATCACCTCTACATATGCGTGATTCGACCTATTTGCTGCGCGAATTAGTGTAATATGTTTAGCTTATTTGGAGTTACTTATAAATACCAAATTTATGATGAAACGAATTTCCTTACCCACACGCATGTCTGAGAGCGTGCTAATCTTAGCTCTAGCTGTAGGGCTAGCTCCCAGCATGGAGGCCAAAGGAGAGGGCGAGCGTCTGTTCAAACAGAACTGTTCCGCTTGCCATGGAATGGGGGGAGAGGGTGCTGCGAATGGGATATTCCCGCCCTTGGCTGACAGTCCTTGGGTCAAAGGTGACCCAGAGCGTGCGATCCAGGTTCTACTGCATGGTCTTGAAGGACCAATTGATGTGGATGGGAAGATTTTCAACTTAGCGATGCCGCCGCAGGGAGCCATGTTAAGAGATACAGACATTGCCGCTGTGTTGAGTTATGTGCGTCAAAGTTTTGGCAATGCAGAGTCAGCGGTGAGTGTCGAGCAAGTGGCGAAGGCGCGCAAGTGGAGTGAAAAACGTGGAGAGCCATGGACTGCTAAATCATTGCTAGAGCATTACCCATTAGCCAAGACCGTTTCGCCAATCAAGAACCTGCTAATGGAAGTTTACCATGGCGAGTGGCAGAAAATGCCAGATTTCGACAGTATCGAGTGGGTAGCCTTTGAAGAAGAGCATGATGGCATTATCAGCCTGAAAAACATTAAAAAGAAAGATGGATTTGCCGTGGTGTGGAAAGGGCTGTTAGAGGTGCCAGCTGATGGTGAATACACTTTTGAACTCGATTCTGACGATGGTTCACGGGTGTTGATCGATGGCAAGATTGTGGCAGATCTAGCGAAGCCCGGACCACTTGGGCGGTGGCAAAAAGGTAAAGTGACACTGAGCAAAGGATCGCATTCGATACAGCTGGAGTACTTTGAGATAAGTGGCAACCAAGGGATTCATTTGCGTTGGTCAGGACCGGGGATCAAAGGCAAGCAATGGCTTTCAAATAAACCGCAGACGAGGCGCGGTAAAACGTCGCCAGTGATAGATCTCACACCAAAGCTGGCCGAAGCTGTCATTTACAATAATTTTATAGCTGGAACCAGCCCGAGAGCTCTTGGTGTGGGGTACCCAGAAGGGCAGAATATAGCCTTTAGTACTCAGCATTGTTCGGTCGAGTTGATCTGGCGTGGCAACTTTATTAGCGGTGGCCGACACTGGACTGGGCGGGGACAAGGAGCTGAAGCGCCGATGTCGGCGACGGTGACAAGTCTGTCGCAGACATCACCATTCCAACTCAGTGCTAAGCCTTTAAATAATTGGTCAAAATCTGATGCCGAGAAGGTGCAATTCAAGGGATACGTGCTCGATGCTGATCGTAAGCCAACATTCCGCTACACCGCTGGCGAGATTGCTATCGTAGAGTCGATCACCACTAGTGTGGTCGGACTAGAGAGGAGGCTAGTGATCACTTCTCCCAAAGCGCAAAACTTGGCTTACTTAGTCGATAGTGGGGAAGCCAAAATGGAGGGGAACAAGGTTCTCTTAGAAAATGATTTAAGCATCGAAGTCCCCGGGGATTACCTCAAGTGCGCTGAAGGCACTTTCACTAACTTAGCTCTTAAAAAGGGCGTAAACACATTCACCTTTATTTACTCATGGAACTAAAAATGATGCGTCGGGCCCTTTGTTACAGCCTAGTGCTGAGCTCGGCTGCGTTGGGACAAAATGGCGATGCCCAGCCTAAACCTATTAGCCCCCAAGACAAATACTATGCACGGGAAGTGATCCCGATGCCTAACGACGAGGTGATGGAAGTGGG
>CAXMPP010000138.1:5825-6128 GCA_964195395.1 uncultured Thermodesulfobacteriota bacterium
CTCTAGCATTGCTGCCAAACAAGCAACTAGCGATCGGTACTCGCCGAGGGGAGATTTGGATTTGTGATGGAGCTTATGGTAAGGACCTTAGCAAGGTGACATGGAAGAAAGCGTTCTCTGGCGCCCATGAACCCCTGGGAATGTTCTATAAAGAGGGCTGGCTCTACTACACAGACCGAGAGGCCGTGGGGCGTATTCGTGATATTGATGGAGATGGCCGCTACGATGAATACCAAGTGTTGTCTAACGATTGGGGGATTGGTGGGGACTACCACGAGTATGCTTTTGGCTCCACACCGGATA
>CAXMPP010000139.1:0-6090 GCA_964195395.1 uncultured Thermodesulfobacteriota bacterium
GGGAACTCCTGACTGGTCGCCAACGGTTTTCCCCTGGCGCCCTTCGATCATCGAATCGCGTGAAAACTCAGTTCCTATAAAGACGATGGTCCGTTCGAGTAGACCTCGACGCTCTAAATCTTTGATTAATTGTGCGATCGGCTGATCGATCTTTTGCTTCATTTTTTCTGCAGTCCGGTGCCCGTCTTTGTGGGTGTCCCACCCTTCGAATGGAACATAATCTGAGCTCACTGTGACAAATCGGGCTCCGTGCTCGACTAAGCGACGCGCCATCAAACACCCTTTAGCAAATTTACTATCGCCATAGCTTTCGTGGGTTTTGTCATCCTCTAGCGAAAGGTCAAAAGCCTTTGCTGATGGGGATTTCACCAGTGCGTAGGCTTGTTCCATAGAGCGCTGGAATCCTTCTATCTGGTAATCGCTAAGAGCATCCGCATAGGGGCTATTCGTTAGCATCTCTCGGTACACAGAATTGCGTTTTTCAAAGCGGGAAATATCCATTCCAGCTGGCGGATTCACGCTACCCAGGTACTGTCGTGGATCGCTGATAACAAACGGTCCATGTTGAGCGCCTAGAAATCCTGCACTATGGAAATTTTTGAGCTCTTCTTTTTCACCTTTTACAAATTGCTGGCCGATGTTGATCCAGTTCGGCAATACTGGATTTATCCCTCCGATTTCATGGGACACCCATGAAGCAATATGCGGCACATTGACCGACTGAGGTGGCTGGTAGCTGGTATGGAACTGGTACTGGTGCTTGGTGTGTAAAATATTGCCTAGATCTGCGGCCTGATAGGAACGAATCAGGGTTCCTAGATGCATTATCTCCGCCATATTCTCTAGTCCTTTGGAGACCGACAAGCCATCGACACTTGTTGGAATCGAAGGAAAAGTTGAGAGAACCTTAGAGGCGTGTAGTCCTTTTGCATAGGGCGTGTAGGCTTTGGGGTCAAATGTCTCAGTGTGCGCCATTCCGCCTGCCATCGTGATCCAAATCACGTGATCAGCAGTGGCCGTACTGAGGTCATGCTTCACATCAAATGCTCGGCTGGGTAGCGCTGTACCTAAGGTCGCTAAAGTGCTCGCGCTGAGTGATTTTAAAAAGTTTCTACGTTGCATGATTGATCTTTGTAAATGGGCTTAGAGGACTGACTGAAATTCTGGCAAATTAATGAAAATCCAAATGATATCGTGATAAGCGACTGCTTTTTGATTTTGTTGGTAGAATGAAAGCAGCAAGTGACTCTCCTTCTCTGTAGGCTGACGGTTGAGGCCGCGCTGAAATAGTGCATTAATGTATCCCACAACATTCGCTCCATTCTCCTTGTGTGCTTGGTCCGCAGCCTTCTTTAACGCCGAATCAAGAACCGTGCCGTTGGTGAGTTCCAGCGACTCTAGTAGATTGCCGCGCTCTGATCGTGCCGATGTGACATTCTCTCGATTGGGTCTACCCAATGCCGTTTGAAATTGATCCCGGGGCTTATCACTGGCTCGTACAATACTCCCCTGCTTATTGACCGAGTAGATTGGAATGACCGCCTGAGAAAAACAATCCGCGAACTGTTCCGCGGACATTCTCCGAACAATTGGTCCTCGGAAGACGTAGTTATTGCTGGCGAGTTGGTTTCTCGATTTTGAATGGACGCTGGGGAGTTGGTAGGCCTGTGAGCTCATGATTTCAGCGATCAACCACTTGAGGTCGTAATTATTCTCAACAAACCGATAGGCTAAGTCATCGAGGACATCCGCACTCCATGGCTTTGAATCCATTTCATCTACTTGGAAAATAAATCCACGTCCCATCAGCAGTGCCCAGTAGCGGTTCACAATCGTACGGCTAAACCTGCCATTGTCTTTGTGAGTCACCATCTCCCCTAGACTCTTCAGCCTTTCCTCTAGCTTGGCATTCGGCTTCACGCTTCCCAGTCCATCGTAGAGGAATTTTGGAGTGGCTTTTCCTCCGGTTGGTTTGTCACAGCGATGGATATCAATCGATCCCTCTTTACTAAAAAACGAAGCAAAATCGTGCGATTGTTGCAGGCTCCAGTTGGAGGTAAACGCATCGTGACAGGAAGCGCATTTGATATTGATTCCTAGAAACGCTTGAGCGGAGTTTTGGGCCGCCTGCATTTCCACGGTTTGGCTCGCTGAGACCGTGCCCCTCCACTTGATTCCCCTGATGAAGCCTTGTGAATCGGGCTTGGTACTGAAGAGATCTTTCACCATGACATCGTATGGCTTGTTGCTATTGAGCGATGCGCGAAGCCACTTGGTTATTTGTTTCCTGCCACCAGTGATAAAGCCAGTTCCAGTATAGTCATTGCGGAGTAAATCATTCCAAAAGGAGAGCCAATGTTGTTGGTAGCTCTCATTTCGGCTCAGTAACTTTTTAACCAATGCCTGGCGCTTCTCTGGTGATTTGTCCGACAGAAACTCAGCAGATTCCTCCACAGTGGGTAGCAGTCCAATGGTGTCAAGATAGGCTCGTCGAAGGAAAATCCTATCCTCAACCACCGGCTTCCAGAGGATCTTCTGAGTCTTGAAATACTGATCCACATGCTGATCAATCGGATTGCTAAACTTGCTATCAGCGACTGCTTTTACTTTGCGCAGTGCCAGGGGAGCTTCTTTGAAGGCTCCACGGCCTTCCCACTTCAAGCCACCTTCAATCCACTGGGTGAGTATCGCTATTTCCTCTTTCTTCAGGGGCTTTGACTCTAAGGGCATAATTTCCTTATGCCCTTCTGGCAGGTTGATTCGCTGCAGCAACTTCGACTTATGCGGGGTCTCTAAATCCACTGAGCCTGAATCGATGATAAGCTTCCGAGTATGCAAACGAAGATCCCCTTCATCGCGCTCAGAACCATGACATTTCCAGCACTTATGTGCGATGATTTGCCGCGCTTCGTATTGAAGATCGAGCTGCTCAGACGCCTTCGCGCCGGCCACCAAAGCTAGAATGACGAGTACTTTTATCAATTTAAAATTTAGCATAGCTTAGTAGACGACTTGAATTTCTGGATGGTTCTTTTTGAATACTTCAATCTCCGCCGGTGTCACCTTAGTGGACCATAGGTAAAGCTGGCGAAGCGACTTCATTTTGCTCAAATACTCGAGCGCGGTAGAATTGATTTCGGTACTGTGCAGTGAGAGCGAGCTCAGGCTCTCTAGCTTGCTGAGCTGAGCCACATCCGCCACGCTTATCTTGGTATTTGCCAGACGTAGTGAGTGGATGCTCTGGCAAGCGCTCAGCGCCTTTATCGTGGCGCTAGTGATCGAAGAATAACTGAGATCCACAGCTGTGAAATGCTTGTCTATCCCTTTGAAGGTGGCAAAATCTGCGTCACTAAACTGCCCCTGTTGTGATACCGATGAAAAATGGATGTTCGCATTGTAGGGCGAGACGAACCTGAGCATTGGCTGCAGATTGCCCGGAACATTCTTCTTAATTTCTTTATTCAAAGCGATCCGTTGAATCTTCGCTTTTTGCTTTTTCTGAGCAATTTTCTGCAGCCGGTCAATTTCGCGTTGCTGCCGCACCTCTTCAGGCACCAGCTCAGTAACCGCTGTGACTATCTCGGTGGGTGGCTGAGCCTCTGCCACTGTTACATCACGCTGAGCCCCTGCAGATACCCACCATGTGAGAATGCTTATTTCTCCGGCGGATAGCTGAGTCTGCTTTGCTGGAGGCATGTGTTTATCGTCCTCCATCGGATGCATCAGTGAGCTTATTAGCAAACTCTTTTTGTGGTCACCTGGAATCAGCGTCTCGCCTGCCGATTTCCCACCTTTGAGTAGTTCCTCATAGGTATTCAGGCTCAGATCCCCCTTCGTCTTGCCATTCCCATGACAGGAATAGCACTTTGCTTTCAAGATAGGGTGCACGACTTCTTTGAAAACAAGGAGCTCCTCAGTGGGTTTCGTGATCTCTACTACTTCCTCTTCCTCAAAAAAAAGTGGTGCCAGTGGATCACCGTGGGACATTAGCCCTCCGTAGTGTCCGGTTAAACCCATGCTAGCACATGCTCCAATGATACTCAGACTGTACAACCAAGCGCGCCCCTCGCGGTCGATGGTTCGCTGCTTGAGCACTGCACATAAGGCAAGAAAGCAGACGTAGATCGCCGCACACCAGAGATGATTATTCAGCAACTCGCTCGGGTAACCTCCTTGTTTAGCTAAGACAAACCCGGTGAAAAATGAGGCGCTGGCAAACAGGCTGGTGAAAACAAGTATAAAATAGAGCAAGCAGTTATCCGCCTTAGCCAAACCTAGCTTTCTCGATAACTCAATGAGGATCACAAAGCTCAATCCACCAATCGGCAGATGAAGCAACAGCGGGTGAATATTCCCCACAACTTGCAACCACGGTGAGCTTAGATCTATTTCAATACTCTCAGAGAAACTGGCAAATAAGGCCGCAGCAATAGCGAGAACTACGCTGATGTATTTAAGTAACTTCATCTATATATATAGGTGCTGGCGCCGACCAAGATTTGAAATCCAGTAAGCCTTGCGGCCGTGCATCTTGAAACAATCTCGATTGATCCTTATGATTAATTTGTGTTACACATACTGACCAGCAAACACAATCTTTCACTGAGTTCTTTGATTGCAATTTATATTTAGAGCGGCTCTCTTCAAAATCGAGCGGACGCGCAAATTCATGCCACAATAACTCAAGCTCTAACATCAAGGTTTACCCGTTTCCGAGTTCCCGCGCACTAATAGCTTCTTGATCTAAAGAACATTTTATCTGCTGTCATCGTAAACACATACGGACTCGTAGGCTGTGGGTACACATCTTGCCACGCTTGCAAGTCGCTACTGGCTTGCAAAACACCAGAAAAAACCACCTCGAGCTGATTGTTGCTCAATACAGAGAATTGAACCATGGGAACAATCACAGGCACTACACTACCGCTTTGGACTAGGCCTGCATGGAATCCATTTCCTCCAATATCATACTTACTTTCCCCTGGTCCTATTACTAGTAGTGACGAGGTCGTTGGCGTAAGAGGCTGTGCAAGAACCAGGTTTATATCTAATCCTTTATCGTGAAAGCTCCCCTCTAGGGTGATCTCAATCGACCCACCAATGTCGAAGCTGGATTTTAAATCCGTGTGATCATGATTTGTCCAAGGGATCTCTAGATAGATAAACTCACCCACCCCGTTCTCAAAATCCCCAGCATCGTAGGTCCAAGTAAAAGTACCCCACATCGTTGCGCTCGCCGTCAGCTGAACATTCTCCAACCTGTAAGTCACCACCTCTGCCTGAATATTAGTCGATACACTGAGTGCACAAACAGCAGTGACGACAGAGAGTATTTCATGTAATCTATTCACAACTAAGACCATAACACACTTATCAATAAACATAAATAGTCGTCTCCCAAACACGCGACTAGACCACACGTGAAGGCAAAGTGTTCAAGATAAGGTGAGAGCATCATGATGGGCAACTTCGTCCTTTTATCCTTCTGACCTTAAATCCACTTATCGTTGCTGATCTTTCTGAATAGGATAAATCTCTGACAATGTGCTTATATAAGCGAGTATCGCGAGTCGATCTTTCCTAGTGGGCAGAGCATCGAGTTCTAGATGCATTTTACGACCACTCACATCATTCTCATGATACCCCCGTATTCTTTGATCAAATTTGTCCATCTGGGCCAATAAATACCAATCTTGCTGACCATTCAGAGGAGCACTTTTGAAACCGCTCATGCCGTGTCCATTATAACGATGGCACATGGCACAGCTCACATTGAATAACTCTTTGCCCCACTCCACATCACCATCCATAGTAGATTTCTGGGCTACCGGTGGTACTTTCTCTAGATAATCAATAATCTGCCTCTGCTCGGCCAAATCCAGAGACTGGGCAATAGCCTTCATTCTTTGCCCGCCAGCATCCTTCGGGTGAGTACCTCGCAGTCCGCCACGGAACTTTTGTAATTGTTCCTCCAAATACCAACGGGGCATGGAGGCCAAAGCCGCAGTCATCTGAGACCTATTTCCCTCAGCCTTATCTCCGTGGCACGCGGCACAACGGCTTAAATACAGGTTGTGCCCCCCCTCATAA
>CAXMPP010000140.1:0-6035 GCA_964195395.1 uncultured Thermodesulfobacteriota bacterium
GTGCAGAAGATGGCGGCGTATTTGATGGAATCGGCCAGTGTGCGGGATTGCTTCTATCAAGGTGAGAACATCTCCATGACCATCGAGTTCCTCAGCTACGCTCGCTAGCGCCTCAAGCTTACGTGATTCTAACACGCGAAAGCTGGTGTGCGCCTCGCGGGCTGGCTCATCCTCCTCTTTCTGTATGGGCTCGTGGCACTCCCATTGCTCGGCGGGAGCTTTCCCCTGAATAACCGCCCAGTAAGATTTATCGAAATCGTGGAGTTCGAGCGCCTTATGGAGTTTTTTGGTTGCCCTCTTTTCCAAGCCAAACAAAAGAACGCCCGAGGTTGGACGGTCGATCCGATGGATAGTATTGACGCGTTTACCAATCTGGTCGCGGAGGATCTTCATGGCGACCAGGTCACCCTCCTTCGGCTCGTTTGCTGGATGCACGAGGTGGCCGGCCGGCTTATCAATAGCGACCAGCCATTCGTCTTGATAGAGGACTGTTAGTTCTTTACTCATTATCTGTCGTTATTGCAGGGCCCTTCTAGCCCAAACTTCAATCAAGTCAGCCACGTATTGAGAATCTTTTGAATCCATCAATAAATGATCGGCATCAGGAAGAGCAACAAAGGACTTGGGATGGGTCAATGCCGAGTAGATACGACCCGCATTTTCTAATGGAACGACAGTGTCTTGCGGAGAATGCATGATGAGCTTATTGATTCCTTGGAGTCCTGTGAGCTCGGCTTGATGGTCGTAGACACAGAGGTCTTCTAGGAATTTCTTACCGATAGTGAAAGGTCGACCAGCAAGTAGGACTTCGGCACTACCCTTACTGTTGATTTCCTCTAGATGTTGCTCAAACATGTGAGTCACATGTCCAGGATCAGACGGAGCACCAATCGTAGCCACAGCTTTGATACTATCTATCATTCCTGCCGCTGAAAGAGCTGCAGCTCCGCCCAACGAGTGGCCAATAATCATCTGAGGTGCCTCATAGTTTTTTTCTAACCATGTTGATGCAGCGACAAGATCTTCAAGGTTAGTCAAAAATGAGCTCGCTGCAAACTCACCATCAGAGTTACCCACACCAAAGAAGTCGACTCTTAGCACAGCCATACCATGTGCAGAAAGGGCCTTGCTAATGCGTGTTCCTGGCAGAAAATCTTTTCCGCAGGTAAAACAGTGGGCAAACATCACGTATGCCTTCACCACCCCTTCAGGCAATTCTAACACACCAGATAATCTTCCATTATTTGCCTCAATCGACACGGAGTGACTACCTGCACCAAGCGGTGCTTTTTTAAATTTTTCAACGCGTAAGCCATCTGACAAGTCAGCCCCAACATCACCATCCCGGGCAGCAAACAGTAATGCTATCAGCATTGCGCGAGCCGAACTATCACCGCCAGCGAGCGCATTCTTACTCATGCATTGCGCAAAATTTTCACCGTGGTGAAGGGCAAAATACAAGCTCAAAGGAAAGGCTTCTGGGCAATGACAAGTCATTCCCATTTCTGTCGCGACTTTAAGAAAGTTTTCACTATCCGCAGCCCTAGCAGCGGATAGGTGCTGAGCGGTTTGCAGGCTCGTGTAATCGCCTTCAACTGTAGCGCGCTCCAAAGCGTCGGCCATAGACTCACCATCATCCAATGCATAGACTGCTCTAGTAAAAAACTCCGCAGCGTCCACCACATCTGAATCACCATGCGTGAGAGCTGTCTGGGATCTCGTGGCAGCTACAGCCTCCTCAAGATCAAGGTTGAGATCTAGGATCGGTCCAATACGTGCGGCACCTGCTAGGTCGTTAGAGCCTGAAGGTTTTGCTCCCATGTTTGCGATGGTCTCCTTGCTCGCACCGTCAAGGTAACCTGAAAATTTATCCATCCCTGCAAGCCAAGCCTGACGCCATTTCTCAAGATCGTAACTCCCCTCGTTTTCTAGCAACTCGGCTAACAAAATTGTTTGGTCGCCATAATGAGTAAAGCCACCAGCCGACTTTCCTGAGTGATAAGAACTCGTCGGATCTGTGAATTTGTAGACTCCCTCAGGGTACTCGCGAGCTATCTTGCTTTGGTTATAAATCCAGTGTGGCCCTAAACAAAGTGCATCGGCGACTAAACTCGCGCGTGTGAATTTTTTTATCATGTTGACTATGAGAGTAGCAACTCGCTCGTTTATTGCACATAAATTTAAACACCTTCTCTCGCTACTAAGTAAGCATTGGCTAGCGCTACAGGTAAGTTTTCTGCAGTAGCATCGACTGAGTAAATGCCATGGGAGCGTAGCTCATTAAGAACAGCATTGCGCTCGTCTAGATAGATTTGGCTGGCACCGAGAGCCAGTGCGTCATCGAGCGACTCGACGGGTTCTTCCATCCGGTCCACGACTTCTTTTTCCTGAAGGTTCGCTAGAATAGTGACATGCCTTTTCCGGACGAGTCTGAGTGGATCAATCAAATCCACCCCGTCTTCACCACGAACATTACTCAGGAAAACCACGAGCGAACGACGCTGTTGCCTCACTAACAAGCGCTCGGCGGCTTCAGCGTAATCGCTGGGGGAAGTGGAGGTTTGGTAGTCGTAAAGGTGGTTGAGAATGGTGGTCATCGAGTTGATTCCTTTGACCGGTGGCAACCATCGCTCTTGGCCACCAAAACTCAGAATGCCGACATTGTCTCCTTGTTTTAAAGCAACGTAAGCTAACAAAAGCATGGCATTGAGACAGTGATCAAACTGTGGGATATCGCCATCCATAGCGCGCATCCGTTGACCGCAATCGACGGCAAGAATCACGTTTTGGTCACGTTGTTCTTGGTAATCGCGGGAGATCAGTTGGAGCTTCCTTGAGGTGGCTTTCCAGTCGACTTTAGAAAGTGTGTCACCGAGTTGGTAGTCGCGCAGTTGGTGAAAGTCTTTACTCATACCGGCACGGTTTTTCATGACGATACCCATTTGCTCTGGGCTACTCTCCATAGCAAGGAGGGCGAACTGAATGACTGGCTCGTAGTTTGGGTAAACCCGAGTTTCCTCTGACTCTCCAGCACGCACTTGTCGGGTCCAAAATTTCAAAAATGAAGCATACTGGATGTGAGCAGGTTCTACGGTTGTTCGCCCACGCTGGCGCATTCTCAATGGGTAAGTAATTTCGGTGAATCCATTGGCTGGCAACTCGCCATACCAAGGCAGTCCATCACTCTCGTGTTCTTCAGCAAGTCCGTCATAGACCGAAACTTTGAGCGGTCGGCGTGAAAGATTGGTGAGCTTTAGAGCGACCTCAGATTCCACTTCGATGGCGAAACGTCCAGGGAGCTTACGCAGCACCTGAGGTGATTTAGTGGATACAAGAACGACGAAATCAGCTAACAAAAGTGCAGCCCAAGCGAATAGCGCCCACCACCAAATCTTGGCTAGGTCGGGCAAGACTGACGCTAACACTCCAAGAGCTAACCAAATAAATGCACAATAGATCGTGAGATTGTTTGGTTTCACCTTTAGCTTCTTCCATGCCCACACAATGAGCAGGAAGGGTCCAACATAGAGCAGCGTCCCAATCATAAATTGAGAAAACCCGTCTAAGTTCGCTAGCTGATAGAGTGACTGCATCTCTGAGATTTTGCCTACTGGCGTGGAGCTTCAACTCCTGCAATAATGTTGAGAATAGCATCGTCAACCTTTTGACCACTGATCGCTAATTCTGGTGCCAACTGTACACGGTGGCGAAGCACGGGTAGAGCCGATTGCTTGATGTCAGCGGGCACGACGAAATCTCGTCCAGACATGTAGGCAAATGCTTTGGCAATACGCACGAGGCTAATCGCTCCACGGGTGCCCGCACCTAGGCTAATCCCCTGTGCGCTGCGGGTGGCTCGCACGATATTCACGGCGTAGTTTACCACTTCATCTACACATCGGATGTTAGCTACATCTTGCTGGGCACTGAGTATATCCTCTGGCGAGTACAACTGGGCGACCGATGATGCACTGAGTCCTGTACCGCTGGTGACATCACGTACCACCTGCGCTTCATCGCTGTGGCTTGGGTAGTCCATCACCACTTTCATCAGAAATCGATCTAGCTGAGCCTCGGGTAGAGGATAGGTCCCCTCTTGTTCGATAGGGTTCTGCGTTGCGAGTGCCATGAATGGCGGATCTAACTTGATAGTTTCACCATCGATAGTGACTTGGCGTTCTTGCATCACCTCTAACAACGCAGCCTGAGTCTTTGCTGGTGATCGGTTGATCTCGTCAGCTAACAATAGGTTGGTAAAAATAGGGCCTCGGCGCACCTGAAAGGTCTGGCTCTTCATATCAAAGAGCGTGAAACCAGTGACATCAGAAGGCATCAGATCTGGAGTAAACTGAATACGGCTAAACACACCGCCAAAGGTATTGGCGAGGGCTACGACTAGGTGGGTTTTCCCTAGACCGGG
Organism: uncultured Thermodesulfobacteriota bacterium; assembly: GCA_964195395.1. Classification (GTDB taxonomy): domain Bacteria; phylum Verrucomicrobiota; class Verrucomicrobiia; order Verrucomicrobiales; family Akkermansiaceae; genus Rubritalea. Next base: position 4,421 of record CAXMPP010000140.1, read on the forward strand.
CTTCCCTTCTAGCAAGACATGCCCACCAGCGAGAAAGGTGGCTATCACTTGGTCGATCACAGTGTCCTGACCAAAAACAACTTTTCGTAGTTCCGTGCGTAGAGTTTGCGCTATGCTATTAGCGAGTGAAGCCGACTCAGCCTGAATGGCTGGTGGCACGGGTTCTGTCAGTGGGTAATCGCTCATAAGCTTTTTAGTATCTGTTGGAGTGTTTTTGTGATCTTTACCATGGCGCTAGCATCTCGCACATCAGTGCGGGTCATCGCTTCTGTGACGAGTTCTAGCTCGATCCCTGAGGACTGGCTCAGGGAATCAATGAGTGCAGGTGAATCTAATCCCTGTTCGTAATAGTGCCCAGACTTCTTCACAACGGCATCGCGTAGTGATTTGAGCAAGACATCTTCACGTTTGTGACGCCACAGGAACTGGCCGGTATTTTTTAACTGCTTGGCGTAATTCCTAGAGTCCCCATCGGAAGCTTCTAGTAAGGGACCAAATCGTGGTAAGCTCTTCCAAATCCAAAGGACAGTGAGTGTAAATAATGCCAACATAGCCATCCATGCATACTCGCCTAACATGGAAGTAAAGCTTCGAACCTTGCCTAAAGAAAAGACGATTTTCCCGCCACGTGAAGCAATATAGTCGAGCACTTCAGCATGCTCAGCTACTTTCAGGTAGGGGTTACGAAACGCCCGTGCATCCGAGATAAAGGTGATCCGACCTTCGCCCAGAGTTCTACTAAAAAAGTGGTGTTCCTCCCCCTCATCGTACCAGTCGTCCACATAATAATCTTCTTCATCTGGCACCAGCAATCGAGTTCCACCTAGCTCCATTTCAAATTCTTCCTCGTCATCGGTAAGCACCAGAACAGCTTCGGTAAATGGCAATTCTTTTCCTTTCGACACATCACCGCCTCGTTTTTCCCACTTATATTCTTCTTTAACATCCTCAACGAGACTCAGATAGACAGACTCTAGCAGTAAGTTCAGCCCAGCTTCCTCCTCAGTATCCTCGCGCCAGTCTTCTGGGTCGTGATGGGCCCAATCACCCACATCTTTCCAATAATCCTCGCCACGTTCAAGGAAGCACAGATAATGCCCGCCTTCATAAACCCAATCGATCACGCGTTCGGCGTCACCAACAGAACGCACGCTGGTGGCAGGAGAAAACACGACTCCTTCGTCTTCATCAAATTTCAGGACGCCAGTACTGGAGATGACTACGTGACCATCACTTTCTAGATAGCGCTCAGCTGCTAGATAGGGATTCTTCCGAGCCCGTCCATCGTAACCGATATATTGCTCACGGTCTTCCGTATCTGAGCAAGAAGTCAATGAAACCAAGCCCAGTATCAGTAGGCCAATAAAAGGAAACTTCATCGCTTGCCCTCCTTACTTATGGCTACTTTTGCGAATGGCCATGAAGAACAAAGCTGTGAGAACGCGAGCACGTCTGGTTCAATTTTCCCATAGGCTAAATTGATCCAGTGCTGGGTTAGCCCTGAAAAGTAGTCCGTCACGATCTGCTGCCCACCTTGTGCTACTCGCTGGACACAATCATTTTCAGTATCCCCCTCTTCAATCTCAATCGCCATTTCATTGATACTCCACGAGAT
>CAXMPP010000141.1:0-5979 GCA_964195395.1 uncultured Thermodesulfobacteriota bacterium
ACTGGGATTGCTCTCATTGCTGTCTTATGGGTTGTTGCTTTTATGACGACCTTGCTGGTTGTGACTCTTACTTTGCTCAAGGTGGATGTGGATGACAATGTGGCAGAGGTGCACGCATTCACGGCTTGGCAGCAAGCGCATGCAGGTTTGAGCTTTGGACTGCACCCCGGAGTGAAGAGAGATGACCCGATCTTGTTTTCCCCGGATACTGGATACGATGAGGGCTATGTCGTGAAAATCGAGCCAGAGGCATCACGCTTGAATATCAATACGGTGCTCACCTCGAACGATAAAGGGACTCTAGTGAATTTATTTAAACTATGGGGACTCGAGGATAAAGAGGTCGATTCATTGGTGGATTCTCTTATCGATTGGGTTGATGGCGATGAGCTGATCAGCCTCAATGGTGCTGAGGAGAACTATTACCTCGATTTAGGTTTCAGCGATCGTCCTTATAATCGGGCATTTCGAGATTTGGACGAGCTGCCATTGGTGCGGGGGTTTGGACTCGTTGAGAATTTAAAGCCAGACTGGCGAGATTACTTCACGGTCTGGTCAAACGGCCCACTGGATATCCATGAGGCTCTGCCAGAGCTGATCGCTGCAGCGGCCGAGGTAGAGCTGTCAAGGGCAACAGAGTTTCGTGGGTTTGTGGCTGGGGATGATGGTATGATGGGCTCAGAAGATGACATTCTATTTTCCACGGTGGCCGAAGCATTGGATGACTTGGCGTCGCCGGGAGAAAGCCGAGAGCTCATAGCGCAACGTTTCACTACAAAAGGAGATATTTTAAGGATTGAGAGTACTGGCTATTCAGGTAACTTTCGCTACTTAATCAAGGTCATTAGTGGTGCTAAAGGTCAGCAAACTGACATTTTGGATTATCAAGAAAAGCAATTAGCAAGTGAGTAAATTAGAAAAATCAGTGATCTTACCATCGGAAGGCGATGGTTGGGATGTATGGAATCAGAGTGCTGGGAATCTCACGCATGTGAAGTCGCTTGAGGGCGCGGTCGCAATGTCTGATGCCCAACCAGGCGCCTGTGTTGCCTTTTCCGTTTGTCGAGTGGCGACCCTTCCCATTGTCGTACCTAGTGATGAAGAAGAGCTTTACCGCGGGGCATGCCAACTGGAATTAGAAAACGCGGGTCTGTTGGTGGATGTTGAAAACTACCAAGGATGGGATTGTGTTCTTATTGAAAAATTCGATGGCCAATCGTTCGTCTCGGCCGTCTACCTGCTGGAAGAAGAACTCAATGAAAAAAATGACCTGCGCCATTACTCATTCGATTTTTCAGCGCGATTCTATTCCCCTAAAGTGGATGGAGATTGCATTGCCCTTTGGAGAGAAAGAAACACATGGTGTCTCGCATTTTACCGAAATAACAAACCATTTTTGATCGAGCCAATCGGTCGAGAAATCGTCGATTTAGCAAGTTCGATCAATTTGTTAATCTTCCAATTATCGATCAAGGGAATCACATTTCAACCACACGAACTCCTGCTTTGGTCCACAGTAGAGGAATCTCTCGCGCCTGAGTTAGCTGCGATCAATATCCTTTTGAGAGAAGAACCAAGGCCGGTTCCTAGTTTTCCCTCAAGTTCGATTGAGTTGAAACCTACTGCAGTGAGGGAGTGGGAAAAACGAGTGAACTCGATGAAGCGTCTACGAGTCGTTCTGATGGCCGTCGCCGCACTGTACGTCATCGCTGCCGGTGTGCTTTGGTGGAAGAGCTTCCAACAAGATCAAAAGATTGCCGAACTTACCGATGAAGTCGCCCAGTACGCACCATTGTGGGAAGATAACCAAGAACACTTTAAGCACTGGACTGAGCTCGATCCAGTTGTCACTGAAAACTGGCCTCTTCGAGTCTACAAAGAATGTGTGATGAGTATTCCCGGTGGTCAGCCCATTCGGTTTATCGATATCAATGTTCAGAACGGTTTTGTTCAGATCAAAGGGAATGCTAAGGATACGAATTCGCTCAACCGCTTTAAGCCAAAATTGCGAAAGTCTGTAGTTTTTGAAGACTACGAGTGGGAATTCCCCGAAGCAAAAAAATCACAAAAAACGAACCGCTGGGATTTCCAGTACAACGCCAAGCCTGTCGGCTACAACGAATACTAAGCCATGAATAAGCGAGAAAGAACAATGTTGCTGTTGATTGCTGGTATAGTGCTGCTGTTTGCACACGTGTGGGGAATTAAACAATACCTCACCAGCTACCGCGATAAAGAAGGAAAGGCGATGGCTCTAGCTGCTCAATCGGTTAGCTATAAAAATAGTGCCTCAAATGCTGAACTGATAGCGAAAGAGGTGGCTTGGGTTGACCAAAACGAACCAAAACCATCCACCTTTGGTGAGGAACAGAGTAAGTTGCTCTCCTTCCTCAATAGTTCAGGAGAAAAGCACGGATTTACTCCAGCGAAGCCTCAGCTAAGCGGTATGGTCGATACCGAAGGTAAATACCAGCGCACAAAAATTCAAATCCAGGCAACAGCCACGGAAGATCAGATCTATATGTGGTTGGTCGATATCCACCAACCCACTGCATTTCGTGCCGTGACCCAACTCGTCATAAGACCCACCAGTAAAGTCGATGATGATGGTTTGGTCATATGCACTCTCACTGCTGAACAGTGGCTGATTAATTCCGAATCCTTATAGTATAAAAGAATATTTTCATGACTAAATTTCTAACATCCATTTTGTCACTCGTTGCTCTCACCATGCTGGGGGAAGCGGCGTTGCCGAAAAGTCCATCGGTGGACGAGTACCGACTCTTGCTGACTCGCTCAGCATTCGTCATCAAAAAGCCTGTCATTCCCACCCAGCAACCGATCGTCAATAGTTCACTCACACTGCGGGGTGTTTCTATGTTTGACGACGGTTGGTTTGTGACTGTGGTAGACCGCAAGGATACCAAAAAACGCATCTACTTACGCGAGGGAGCACCCGCTAACTCTGATGGCATCAGGTTAGTTGAAGTGAATAAAAATAATAACGATTACATGAAGACCACTGTTGTCGTCATGACTGGTGGACGCCAAATGACCATCGCATACAATTCCTCTGATATAAAAAACAGCATAGCCAAGGCTTCGAAAGCTGTGAGTAAACCAACATCTCGGGCCAGCACCGTGAAGAGACCTCCTACTTCATCAACTACCAAAAGACCTCCCGTTCCAACTTCCTCTTCTAGTGAACGCCGACCGCGTGTTCGCCGCACAACCACTCCACCCGTGCCTCGCACAAAATAAAAGCATCTTCTTATGAATTCATTTTCTAAATCTCTTACAGGTATTTCAGTGACTCTAACCGTTGCTGGAACCTCCCTAGCGCAGGTGCCGCTGCCACAAGCTGAGCCTCCAGTTCCACCCGCGCCAGGAGTTCAAGTAGTTGTTCAAGAAAAACCGCTCGTAGATCCCAATACCGTTATCAAAGAAGGCTACCAAGAACCTCTTTTGAGCGGTGAGGCTATTGCTATTATGTATCGCAAATTCACTGGCAAGCGCGTGATTCTGACGAAGGCGGCTTTAGCTGTAGAGATTAGCTTTGTCCAGCCAGGGCCTCTCACCTACCGCGAGGCAACAGACCTTCTGGTGAAGACATGCTTTCTTGAAGGCTTAATATTTGTACCAAGTGGACCAAATGAAGTGAAATTACTGCAAGCTCCACGGGCTCGTACTGTTGGAGGCAACCCATTGGTTTCTGATGCATTGCTATTGCCCGATTCAGAGCAACTCGTGACCTATGTCATGGGCCTAGATAACATCAAGCCAGAGGAGGCAATGAGCATCTTCACCGGTGTTGTGTCCCAGCTCGGCGCGCATGGATCTATTGTTCCTGTCCCAAACGCTAATGCTTTGATTATCACTGAGAACTCTCAGCTGATTAGGACTTTGATAGAAATCAAAGAGAGAATCGATATTCAGCAGGAATCAGCGAAGCAAAAGTGGATAGCTCTTGAGCACGCTGATGCAGAAGAGACTGCAACAAGCGTTAAGTCGATAATGGAATTTAGTGCGCAACAAAATACCCAGTTTTCAGCAGCAGGTGGTGGGTCGGCAACTCGCACTGTAGTAAAAGGGGTAACTCCAAGTGGTCGAACTGGTACAGCGGCGGTGACAAAGCGTACAACTGGCGGTGAGAGCTTTAGTAGCGTTCAAGTCTTATCGGACGTGCGGACAAATCGTATTTTTGTGATTGGTAGACCGATCGATGTAGAGATTGCTGAAAGCTTGATCAAGGGCTACGACTCACCTCTCGATGAACGAAACTTTTATAAGCACAAACTCAAATTCCTCTCGGTCTCAGAATTCCTAAATATTGCAGAAAACGCGATTACTCAAGTTTCCGTAAAGCCATCCGACTCAGCTGGTGGGAATAATCGTTCAAGTAGTAATAATAGATCACAAAGTAATCAAAACCGCGGGCAAGCTACTGCCAATGGTTCCTTTAGCCAAAATAATGCAGGCGGGTCGCTCGCCGAGACGAGCCGCGAAGAGGGGCCAGAGGCTGTCATTATCGGCAAAACTCTATTAGTTGCTGATAATAGCAACAATACGCTCATTATCAAAGGACCGCCTTCTTCTATTAAGGTTGTTAAAGATCTCATTGCTGAGATGGACGTCATCACGGATCAGGTGCAAATTACCGCGATCTTTGGTAGATACAATTTAGGAGACTCCGTCGACTTTGGTATGGATTTTGCACGTACTTACCAGCTTACACGTGGGGCTAACTCAGGGTTTGCTGGGCAGAACAGAACGGGATACCCTATCCTTGCCGATCCAACGACACTCACTGACCTAGGAGCGTTTGAGAATGTGGCCGGACTTTCCCTTTACGGACAGATCGGAAAGCATTTCACTGCAACCCTCCGAGCTATGGAAGATAGCGGAAAGTTCCACCTGATGGCGCGCCCGACAGTTTTCACCACTAATAATCGCCGTGCCATTCTTTCATCTGGTCAACAAGTGCCAGTTCCGACCAATAGTTTCACCCAAGGTGGTTCTGGTGTTAATGGTTCGCAATCAACCAATATTGCCTACCGTGATGTTTTGTTGGAGCTTGAGGTGATTCCTTTGGTAAACTCTAAAGATGAAGTCACACTGCAGATTTCATTTGTGAACAACAACATCATCGGTTCGACCGTAATCGATGGGAATAGTATTCCCACCATCGGTCAGGAGAGTATTGAAACAACCGTCACTGTACCAAACGGTGAAACCGTCGTGTTGGGTGGTCTTATTACAGAGCGCAATGAATCAACTGAGAGTGGTATACCAGTACTGATGCACATTCCCGGTCTCAAGCGTCTGTTCTCTACGATTAATAAAGAGGTTGTGCGTGAGGAATTAGTGATCTTTATTAGCCCTCAAATAGTCAAAGGTCAGTCTGACCTCATGGCGCTCCAGGAAAAAAATGGGGATAAATCACAATTAGTCAGAGATCTACGGGCGGGTGAGAGTGTGCTTCCTTACAAATATTCAGATCCAGATAAGCAGGATCAAGCGAGTCCACAAGAACGTGCTCAACGTAAACTTTGGTACCTGCCAGAGCCAAAACCTTTCCCGACACCTACTCCATCCACACCCGGCGAAAAGCGAAATACCTATAAAGGACACCGCCGCTAGGGAAGCGCGGTCGCCTCCCTAGTGGTTTGGAGTGTATGCGGCGTCGCTACTTTTACAGTAGTGGTATAGTCTCAGCGACTAGGCTCTCGAAGATCCCAGTTGCGACAGCCAAACTATGGGCGACATCCTTGGAATTAATCTGAGCGTGAGCCCTTAGCTTTTGAAATGATTGGGCTGCCAAGCTTGGCGTTTCCAGTTAGAGTGACTCGACAGTTTTGGCAATTTTTAGAAGGATCGACTCACCAAGGTCTGGGCCTAGGATTTGGAGGCCTACTGGGAGCTTGGTTCCTGAGTCGGATTCTACGGTGCCAGCTGGGACTGAGATGCCGGGGATGCCTG
>CAXMPP010000142.1:0-5966 GCA_964195395.1 uncultured Thermodesulfobacteriota bacterium
TGTAGTGTCTTCTTTCCTCGCCAGATCATCAGATAGGATAAAACATGCTTGAGTTTGCTTTCTTGGGCCAGGGCCGCTCCGGTAAGCTTATACCATCTTCACAGTTATACTGGATCAATAGTTGTACTCTTATTCTTTGTATTTGCAGCAGAGCTGATTTGGAGAGGGCGAAACAATACAGCGAGATTAGCTTCGTCCGTTGTCAGTTGCATAGCTCGCTATGCGTCTTCCTGCCGCCTTGCTACTCTCATCGTCTTAATCCACTCTAACAATTCAAATGGTATTATACGTAGGAAGGTTACGTGATGATTTTAGTTAGAAACCGCAGGTCGGCTGATTTCTTTCTGCGAATAATCACCGCAACGATAATGCTGCCGAAGAGGTTGAAAACCAGATCCCAGCTCATGTTAGTGTAGTCGCCGACGTTTGTTTCCTCAAATAGGAGTGTGGCCATGAATTCGATGACTTCATTCAGTGCTCCTAGTCCAGTGCCGGCACACACACAAAGAGTGAGAGCTCCAACGGTCGGAGCGAGATTTGTATCGGTATAACATTTTACAATATGGGAGAGACATTCCCAGCAGAGCCATGTGGTCACTCCGAAACCATAAGCATGAATGAGCTGATCATACCTTAAATAATTTGGGATCAACCAGAGACTATAAACGACACTAATGTGTCCAGTGGTTTGCCAAGAATCGGGGACTGGAACCATGCCTCCGATCATGTGGAGTAGCCCCCAGATAGAGAGGCACCATAGTAGGGGAAGCGGAAATCTGACGCGAAGATGGATAAACATCGCTCCCGTGATCATGACGATCATCACCCCTAGGTAAAAAACGAACTCACTATTGTTAGTCATTTTTGCGCTGATAGCGGCAGCAATGATGTAGCAGGTTGTAAAGGTGGCTAGTAGCCTTAAGTTGTGTGGAATTTTTAGGGTCATTGAGGGTAAATCTATATTTTGTATCAATAATGCGTCAGCATGTACGGAGCATGGGCAATGGGCTCAGACGTGATTTCTAGAGGATTGTTTTTATTCCTGTTCAGCCACAAGTGACAAGAATTGCTAGGTTGGCGTCGAGCTCGTAAATGCAATCTCATCTGAGTCGTTCCCGTAGCTCGTGAAGTTCCTTTTCACGGGCCTCTAGGCTGTCGAGCAGGCTGGTGATGTAGCGTATGGTGCGGAATTTGATCTGCTCATGCTCACGGAGGTAAGCAATGTGGCGGAGCCGAGACACACCTGATGAATCAAAGTAGATGTTGCCTTGCTTGTTTTTAAAGGCGTGTACGAGCCTGCCTCTGAGAAACTCTTCAATCATTTCAGGATGCAGGTCGCATAGCTCGGCTGCTTCTTCTAGATCACTTAGAGATACTCTATTTTGCTCGGATTCAGAAATACATGTGAGTTGGTATTGATAGGTCATCATAGCTTGGCGAGTTAGTTTTCAGGATTGCGTGGGTTGAAGCTGGAGACTTCTGCTAGTTTTCTCCACTGGTCATTTTCTTGTTCAGAGGTTTGGGTAGGTGTGGCGATATGTATCACGGCGTATAGGTCACCATGGGATCCACTGGAGCCACTAGGGAGGCCTTTGTTTTTTATACGCAGCTCAGTGCCATTTTCCGTAAGTGGGGGTATTTTTATTTTTACGGGAGATTCTAGGGATTTGACGGTGACTTCAGCTCCTAAGACTGCTTCCCAAGGGGCAAGTGAAAGGTGATAGTAAAGGTCAGAATCGATCGCTTGAAAGTAGGGGTGTTTCTCCAGTTTGACATTGAGAAATAAGTCGCCTGGAGGTCCTCCATTGATGGCTGGGCTTCCTAGGCCAGCACAACGGACGAGTTGGCCTTCAGAGATTCCCTTGGGGATTCGGATGCGGGTTGATTTAATTTCGATTTGCCCCGTGGCTCGGTTGATTTGTTTTAGCTGTAGCGTGCGTTCGGCTCCATTCATGACCTCTTCAAGGCTTACAAGGATGTCGGCATACGCGTCTTGGCTAGCCGTGGCTGCGCGTTGTCCATGGTTCGGGTCACTGGTGAACCTGCTGTAGCTGCCACCTCCTGACCGCGCTCCAGCTCCGAACATTTGTTCAAAAAAGTCACTGAACCCCGTGCCTTTAAATTGGTATTCATAGTCATCTGAGCCAGATGCTCCATAATAAGAATCTTCGGAGTTGGGAGCAGATGCTTGATTCCAGTTTGGACCTAAGGCGTCGTATTTTTTACGTTTCTCAGGATCACCTAGAACTTCGTAAGCTTCGTTTATTTCTTTAAACTTAGTTTCAGAACCTTGTTTGACTTTTGCTACGTCTGGGTGGTACTTGCGCGCGAGTTTTCTGAACTTTTTTCGGATTTCATCTTGGCTAGCATCTTTAGGGATACCTAGGATTTCGTAGTAGTCGCGGAATTCCATACAATGTCCATTCTACCTGTTCATGTATTCACTGGCAATGAGTTGTTTTGTGCTAGTGGGGTTGTGGGTGACGGGAGGTAGATCCTGCTAGACCGTTCTCGTTGGCAACGAGGATTGTTAGCCGAAGGCGAAGATGAGTCCGCCTGTTAGGGCTGCGATGAGCCCATATAGAAGCATGGGAAGGATGGTTTTTCGAAGAATGGCTCCTTCCTGGTTGGCTATGTTTAAGACCGATGATACGGCTACAATGTTATGGATCGCGATCATGTTTCCCATCGCCCCACCAACAGACTGCAGTGCGAGGATGGTGGTTTGATTCAGATGTAATTCTTTTGCGATATCTTGCTGAATGGGGCCGAAGGTGAGGTTCGAGATGGTACTGGATCCTGCAAAAAATGATCCGAGGCTGCCAAGATAGGACGCAAAAGCAGGCCACGAAGATCCAGCTATGAGTGAGAGATGGTGGCCAATGATCATCACTGGAGAGGAGGCGTCGCCCATCATAAGAAGTTTCACTAGCACTAGAGCACCTAGCAGGGCGTAGGCCGGACGGCGTATACGTTGGGTTGACTCTCGCCAGACTTTAAGCGGAATGTCCCATGAGGCTCCCAACACAGGGATCGAGAGCAGGGCTACTAGGATGAAGGGAATGAAAGAGGGGACAAAGAGAAGGGGATGATCCCAGCTCGTTTGTGTTCCAAGAATGTCTGTTAGACTGATGACTAGTGACTGGCTCACTGCGAAGTCACCCAAGTTTCCGAGTGGTAAATGCCAAGCTGGCTCTGAGGCGGAGAGGTACCCCCGAATTCCAAGCTGCGGAATGCGGGTGATGAGCAGAATGAGCACGGTTGCCCAGAGAGGAAAAAGAGCTTTGGTCACGGCTCGTGCGGTGGGTTGCTCTCCCAGTATTTCTTTTTCTTTTGTTAGGCCAACGCCGCGACTGGCAAGCCATACCGTTGTGAGTAGTCCGATGAGTCCTCCAACAACCGAGGGGAATTCGCTGTTGATCAGGGAGAACAAAAACATGGGAATGACGCTGGCAGCTATCGCGAGGTAGATGAATAGGCTGTTTTTTTTAATCTCTTGCCAGCCGAGCAGTAGCCGCAGAGCAAACAGCGGGATGATACAGGCCGCGACAGTATGAATCAGTGAAGTTTTCCAAGCAACTTCTCGAAGCTCTTCAGGAGTGAGGCCTAGTTGACCAAACCCGAACCAAACGGGAGTGCCTACTGCTCCAAAAGAGACTGGCACGGTATTGAGAATGAGGCAGGCTGCAGCGACTCGGAGCGCCGGAAAGCCCAGACCTACTAGCAACGGGCCGGCGAGGGCGGCGGGGGTGCCGAAGCCGCTGGCGCCTTCGATGAGAAATTGGAAGGACCAGGCAATGATGACAACTTGTGCTACCCTGTTCCCCGAGAGGTGATTCAGCCAGCTGCGAATGGTGGCCATAGCTCCGGTTGCTTCCATGGTGTGGAAAAAGAAAACGGCACTCCAAACAATGAGAATGGGAGTGAGGGCAACGAGTAGTCCAGAAATGACTGACGCATGAATTAGCTGTGAATCCTGACTAAACCAAGTGAAGGCGATAAGGTAGGCAACCAAAGCTGCTAGAGGAAGAGCTTTTGCAGAGGGCACTGGCTGCTTCTTAGTCATCCAGAAGATGAGGAGAAGAATCGGGCCAGCGGCGAATATTAAGTTCACGAAGGGCATCAGATGGGGTGAATTTTCCAGGTTAAAAATGATTCATACCACAGAACTGCTAGGAAGTCACGATAGGGAAGTCTTTCCCCTTCGAGAAGCTGATGGACTTCTTTTTCGAGACGCAATTGGGAGCTTTCGTTCATGATGCCTGCCGCATCGGGGGACTCGACCCCGCCACTATATTATTGGAAATAAGAGATTTAGGTAGACGACGTCTAAAGCACTAGAGATCATTGGTTATGCTTTAAATTAGTTTCAGACTGTAGAGCGTTTTTTGCAAGTTGTGCACATCTCGTAGCAAAAAATGCTGAGTAGTTCTGGGGTTTTCTGGCCATTGTTGGATCATTATGAATAGTCAGGATATTATTGTAGGTGTTGATTTTTCCGAAGCTTCAAAGGCGGCGATCAAGGAGGCGGGTCACATTGCGACCTTGAGAGGAAGTTGGCTGAACATCGTGCACATCATTGAGGGAGAGTTTTTTGAACGCGAGGTGGATGAGAAATTCATCACGACGGAAAAGCTTATGAAACAGGCCGAGACGGCTCTTTCAAAATTCACTCTTGAAGCTCTCGATAGTCCGCATCCTTCGATGAGGTTTTTTGTCTGTATAGGGCACCCTTATGAAGAACTGATGAATCAGGCTACCAGCTTGAAGTGTGATCTCCTCGTTCTAGGTTCCTATGGAAATCGAGGGAAAGCTGATCGGGTGGGAACCACTGCCACCCGCTTTGTGCGTCAGGCTCCCTTGCCTGTTCTGCTCGTGCGTGAAGGACAGCGCAGTCCTTATCATGACATTGTGGCCTGTTGCGATTTTTCGGATACTTCCCAGCGCGCTCTCGAGTACGCAGCTGAGATGGCAAGTGTGCATGGAGCCCGCCTGCATCTCTTACATGTGCATGTCATTTGTCCTAATCCATATGTAATGGCATATGGAAATATACCGATGCTTCTAGACGACCATCAGGATGAACAGATAATCAAACTCAACCAGAAATTCGAAGAGGTCATGTCAACAGTACAGGAAAAATACTCAGGTCTGAATACCAAGGTCACTACTTTGAAAGGAAGTTCAGCTGACCTAGGCATTTACGATTATCTCAAAGAGGTGAATGCCGATCTGGCTGTTCTAGGAACGAGAGGTAGGACGGGTTTGAAAAAATTGCTTCTCGGTACGACTGCGGAACATGTTATTCACAAATGCCCATGTTCGGTTCTTGCGGTGAAGCCAGAAGGATTTCACTAGCTCTGGGCTTCAGCTTTCGGTGTGGTTCAGAGGGGGCAGTTAGGGGCAGCCATCTCCAGCGATCTGGTTGTTTTTATTTGGAAAGATAATGGAGTGTCTATTAGTTCTTGCTGGAGACACTCATTTTGAGCGCTATGTAATGGAGATTTTGACGTCTTCTTCTTTAACTTCAGCGAGATCCACCGCGATGATGTACTGCTGGTCATCTTTCTCGATATCGGCGACGAATTGCCAATCTTCGCGGTTGATGAGGTTTGTTGATCCGTTAGTCCCAGCGATGAAAAGGGGGAGGAGAGTATTCCACTGAGTGTGTAAGTTGCCAAAATCGGCAAAGGGATTTCATTTTTTGAGTGCAGTTTTCATTTGTTATTGTTGGTTTCTTTGCAGGCGTTGTGATTGAATGTGTGTATATTGATCTAAAGTTTAGATGCGCACGGGTTGAGCTTGAACTGTCCTGATTTGTGCGGGAAAGATGATGAGAGATGATGGAGACCTTACGTAAAATAGCCTACTTCTCGATGGAGATTGCTCTAGATCCTGAGATCCCGACGTACGCGGGTGGCTTGGGGGTTTTAGCTGGGGATACCCTACGTGCTGGGGCTGATTTA
>CAXMPP010000143.1:0-5949 GCA_964195395.1 uncultured Thermodesulfobacteriota bacterium
ATGCTTTTTTCTCAAGTCAGCAATGACTTCCCGGGAGTCGTAAGTTTCCATGCCTCCAGACAGGACGGCATCATGTATTTTTTTTGCACGTATGTCGTGGAGTCTTTCCCAAACCTCGCGCAAAACCTCTTCCTGATCCTTTTCAGGAAGCGGGAGAAGTTCATTGGAAATGCGTTTGGCTATGGTTGTCATGCTAGCGAAGGATTGTCTGTCTGATGGTGAAAGAGAAGATGAGGAGCAGAGTGGGTCACTCTTTTAGCTGTAGACTGCTAATGAGCGCGTAGGCCTTTGTGTTTTCGGCCGAGCCATATGCCGGCGAGCATGCCGGTGAGGTGGCCTTCCCATGAGACTGGGAGTTGGTTCTGTGGGAGGACGCCGAAGATCATTCCTCCGTAAAATAGAGCGACGAGGATGCCGGTGAGCAGCCAGATCGGGCGCTTTTCAATGAGGGCTCTGGTCATGACGTAGCCGAAGTAGCCATAGATCAGGCCGCTGGCGCCGATGTGGACTTCGCCTTTCCCCGCAATCAGCCAAGTTCCCAGTCCGCCTAACAAAATTATGGTTGATGAGCTGTAGAAAAAGCGTCGGCCTTCAGACTTGAGCATGATGTAGCCGAGGGTGAGGAAGGGGACTGTGTTAGAGATGAGGTGGGCGAATCCTCCGTGGAGCCATGGCATGAGTGGGATTCCTAATAGCCCGGATAGGCTGCGTGGGTGAATGCCGAATCTATCCAATGAACCACCTAGCAGGAACTGGTCCACCGCCTCTATGATCCAGGCGATCAGAACGAGGTCGAGCAAGTACATGAAGGTGGGGCGCTCGCTGCGGTTATTGGTGCGATTTCGTTTTGGGTGGGCGGACTTCACCCGACAAAGCTTCCATTCAATTGGCCGAGTGCAAAGATAAATTCGCAGCTTCTTGCTTGTCAGATGGATACAAAAAGCTAATTTCTGCGGAAGTGACTCGACCTAGGGGTGTCCTTTCGAGTTACTTGTGTCGTTAAAATGCAAACTTGCGGATCAGAGCATCAGTGGATGCGGATAGCAAAGCGGGCATCCAGGAAGGTAAATCTTGGGTGGTGGCTGGAGGCTGCGCGGCTACCAATGGTTGCTCTAGCGCTGCTGTTAGCACTTTTAGTGGTACGCATGCGTTACATTGCGGAGCAAGTGGATTGGCTAGAGTTTTCCGGCATTGCAGTTTTTTCTTTGATGGTTGTTGGAGTGATTTGTTGGATGTTTGCTAAAAAGCATTTCGAATCGATCGAGCAAAGTTTGGTGCGTTTAGAGTCTGATTTGGAGCTTAACAATGCGCTGAGTTCTGCAAGGGTGGGAGTGCGGGCTTGGCCTGATGTGCCTGAGGGAGCCTCGGTAAAGGTGCAATGGCAATGGGCGCGCATGGTGCTTCCGTTGTTGGGTGGTTTATGCCTGCTGACATCCTCGGCCTTCATCCCGATTGGGGAACGTGGGAAAGAGGTCTACACCGTCGCAGCCCCGAAGGGATTCACGGATCTGGCTGAGTCGATCGAAGAATTGGATCTGAACGAAGTGGTCGATGAAGAATACATCGAAGAAATTGAGGAAAAGATGGAAGAGCTGAGCGACGCTAACAGCGAAGACTGGTTTAGCCATGCGAGTCTTGAGGCGATAGATTCTCTACGTGAGTCGCATCAGAACAATGCCGCGCAGCTGGAACAAGATTTGCGCAAGTCGGAGCGAGCGCTGCAGGTGCTCAGTAAGCAAGATGCAAAGCTTTCGCAGGAGGATAAAGAACGACTTTTGAATGAGTTCGGCCAAGCGCTGGATTCGATGAATAGCGGTGCGATGAAACCTAACAAAGAGTTGATGGAGAAGCTCAAAGCGCTCGACCCTAAAGCGTTAGCAAACATTCCGAAAGAACAACTCGAGGCGATGCGCAAGAAGATGCGCGAACACGCCGAGCGACTGGACCAACAGCAAAAGAAAAATGGCGGAGGCATCGGGGACGAGCCTGGAGAAATGGAAGGTGAGGGACAGGGCGAAGGCAATGGTGAAGGCGAAGGATTTGGTAATGGCGGGATTAATCGTGGGCCGGGTCATCCACCAGGAGTGTTAGGTGACGAGCTAGACCCGTTGGAGACGGGAGATATGCAGGGGATCGACCCTAAAACTTTGGATGATGCGCTGCCGGGAGATCTGCTAGAGACCCGCTCGACCGAGCATGATGTCGATAAATCAGCCACCTCCGCGCAATCGGGCGGTGGGCTCAAATCTGAAAGCCGTGGCGGCGAACGTGTCTGGCAAAGCGAATTGCTGCCAGACGAGCAAAAAGCATTAAAGAAATTTTTTAAATAGAACGATGGAATACGCAACTGAACAGGAAGTCGAATTGGCGGTGCCTCATATCCGGGCATTACAGAAATCTATGAATGGGGTTTTGTTCGGTCAGTCCGAGCTTATTGATCTAGTCATCACTGGCTTGCTGGCCCGTGGTCACATATTGTTAGAAGGTCTTCCGGGCTTGGGTAAAACTGAGCTGGTCAAAGGGCTCTCTAAAACTCTGGGGCTTGACACCAAGCGTGTGCAGTTCACTCCAGACCTTCTTCCAGGTGACATCACTGGCAACCCGGTGCTGCAAGAGACCGATGGCAAGCGCAGCTTCGTGTTCCAGCCTGGACCCTTGTTCACCAACCTTGTGCTAGCAGATGAAATCAACCGAGCTTCGCCAAAGACTCAATCGGCGCTGCTAGAGGCGATGCAGGAGCGCTGTGTCACAGTGTTGGGCGTGACCCACAAGTTGCCAGCTCCGTTCTTTGTTTTAGCGACTCAGAACCCAATCGAGCTAGAGGGAACCTATCCTCTGCCCGAAGCCCAGCTCGACCGATTCCTTTTCAAGCTCGAGGTGATGCGCAACTCGGCAGCAACGCTGGAACAGATTGTCATGATGCGCGAACTCGGTGAGGAGCCAGTAGTGGAAGAGACGATGAATCCTGAGGAATTTGATCTAGTCATCAATCTGGTGCGTAAAATCTATCTGCCAGATGTGGTGGCAAACTACATTGCCCGGCTTGTCACCGCGACCCATCCGGGAGAGTCACAGGCAGCTAAGTTTATCAAATTTGGCTCCAGCCCACGTGCCGCGCTCTCGCTCGCCTCGGCAGCTAAGGCCCGCGCCTTGATGAATGAGAGACCGAATGCCAGCTTTGAGGATGTCAAATTTGTGGCTCCTTCGGTTCTACGTCACCGCGTGTTGTTAGATTATAATGCTCAGGTGGAGGGGATCACAGTCAATCAAGTGATAGATCAGGTCATAGCGGAAGTCCCATTCCAAGATCAATCGACTCCAAAAACTCTCAAACCAGCCACAGCCTAGATGAAATTTTTGACCACAGTCTTGCTCGGCTTGTTGCTGAGCACTTTTTGCCAAGCGCAAGAAACCATCCTCGAGCAAGAATACAAAAAAGGTGCGGGGAAGATCAAGGTGACTAGCTTGTTTAGTTCTCTGCCTACTCGAGGTTACCTGCCAGTGCGGGTGGAAATCCAGAATAATACGACGTCGGATCGTGTCTGGAATCTGAGTTTTGACTCTACCGATGGAGCTAACAATTGGGGTTACAGTTCCGGCTCTGAGGAGAATAAACTTCAGTCTGCCTACGGCCTCAACTGTGCCGCTGGAGAAAGTAAAAGTTACGACCTGTTAGTGCCTATCGTCACAATGTTTTCCAATACATATGGGGGTGATAATAATTTAAACTTGGCGCTAGAGGTGACGGGGTCAGGTCTTGGTGATCTCGATGGCTACATGGGCTGGGAGTACTTTAAAGATTGGAGCTCAGTGCTCATGAGTGCGGATCTAGCGCATAAGAATAGCAATGATCTAGATAGCCATATCGTGGCTCGTTTCAGCGGATCGTCACACTCAGGAAGAAGCGGAGGAAGCCTTGATTTTGCGGGTGAATTCCAGCCGTCGAACATGGCGGGAGATTGGCGTGGGTATGTGGGTTACGATGTGATCGTGCTCACTGAAAAAGATTGGCTGAGCACCAGCCCAGCAGCGCGCAATGCAGTGCTCGAGTGGAACCGTCTGGGTGGCCACCTCATTGTGTACTCTGAGGATCCAGAGATCGATCTCAAGCAACTTGGTATAAATGTAACTACGGCAAGCAAAGGCGAACGTCGTTCCTTTGGTCGCGTGGATTTAATGCCACTGAAGAAGGGGTTTAAAATCGATCCAAAATCCTTAACAAAATTGATCGAGTCGAAGCGACCTCAGGACACGTTCCCTGTGCAGATCGCCGATCATTATGCTTCAGCAGACTGGGGACTTTATAGATTGCTCAAAGGGGCTGGGTTCCAGCCGGCCCTGTTAGTGGTCGTGATCTTAGTCTTTGGAATATTGGTGGGACCTATCAATTTGTTTGTGTTTGCCAAAGCTGGCAAACGTCACCGGATGTTCATCACCACGCCATTGATTGCTATCAGTGCGAGCTTGGTTTTGATTGCGGTGATTATCATTCAAGACGGCTTTGGTGGATCAGGCGAGCGAGTGCAGCTGGTGGAAGTGCGCGCCGATGATGGCGAGTACAAGGCCTACATCAAACAACAACAATTCTGCCGAACGGGCGTGATGATGAGTGGTGACTTCGAAACATCGACTCATGCATGCATTTCACCCCTTCCGCTGGGACGTTCCCGCTTGTCGCGTGTGACTTTAGAGAATTCTGGAGGCGGCGGAGAATACCGCATTTCTCAGGGCGAGACGGGGACATTGGCTGAGGGCGATTGGTTCCAGTCGCGTTCGAAGTTAGGTCATTATTTAGAAGCGGTGATGCCGACGCGTGGTCGCATCACACTAGAAGGAGACACCTCCAATCCAGTGCTCCACTCCGGCTTTGATTTCCCTATCGCTACTTTACTCTATCAAGATGCAGATGGCCGCTGGTGGTCGAGCGAGGCTAGTGTCCAACAAGGGGCAAAAGTGCCCGCAAAACAAATCACGGAAAAAGAGGCGAAGATTGCACTGAGGGCTGGGACTGAGTTGTTCACCAAGGAGCTCCGCAATCTCACCGTCGACAAGCTGATGCAGCGCAAGGGACACTTCTTTGCCATCACCACCGAGGCGCCAGCGATTGATACGCATTCATCGATCGATTGGGAGCGCACCCATTCTGTTTTCACCGGCCCAGTGGTCAACTAACACCTCAATTTAACTACGATGCCAGCAATTAGTGTAAAAAATCTCACGCGCCATTTTGGTGCGCTCAAGGCCGTGGATGACCTCTCGTTTGAGGTGCCACGCGGCTCAGTCTGCGGATTCGTCGGTGCCAATGGTGCGGGTAAAACCACCACCATGCGTATTCTAGCCAGCCTGGATTACGCCACATCCGGGACCGTGGAAATCTGTGGTCACAATGTGATCAATGCCCCGGCTGAAGTCCGTTCCTTGATCGGATGGATGCCAGATGACTTTGGAAATTACGACCACATGACAGTGATCGAGTACCTCGACTTCTACGCCCGAGCACTCGGCTATAAAGGGAAGGAAAGACAAATGCGGGTGCAGGAGGTGATGGAGTTTGCCGACTTGTCCAATCTATCAGATCGCATGTCTAACAAGCTTTCGAAAGGTATGACTCAGCGCCTTTGTCTGGGGCGTTCCTTGCTGCATGATCCAGAGGTTTTGATCATGGATGAACCCGCTGCTGGACTAGATCCCAAGGCGCGAGTGGAGCTCAAGAATCTGATCCGGATATTAGCTGAGGAAGGAAAGACGATTCTGATTTCCTCCCACATTCTCTCCGAGCTCGGTGAGATGTGTGACTCTCTGTTGTTTATCGATGGCGGCAAGATAGTGCACCACGGCGATGCCGAGTCGCTGAGACAGGGGGCGGATGCAAAGGGTGGCAGCTACTACGATGTCCAAGTGCTAGGTGACCCAATGGAGGTCGCGAACTGGGCCGTGACTTCGCCCTAT
>CAXMPP010000144.1:0-5896 GCA_964195395.1 uncultured Thermodesulfobacteriota bacterium
TTAATTGTTCATTCTTCATTCTTCATTGGAGCGCAGCGACTAAGTTTCATCTGCACACAAAAATCAGTTTTAATCTGTCTTAATCAGTGTCCCCCCCAAAGGAATCACTAACAACTATCAGTAACTCAGCGCACATATCTCCGAGCTCAACCCGTTACTCAACCCTCTCTATTCTTCTACGTCTATGGCTTCTCCCACTTTTCTAGAACACAGATTACACGGATTTATACTGATTATTCCAGTACGATGAATCAGGGTAAAGAGACTTTTAGACAGAATTTACAAAATCGACAGAATTACCCAGAAGAGCAGCAGAGTGCTGAAGTTTTAAGACTGCAGTTTTCAGGGCCGGGACGATGAAACGAGTTCGGAGCGCGGATGACGCAGATTTAACAGATTTTTGCTATTGCAGTGCTTTTTTTGACCGCGAAAAAGACGAAAGGAGTGAAAGTTTGCCGGGACGATGAAACGGTTCTTACCACGAATCACGCTAATTTCACGAATGGCTGATTGTAGGATGTAATTGGGTCGAGTGTTCAGTTTCAGACAGGGCCGATGGGACAATCCTTGCCGTAGTAATGAAGAAAGTACTTGAGGATTCCTGCTAGCTAGCTGCCGCTTTCTCCTTTCTCCTTTCTCCTTTCTCCTTTCTCCTCACTTCTTTCCCTATTCTTAAAATTGACCCACGCTTGTGGATGGAATACACAATGGGGATGTTACGAGTTGTCTGCGGGGTGATTACGAATTCTGCTGGTGAGTATTTACTTTGCCAGCGACCAGAGGGGAAGGGGCAGGCGGGGCTTTGGGAGTTTCCGGGTGGTAAGATCGAGGATCGGGAGTCCGCGCAGCTGGCGCTGGTGCGCGAATTACAGGAGGAGCTTGGCTGTGCGATCACTGTGGGCGAAGGCTTGCCTTCCGTGGTGCATCACTACGAGGAGTTTACGATCGAGCTTATACCTTTTCACTGTAGGATATCGGGCGGCAAACCAACGGCCTTGGAGCATCAGACTATTGAGTGGGTTCGATTGGAGGAGTTTGCTGATTATGCCTTGGCTCCCGCTGACGAGCCTATTGTGGAGGAGCTTCGCTCTAATTTGAAATAGGGGAAAGGTGAGGAGTGACTTGGTGCTAGCCAGATAGACCTGCTAAACAGCTAAACAGCTAAACAGCTAAACAGCTAAACAGCTAAACTCAACGGACCAGCTAATATCATCTTCCTAACTGATAGAATGTTAAACAATGTGTGTCGCTCAAGCATTGATTTTCCATATACTAGGGGAGAGGAAGAGCTTGGGGCCGGATGGTTGGAACTACGCTTCATCGTCCCAGCCCTTTGACTAATGACCCTTGACCAATGACCCTTGACCAATGACTTCCCGCAGGGACCTTCATCGTCCGAGTGCTCCAAGTAGCCAAGCTGGGGCTTGGGGCTCCAACGGAACACTTATACTTATCTACTTTAGCTTCTTTCGTATTTTTCGCGGTAGGGGTGATCCCTCCGTGTGTGGGCTTATTTACCGAGAAGTTCTTTGAGTTCTTTGTACTCGGTCCAGTCGATGGCTCGGTTTTCTGACTGCTTTGCGGCGGCATCAATGAGGATGGCTGCGAGACGAGTGTGGATTTGAGCGGAATAGTCATCTTTTGCGGCTTTGGACTTGTTCGCAAGTGAGGCGTGTTTCTGAGCTGCAGTGATGAAGTTGGTTGGAGGCGATTCCTTTTTGACGGGGGACTTTTTCGTGACTTTCTTTTTCGCAGGTGCTTCTTTGTGGGGGTTTTCGTCTTTGTTGATCTTCTTCTTCCCTTTGTCGAGTTCGGCGGAGAGTTTTTCGTACTCGGACCAATCGTAGTTTCCTCCAGCATTCTGGGCTTCACGTTTGATTGCTGCTAGGCGGGTGTAGGTGGTCGCTTTCTTTGTCTCTCCAGCCTCGTGTGCCTTCTTTGCGAGTTGGTCGTAGCGCTTTGCCGCGTCTTCAAAGCTGTGTTTCTTTTTGTCCGATTGTGTCTTCTTTTTGTCGGAGTTGAGTTGGCCGCTGAGTTTGTGGTACTCTGCCCAGTCGTAGCCGTTGATGCTGACGGCGGCTTCTCGCTTGATGGCGGCGAGTTTTTTGAAAATTTCAGCATTGTGAGCATTGCCATTTTGGGTGGCGCGTTCGGCTTTGGTGTCGTATTCTTTTGCCGCATTGAGAAAGCCTTGGTTGGCTTGTTGGCCGTTGTTTTCGGCCATGAGTGCGCAGCTCAGAACGAGTGAGTAGAGGGTGGTGAGTATCTTCATCAAGAATTCTAGGTTTGGTTATTTCTGAGAAAGGGACTGGAGGCCTCTCTCTGTAACTGTATAAGGAAATATGCAGAGGAAGTTACATGTTTGTTGGAGGGTGTTTGGGCTTACTTTACTGATGGGCGCTCTATCAGGAGCTCAGACGCAGGCGGATCAAAAGCTGGTTGAGGTTAAATTCGATGGAGTTTCTCAGTCTAGGAAGTTGGTTGAAGCGGCGCGCTGGCAGGTGGGAAAGACTGTGACTTACGATCCAGCCTATGTGAGCCTCAAGTATCCTGGGGGTGACTTGCCGATTGAAAAGGGTGTGTGTACGGATGTGGTGATTAGAGCTTTTAGACAGGGGCGCGGAATAGATCTCCAGCAGATGGTGCATGAGGACATGCTGAAACATTTCTCTAAGTACCCTCAAAGTTGGGGACTGAAGCGTGCGGATAAAAATATCGACCATCGTAGGGTGCCTAACTTGCGGGCATATTTCAAACGACAAGGCTGGTCGAAAAAAGTTTCTAAAAATGCTGATGATTATAAACCAGGAGACATTGTTACCTGCACTGTGGCGGGGCGCTTGCCACACATTATGATTGTGAGCGATAGGCTCGATGCCGACGGGGTACCGAGGGTGATTCATAATATTGGGTCGGGAGCGCGTGAGGAAGCCAGTCTCTTCGAATATCCACTGACTGGCCATTACCGAGTGAAGTCGCTGCGCTCCAAGTGAGAAGTGAGAGTGGGAAGTTTTCAGACTGTGCAGTGTTCAGTTTTCAGAGTCAGCACGATGAGGCTCAAGGGAAGTCGCTGCGCTCCAATTATGAATTGGGAATTCCGGGCCGTCTGAAAACTGTAATCTGAGCATTTCTCTCCATCGAGCTGGTCCTTTATCCTTTCCCTTCTTTCCATCTTCCTTCCCCCGATTCATCGGGGGCGTGCTCTTAATACCACTTAGAAAATTAAAAGAGACAAATGTTGTTTTTTGGGGTTTTAGGGAAGTGCGCT
The DNA here is from genome assembly GCA_964195395.1 of uncultured Thermodesulfobacteriota bacterium. GTDB lineage: Bacteria > Verrucomicrobiota > Verrucomicrobiia > Verrucomicrobiales > Akkermansiaceae > Rubritalea. The sequence continues at coordinate 3,269 of CAXMPP010000144.1, forward strand.
TCGCGGAACAAATGAGATACCGGTCGCTTTCTTGCTAAATCAGCGTTTCTCCTCAGTCATGGTGCCCGCACCACTCCTTCGTCGCGCCTTGATTTATCAAGAAATCACTCCGGCATTAGTCTCTTTTCAAACTCTAAGTGGTATAAGTAGAGTTTGCGTTTTTTGTGGAGGGCTTCATACTCTCTGCGGTTTGATAGAGATTGTTAGGTATTTGGTTTGCGCGGTATCGCTAGTGGGTTTGATTTCCTGCGCGAAACTCGATGACAGCCCTTTTGTGGGTATGGGGGCATCTGCGCCAGCATTAGTGTCTGAGGAGTTTGGGCAGGCGATGGAGCAAGAGACTCAAGCTTTGTGGGTTGCGGGGAATCAGATCGATACTTTAGTAAATGGGGGGGAGTATTTCCCTGTAATGTTAGAGGCTGTGAAGTCCGCTAAGAGCACGATCACTTTTGAGACGTTTGTCGCAGTAGATGGGTATGTGACCTATGATTTGGTGATGGCTATGTGTGAACGAGCGCAGGCGGGTGTGCAGGTTCATGTGGTCTTGGATGGAGTGGGCTCGATGAAGTTGGATGAGCGTTACTTGATAGCTCTGCGTCATGCTGGAGTGGAGGTGGAGCTCTACCGGCCGTTCAACTGTTTTAGGCTATTTCACTGTAATAACCGCGACCATCGGAAGATTCTGGTGGTGGATGGCAAGTTGGCTTTCACCGGCGGTGCAGGCTATGCTGACTGCTGGAATGGTGCGGCGAAAGGGAAGTGGCAATGGCGGGATACGATGTACCGAGTGCGTGGGCCATTGGTGGCGGAGTTACAACGTGGGTTCATGAATAACTGGAAGGAACTACGTGGAGTGGATCTGGAAAGTGAGGCCTATTTCCCGAAGTTGAAGAAAGTTGGAGATATGAAGGCTCAGGTGGTGTTAGGTGCGCCCTGCGAAAGGGGTGATACTTTGGGCGCTGGGTATTTGCTGGCGATCGATGCCGCGCAGAAGTCGCTCTTGATAGAGCATGCGTATTTCTTGCCGAACAAGCAGCTTCGTAAAGCGCTTTTCCGAGCCATGGCGCGCGGGGTAGAGGTGGATATTGTTTTGCCCAACGACCATATCGACACACCGATTGTGCGTCAGACATCGATGTCATACTGGCCTGAGTTATTAGAGGCTGGCGCTAGGATCTACGAGTTTCAACCGAGCATGATGCATGGGAAATTGATCGTCGTGGATGACGAGCTGTCGATCATAGGTTCGGGAAATTTTGATGACCGCACGTTTTTTATCAATGACGAGGTCAATGTGCATGTTCTGTGCAAGCGCTTTGCGGGGGAGCAACGGAGGATGTTTGAAAATGACCTGAAGAGCTGTGAGAAAAAGTGTGCGGCTGATGCTAAGGCTAGGATAGGTGACCTACCTCGCCGCTGGGCTGGCAAGTTGGTGGAGCCTCAGCTTTGATTCTGAGATAGTAGATGGTTTCTACCGCGAAAGGAGCCCTGCCGGGCGGTCATTGGTCAAGGGTCATCGGTCAATGGGCTAGACTGATGGAGCGAGAAGAAGAGCTCAGACTACAGTTTTCAGTGTTCAGTGTGGGAGTAAAAAGGGTAGAGGTGGAAGACACTTTCAGCATCATTCAAAGCGCAGCGACTTGGTTTCACCAACACAACACAATCTTTCTCAATCTGTCTTAATCTGTCTTAATCTGTGTTCTCTTAAAAAGACCTGCCAGACACCTACCAACAACCCAGTGCACACATCTCCGAGCTAAACAGATCCAATCAACCTCAAGTTTTGAACACAGATTAAGACTGATTTAAACAGATTTTTTTGGGAGAAAACTAAGCAAAACCAGCTAAACCACCAGCACGCAGAAACCGCACTAGCCCCGGTTTTACCAGCACAACACAATCAGTATCAATCTGTCTTAATCAGTGGCCTCTTAAAAAGACCTACCAGACACCTACCATCAACCCGGTGGACGGATCTCCAAGCTAAACAGATCCAATCAACCTCAAGTTTTGAACACAGATTAAGACTGATTTAAACAGATTATTTCAGATTATTCCAGAATTTACAGGGTGTATGAGAAGTTGGTAGGTTCTGAAGTCTGCAACGGAATTATTCATTGTTAATTCTTAATTTTTCATTGGAGCGCAGCGACTCTGCTGGGGGGATAATTTAGAGTTTTCTAAAAAAATCACCGATTCTTTTGAAAATTCGTCTTGTATATTGGTGGCCTGCGACTAGTTTGCGCGTCCCATGGCCAGAAAAGCAGGAAAAGCGAAGACACGTAAGTCTGTAGCAAAGCGCTTCAAGGTCACCGGTACAGGCAAGATCCTGCGCCGTAAACAAGGCAAGCGACACCTTCTCCAGAAGAAGAATCGTAAGCGCAAGCGTTTCCTCGGAAAAGCTGCACTTGTTTCCGACGCGGACATTAAGCGAGTGAAAGCATCCCTTCCATTCCACTAAGCCCACATCGGTGAACTAGAATCGCGAGCTCAGACTCGCCCTCCCGCAAATCGGGAGGAACTCCACGTAGCCAGTCTCACCTAGTGAGAATACGGTCAAACGAGACTACGGGAGCATTATAAAAACAGTTTGATCAAAAAAGGAAAAGAAAATGCCAAGAGCAACTA
>CAXMPP010000145.1:0-5836 GCA_964195395.1 uncultured Thermodesulfobacteriota bacterium
TGGACTGACGAGTAACGATGTGATCAACAAAATCGTCAAATTGGTGGCAATAGCTTAGAAATTTAAGATGGCTGTGGACTGGAGCAAAATAAAACGAGTGAAAGGCGAATGCCCAGCGGAGACGCAGGGGGTTTACGCGTCTCTCGAAGAGTTGATCAAGCTGCAGTTTCAGTCGCGTGATTTTTCGTTTTTGCCGTCCCAGCCAGTGAGCTCGATTCTTGCTGGGCGCTATGCTTCACGATTGCGTGGGCGTGGACTTAACTTTGAAGAATTGCGCAAGTACCAGTCCGGTGATGATGTCCGCACGATCGATTGGAAGGTCACGGCCCGCACCCGTAGTCCCTATGTGCGGGTCTATACGGAGGAAAAAGACCGAGCTGTGTTAGTGGTCTGTGACCAACGACTTAATATGTTCTGGGGCACCCGTGAACGGTTAAAATCAGTCACTGCGGCACAGGCCGCAGCTCTCGCGGCTTGGCGCGCTACGGCAGTGGGCGACCGCATCGGCGCAGTTATCTTCAATGACGAAGAAGTGATCGAACATCGGCCTCAACGAAGCCAGAAGAGTGTGATGAATGTTCTGAATTCTGTCGTCAGGATGAACCAGAAATTGAAGGTCGATTCTAAGGTCGAGCCAAACCCTTCGATGCTCAATGAGGCGCTGAAAAAAGCACTGACCTTGGCGACTCATGACATGTTAGTCATTATTGTGAGCGACTTTTTCGGAGTAGATAAAACCACCGAGAAGCTCACAGCTAAGCTATCTCAACACAATGATGTGTTGGGTATTCTAGTGACCGACCCTGTGCGCGAGTCCCCCCAAGCGCAGAAGGTCACAGCGAGTGATGGTCGATTGCAGATGGAGATCCCATTTGATCGTAAATCCGTGCGTGACAAAGTAGTAGGGTCCTACCGCGAGGAGCGTGATGGGATAGCTCATTTCATGCGTAAGCTTTCAGCGCCTTTGCTCACCTTGAGTAACCAAGGTGACGTAGTGGACCAAATACGTGAATTGTTAGGAGTGCCTTCAAGGCTGAAAAAGTGATGGAAGGAGCAACGCCTAGCCTCAATGATTTACGGAATTTAGCTCTACCAACTGAGCCGAATTGGTGGCCATTGGCACCCGGTTTGAGCTTTCTTCTAGTGCTCCTGCTGTGGCTAGCACTCTGCTGTGCAGTTGTTAGTTATAGAAAGTACCAAGCGCGTGCGTACCGACGTGCGGGCCTCGCTTTGTTGGCAGATGTTTTTACAGTTAGAGAGTTGTCGGAGCTATTGAAGCGTGTGGCATTGGTGGGCTTCGAGCGTGAGACTGTGGCTTCACTCTACGGTAAAGAATGGGCAGAATTTCTCCAACAATCATGTGCTGGAGTAGAGATGAAGGAGTTGCAGAACTCCGGTGAAGTGAGCCCGAATCTGCGAAGACAGGCTGGTAGGTGGATCAAACAACATAAAGTATGATCACATTTTTACATCCCTGGCTTTTTGCTCTAGTTTTATTGCCCTTGCTTCTTCGGGTAGTACTTCCTGCGTACCGGGAAGCGAAGCAGGCAGTACGAGTGCCGTGGTTTCAACGCATGGTTGAGATGATCGGCGCAACGCCCTCTGAAGGAGCGGTGATTGCTGAAACGCGTTTCAGACAGCAGGTTTTTCATTATTTTTTATGGATTTTGTTGGTCGCTGCACTGGCGCGCCCTCAATTGGTTGAACCAGCAATCAGCCGCATTACTCCGACTCGAGACCTGCTCTTGTTAGTTGATCTATCAGGTTCGATGGAGGCTGAGGATTTCACCAATACCGAGGGGAAAAAGGTAGATCGATTGACTGCTGTGAAGGAAGTGCTAGACGATTTCCTTACCCGTCGCGAAGGTGATCGAGTGGGTTTGATCGTGTTTGGTAATGCCGCATTCGTGCAGGTGCCTTTCACCCAGGATCTTAAAGTGTGCCGCGAGTTGCTTGATGAGACGGCTGTGCGTATGGCGGGACCGCGTACAGCCTTTGGTGATGCTATCGGACTGGGTATCACGCTTTTTGAGCGCAGCGAGAACGAGGACAAACTAATGATCGCGCTGACCGACGGCAATGACACAGGGAGTCAGATCCCACCAGCAGAAGCTGCCTCGATCGCCAAAGATAAGGGGATTGTCATCCATGTTGTGGGTGTTGGAGACCCCGAATCTGCTGGCGAAGAGAAGCTCGACGAGGAGGCTCTCAAGGCCGTGTCTGAAAATACTAATGGTCAGTACTTTCATGCCAGCGATCGCAATGAGTTAGATACTATTTACCAAGAAATTGATAAAATGGGAACTCGAGATGTGGAGTCTGAATCGTATCGCCCGCGCCGTGATCTTTTCCATTGGCCACTGGCTGCTTTCTTGTTGCTGAGTGTTGGGGGGCAATGCCTGAGCTTGTTGGTTGATCATTTAAAGAGGCGAGACGCCTCTTCTACGGGGGAGGTTTCACATGGCTGATTTTCACTTTATCCGACCATGGTTTCTTTTGGCCCTGTTGCCAGTGCTGCTGGTAGCTCTGAGCCTTTTGCGCCGAGAGAAGGCAGGTTCTGCTTGGCTCGGGATGATTGATGCGCACTTGCTCAAGCACTTGTTAGTGGGTGAGGGGAAGTCTTCACGCATCAAGCCCGTTCACGTTCTCTGTGTCCTATGGTTGGTGAGTGTTTTTGCTCTCGCCGGGCCGAGTTGGCGCAAACAAGCGTCCCCCTTTTCTGACGACCAAGCTGGGCTAGTTTTGATTCTCAAGCTGAGCGGCTCGATGGAGGCTACCGACGTTCAGCCATCGCGGCTAGAACGAGCCAAGTTCAAGATTCGAGATTTGCTAAAAATGCGCGAAGGCGCTGCCAGTGCCTTGATCGTGTACAGCGGCAGTGCGCATTTAGTGATGCCTCTGACTAAGGATGATGCAATCATTTCTACCATGGCAGAAGGCCTGACTCCTGCTGTAATGCCGTCTGAAGGTGATGCCCTCAGTGAGGCAATACTGGCGGCTGAGAAGCTGCTCAAAGAGGCTGGAGTCCCAGGCTCAGCATTGGTGCTGGCTGACAGCGTGGATCCGACTCAGGCGACCGAATTGGCCACCGTGGCAGCGGATCTTCCCGTGCATTTTCTCGCTATCCAGTCGCCACAATCACCGAGCGACGCAGGGCTAATGGGTGCGGCCAAGGCTCGTGGAACCGAGTTGATAGTGATGAGCGAGACCGCTGAGGATGTGATCCGTGCCAATGACCTAGCACAGAGTAAAATGTTAGCGGCAACCAACGAAGACGGCAGCGAGCGCTGGCAAGATGCGGGTTATTTCTTGCTGCCATTTATCGTTCTCGGTGCTGGACTGTGGAGTAGAAAGGGGTGGAGGTGCTAGAAGGAAAAAGGAAAAAGGAGAAAGGGGAAAGTCTCTATCTATACGCAGTAGCTGGTGCGCTAGTTTTGACACTTGCTTACAGTATTTTGGGTGGTGGTTTTGCGCTGTGGACTGCGGATCAGAGGGCTTATGCAAGCTATAAAAACGAAAGTTATATCGCCGCTGCCGAGCAATTTTCTGACCCGATGTGGCGCGGGGTTTCTTATTTTAAACAAGGCGACTTTAAAAAGGCTGCGACTGTGTTCTCCGGCATCCAGTCGGCTGACGGATTCTATAACCATGGCAATTCTCTTGTGATGTTAGGTAAGTATGCCGACGCCATATCGAGCTATGATAGGGCATTAGCATTGGGTCCCCACGCCGATGCTGAGCTCAATAGAACGATAGCCAAGGCTCGGATGGATGCTCTCGATTTTGAGGGCGGAAATATGACCGATGGGAAAATTGGCTCAGATGGTATTACCTTTGAAAAAGGGACATCCTCAGAAGACGCGGGCGAGGAAGTAGTCGAGGGTGGTAAGCTAGATGACGCCCAGATGCGAGAAGTCTGGCTACGCAAAGTGCAGACCAAGCCCGCCGACTTTTTGAAATCAAAGTTCATGTACCAAGATGCGGTAAAATCTCAGCCAGGAGGTGAGGGTGAATAAGTGGCTACTCACATTCATCCTACCGCTGAGTCTGCAGGCCGCGGAGCCTGTGGTGGTGCGTTCTAGCGTGGAACCACAACAAGCATGGCAGGGGCAACGTGTCCTATTGACCATTGAGGTGCTGGGTAAGGATGCCTGGGCACAAATCCCTAACATGCCCACTCTGCAGGTGTCTGGAGCCTATGTCTTGCCAGCTGATAGCCAAGGGGTGCGGCTGCAGGAGCAAATCGATGGAGCTCAGTACACGGGCCAGCAGTACCAACTTTCTCTCTACCCACAACAAGGGGGGACGATAACCATCCCAGCTTTCTCTGTGGAGGTGAAAAGTAAGGTCTGGGGGACGACGGAATCAACGGGTCTTACTAAGCAAATTGTTCCCGCTGTCGAGTTCACCAGCAAGGTGCCACCAGGGGCTAAGGGGCTAGATTGGTTGGTCAGTACGGAGAGCTTTAGTGCGACTCAGACATGGTCTAGCAGCTCCTCAGATATGAAGGTGGGAAATGCCCTGAAGCGCAAGGTCACGCTCACCGCAAACAACGTCTCCGGCATGGCATTCAAGCCGCTGAACTATCCACAGACGGAAGGCCTAGGCATTTATCCAGCAGAGCCAACGGTGGAAGACAAACGTGACCGTGGCAGCCTCAGTGGCCTCCGCAATGAGGAGGTGACGTATATTTTTGAAGGAGCTGGAACCGCAGAGATCCCGGCGATCGAGCTTGTTTGGTGGGATCTTAAAAATCAAGAGCTGAAGAAAGTGGTGTTAGAAGGCCGCTCGATCAAGGTGAGTGGTGGGGTGATGGCTTCGCACACAAAAGCCGGTGGGATCGATGATGTGGCTGGTCACACTTGGTGGTACTTGTTCGGAGCCTGTACTCTCGGGGCGATTGGATTTTGGAAGCGTAAGGAGATTTCAGCAAACTACCTTGCCTGGAAAGTCGAACAAGCCGAGCATGAGAAAGTCTACTTTGCTCGCTATGCTGCAGCTGTGAAATCGAGAGATTCTCTCAAGAGCCAATCTTATCTGATGCAGTGGTTAGACAGGATCAATAAAGACTCAATTCCAGCGAAGTTAGGGGCATTTCTTAAACGCTATACTGATTCAGATATGAATGCCCATCAACAGCTACGGGATTCGCCAGAGCTGCTTTATGCCGTCATGATAGTGGCCCGTAAGAATTGGCTGAAATCGAGCAAGCGAAAGGCTAAAATGAGTGCTCTTCTTCCCGAACTAAATGGGTAATCTGGAGTGCTCCCGAGTTCTCGGAGCTTTGTGGTTTGCTGGGACTTGTCACAGGTGGGGGCGAGTTGGCTTGGCGGTGAATAGCTTTCCGTATGCTCCGCACCACGTGAGACTAGTCTCACACGCACCAAGCGGTGACAAATCACGCGCACTCCAGGTTTTTGTGAAGCTGCAAACTTGGACATTGTGTGATGCACTGCGAACAAAAAAGGAGAGTTAGGTTGGGCTTGCCAGATGTGCTAGTCTGTTGAGATGGATTCTTCCGAACCATGGCCTCATGCGCCACCTCATTTTACGTCTGAACGTGGAATTTACATGGTGACAGCTTCGACCTACGAGAAGGAAAAGTTATTTAGAAATCGGCATCGATTAAGATTTCTTCACGATACCTTATTGGCATTGTCGCGACAATATGACTGGGAATTACAAGCTTGGGCAGTGTTCTCCAATCACTATCATTTTGTAGGAGTCTCACCTCAGTCTGGAGCAAATAACCTTTCTCCATTTCTCAAACATTTACATGCCAATTCTGCTAGATTTTTAAACCAACTTGATAATACAATTGGACGGAAAGTTTGGC
>CAXMPP010000146.1:0-5776 GCA_964195395.1 uncultured Thermodesulfobacteriota bacterium
AAGTCGCGGATGATCTCACTATCATCCGCTCGATGCACACCGACACCAACGTGCACGACCCCGGTGTCAACTTCATGAACTGCGGTAGCCTGCTAGGTGACCGTCCCACAATGGGGTCTTGGCTTTCCTATGGTCTGGGTTCGGAAAATAGCGATCTCCCAGCCTACACCGTGCTCACCTCTGGGGCGAGTGACGGCCAACCATTACTTCAGAGTTTCTGGGGCAACGGCTTCCTCGACTCCCGCTACGCCGGCGTCCCGTTCCGCAACAGCGGCGCACCCGTACTCCACCTCAATAATCCGAAACACGTGACCAACGATGACCGCCGCCGCGAGCTCGATGTCATGAAGTGGATGAACCAGCACCAATACGACACTCTCAACGATCCTAACATCGCAGCCCGCATCGCCTCTTACGAGCTAGCCTTCCGCATGCAGGCCAGCGTGCCAGAACTCGCCGATCTCGGCAAAGAACCCCAACACATCCTCGATGCCTACGGCGCCGACCGCAGCAAACCCTCGCTCGCGCGCAACTGCCTGCTCGCCCGCCGCCTCGTCGAAAAAGGCGTGCGCTTCGTCCAGCTCTACGATCGCGGCTGGGACTCACATACCGATATGGGCCGCGAGCACGGCCGCCAGTGTCTTGCCGCCGATCAGCCAATCGCCGCCCTCATTACCGATCTCAAACAACGCGGACTGCTCGACGACACTCTCGTCGTCTGGGGTGGAGAATTTGGACGCACTCCGGTCGCCCAGGTGATGGGCAAGACCTGGGGACGCGACCACCATCCGCACGGCTTCACCATGTGGATGGCCGGAGGGGGCATGAAACCCGGCATCACCCACGGTGCCACCGATGAGTTCGGCTACCACGCGTCCGAGAACAAAGTGCACGTCCACGACCTCCACGCCACTATCCTGCACCAGCTTGGTATCGATCACAAACGCCTCACCTTCCGCAGCCAAGGTCGCGACTTCCGCCTCACCGACGTTCACGGCCACGTCATCAAGAACCTACTAGCCTAACACTCCCTCTCTGATGCTGCCACTGCTCTACGGCTGCGGACTGAGAGTCCGTGAGGGAGAGTTGTGATCAGTGAGCTAAGTTTAGGTAATCATGTACCGTGGGTGTTTGTGCTACCACGACTTTCTCATGTGTGTAGGCTGTTTGAAATTAATCACTCCACTTCAACCTCAAGGCACGCTGAGAGTCATTAGTGTGATTTACGTTAGCTTAAAATATGAAACTCAAAAAAGCCGCATTCGTTGCACTCCCAGCTTCTAACTTCGAAGAATCATTGAGATTCTATCGAGATTTACTAGAACTCCCTATTGTTACCAAAGGAGAAGATAGCTTTTCTAAGTTTGTGCGCTTCAACTGTGGAGGGTTTGGAATCCACATTTACGAGTGGACTAAGCCATTTAACCGTGCTCACACAGGTTTACAATTTTATGTAGAGGATGTTGATTCTCTACACGCTGAATTACGCTCTCAAGGAGTTAAATTCAGCGGTGGCATTAGAGATGAATCATGGGGGGGGCGTGTAGTGACAGTTAGTGATCCAGATGGAAATTTATTCGACCTTCTGAACTCTGACTTCGATCAGATTATACCTAGCTAACAAGGTTCTTTCCCGAATCCCAGATCCTAGCCGACTATGACAATTTCAAGCACTTTAGGTTTTGGATTGTGTTTAAAATTGTCATCGTGATCGAATTCTCCATCGGGTCAGTGATCAGAGTTCGTTGGAGCTGCTGAGTCTCTTAGCTCAATCGGTCGGCCTTAATAATCAAGTCCAATTTTCTAGAAAGTCAACTAACACATCACTTCACAATCTCACCAAGCAGAAGGGTCACGTAAGCTCAGCTTATACGTGGTAATACGGTTCGAGATTTCTCTCGAATGAGCTACTGAATCTGAGAATCAAAGATGTCGATCTGAGATTTACTCGGTCACAAAGGTGTGACGACGACGGAGATCTATACGCTCCTTACTAAGAAAGTGGGTGGCACCGGGGAGCGAAGCCCGCTGAGGCCTGTGAGGAGCGAATTAAGAGTTGGGTAGGGTCGGTCGCACCTCACTCCACACTTTACACAGTCATCTCCCAACCACAGGCTGTGGCCATGCAAGATCATCTGGTTTCTATTCTTCCTCAATGCCTGGCAGCTGTAGCTCAGGCGAGCGCTTTTCAGCTGAAACATTTCCGTTCGATGCCGGCGGGTGCTGACGACCAAAAGGCGGCGCGCGAGATGGTTTCCTTTGTCGATGTTGAGTCCGAGAAAATTTTATTTGATGCCCTACTTCCCTTGGTCGAGGGCGCGGGATTTTTTGGCGAAGAATCTGGCAAGACAGGATCGCAAGAACTGGTTTGGATAGTCGACCCACTGGATGGCACGACGAACTACCTGAGTGGACTGGACCACTATTCGATCTCGATCGCGCTCGTCAAAGACGGCGAGCCAATCCTAGGAATACTCCACAAACCCTGCACTCAAGAGACCTGGACCTGCATCAAGGGACGAGGCCTTCACTACAAATCCGAGCCGGTGGCGCAGGTTTCCCAGTCGCTCGAAGCCAAAGACGCGCTGTTCGTCACGGGCTTCCCGTACCGCTCGCAGGATATTGCGTCCAATTTTTTTGCCTGTGCCGATGAAGTGCTTGTCACTGGCCGAGGCATCCGCCGCACCGGCAGCGCCGCACTCGATGTGGCGAACCTCTCCTGTGGCTGCTACCAAGGATTTTGGGAAAGCGACCTGCAGCCATACGATATTGCAGCGGGACTTCTTTTCATGCAGGAAAATGGGTGTATAGTCACGAACCACCACGGCGGACCCTATGATATGTTCAACGACCGCATCATGGTAGCGGGACTGCCGAAGGTCCACGCCACACTCCAACAAATCGTAGCCAAACACTACGCTTAGGACTTATCACTTCACACTTACCACTTTTAAACATGTCTTACAGAATTTGCAAAATGATCGAGGTCGAAAACGGCCACCTTCTCTCCAAGCACCCAGACAAATGTCGCTTTCCGCACGGGCACACCCGTAAGGTCGAGCTCATCTTCGAGGCCGACAGCCTCGATAACCACGAAATGGTGTTTGATTTCAAACTGGTCAAAAAGATGGTCGAGGATTTCCTAGAGACCTACGACCACGCGCTCTGTATGAACACCGAGGACCCGAAGTTTGAGTTCTTTAAGGACGCTTACGGTGAGCGCATCATCGGCTTCGAAGGGCTGGACCCGACGACTGAGGTGATGGCTAAAACAATTTTTGACCACACCTCTGGTCAGCTGCAACACCACATTGACAACCCAGATCCTGAATACCCAGTCCGTGCCGAGGTCCGCCTCAAAACGATCCGAGTCTGGGAGACTACCAGCTCATGGGCTGAATACGGAGTCTAGTTGCGCCTCCTCTAAAGATCTAGACTAGCAAGCACTCTATCGCTTCGACTTAAACAAGGGAGATCGGTAGGCATTGCGATATTCTTGCGGCGACATACCTATCTCGCGGGTGAATGCGTGGCTTAAGTTTGAGCTGTTTGAATAGCCACAGTCGACGGCGATCAACTCGACCTTGATATCGGTCTGCGAGAGACAGTTTTTAGCATAGTCTAACCTGATGCGTCGGAGCACCGCTGCTGGCGTGTCGTTGAGGTGGCGCTGGAATGCTTTTTCTAATCCCCTCTTGGATATTCCAGAGAACGCGTAGACAGCCTCGAGCTCGAGACCGCTCTTAAACTCTCTGCGCATCAGTTCGACAGCCTTCGCCACCGCCGGATGCCTCACGGCTAGCGCCTCGGTGCTGCGACGGTTGACAATCGATTTTATAGCGACTGTCACTGGCGGCTCGTGGTTGTCGATTTCGCCATCCATTAACTTGCCTAACTGGGTTGCTGCCGCGTACCCAAGCTCGGTTAGATTTGTATCCACGCTCGAGAGTGGTACCGCAGCACACTCACAAAGGAAATCGATATTATCGACTCCTAACACCGCGATTTCATCTGGCACTGAGATGTCAGCCTTGATGCAGACATCTATAAGATTCACCGCCAACTTATCCTGACCGGTAAAGACGCCCAAAGGCCGTGGGAGGTCTCTGATTTGCTCAATCATCGACTCCGTGTATGCGCCCCAATCACCCACCGACTCAATGCTAGGTTGGTGGACGATATGAATTTCCTCATTAGAGATTCCAGCGTCTTCTAGAGTCTCAATGAAAGCATCTTTACGCACCTGATTCGCAGTCTCGTTCTTCCAAGAATAAAAGGCAAAGTTCCGGTAGCCACGCTCAAGAAAGTGTTTAGCCGCACGTCTACCAATTTGATCATGATCCACGGTGATACGCGGGGTCGGGGTCGGTAGTGGATTGTCGCTGATGTCCACTTTAGGCATATCGAGCGAGAGTATGAAATCCGCAAGGGTCTCACCAAAGCAGGTGATAGCTCCGTCACCTTGCCACTTTTCAGGAATCGTTCTATCAGAAAATAAATACGGCGATAAATGCCAATTGTGCTCAGCACAGTATTGGGAAATCCCTTGGAAAATCCGGTGGTCGTACAAATCAAGAGCGACCAAGATCGATTTGGGGGGCATGTCAGAGGCTGTCTGAGTATCCATAGCTCCAATCTAACCACCCACGGCCACTTGCTCAAGGTAGAATTCGATGACTTGTGAGAGTTTTATTAGGATTTTCAACGTCCATTCGCGTGTGAGTAAAAAACCTCACTGGATTTCTTGGCGTGGCTGTGTATCAAGTCCCTAAGAACACGCGCTTCTATGCCAATCAAGATTCCAGACACGCTCCCCGCTAGAGAGACACTTCGCTCAGAAGATGTTGACCTCATCGATAGCTCCTCAGCCTCACGCCAGGACATCCGTCCGATGAAGGTGTTGCTACTGAATCTCATGCCCAAGAAAGCGCAGACTGAGATCCAGTTCGCTCGTCTGTTAGGAGCTTCCCCTCTGCAGGTCGAGCTCACTCTCATGACCACTGCGAGCTATTCCCCTCGCAACGTGGCGCAGGAACACCTCATCGAGTTCTACCGCACCCTCGATGATGTCCGCGACGAGCACTTCGATGCGCTCATCGTCACTGGCGCACCCATCGAGACTCTCCCCTTCGAGGACGTCAAATACTGGAAGGAACTCACTGAAATTATCGAATGGTCGAAAACCCACGTCTTCCGCCGTCTAGGAATTTGTTGGGGAGCTCAAGCGCTGATGAAGGTGATTTATGGAATCGAAAAATTCCAGATGGATGCAAAACTTTTCGGTATTTACGACCACAACCTCCAGCAGAAATCAGGCGCTCGCTTGATGCAGGGATTCATCGACCGCTTCCCAATGCCGGTCTCGCGTTTCACAGCTAACCGTGCTGATGACATTGAGTCCGCAGGACTAGAAGTTCTCGCCAAGTCTGAGGAATCAGGCGTTGCGATGGCACGTTGCTCACGCAGTGGCGATCTCTTCATCCTCAACCACCTCGAGTACGATGCCGACACCCTCGGCCAAGAATACATGAGGGACAAAGACGCAGGAGCAGACACTCTCATGCCGGAGCACTACTACCCTAACAATGACGACTCACAAGAGCCGGTCAATCGTTGGCGCCCGTATGCATTTCTCCTTTTCAACAACTTCATCAACGAACTCTACCAAGACACCCCCTTCGATCTCACACAGATCAAGGACCGTACCTAATACCATTTGAGGAGTTAGATTGGTGTAATGACGCTGAAGATTTTCTATTCTAGCAAGGCTCAAGGA
>CAXMPP010000147.1:0-374 GCA_964195395.1 uncultured Thermodesulfobacteriota bacterium
ACATTAGCCAAAGGCAAGCAGCTTGGTAACGGCATCTATTCCTTTGTAGAAGACTTCCGCAGAAACCACGAGTCCACTAAAGTCATCCACAAAGCAAATTACACCAACGCCTGGGCCTCGGCTGACGCTACAACTTGGCTACCAATGCAAAAGGCACGATTTACTGGCGATAGCACTCCATCCGAAAATGTAAACGCGGGTAAAATCAACCATGGGTTCTTCCTACAGACTGGCGGCACAACTACTCAATCAAACACTAAACTTTGGGAAACTATCGAAACTAATGCCGCCCCAAAAAAATCGATCAAAGTTCTCCCTAAAGAACTGACTGAATCTTAACTCCAATCGGCCAATTCAGTCTCAACCCCACCCCT
>CAXMPP010000147.1:384-5761 GCA_964195395.1 uncultured Thermodesulfobacteriota bacterium
AAGTGATCTACCAACTCGGCGTCCATGAATGGGTAGATATCCGGTATCTCTAAATTAACCAACTCCGGCAGCTCTTGCTCTCGTTGGTAAAGCCCGCCGATCGAACAGCCATCCGTGGATCGCCTCGATAAATCGCCTCTCCTGTCGGGCTGCGCCATTGGTTTTTTCCACAAACAAAAAGCACCTTTATTCTCGCTCCACTCATGTTAGCGCTTTCTAGCAATGATGTAGACATGCGACTCGACGGGGCCTTGATCAAATTCCACGTGAAGGCATTCACAACCAAATTCTCTTAACAGTCGTAAGAATTCATCAATCCCCAGAGTGCTGCACTCGAAATCCTTATCTCGAAAATTGCCACTAATTGTTCCAGAGTCAGGCAAACCCCCACAAATAAACACAAGGCCCCCTTTAGAATTCATCGCCCCACACATTGTTTTCAGCGCGGGTTCCTGTAGCTCTAAAGGCAAATGAAAGGGACTATCCCACGCTGAGATGAAGTCGTACATCTCCTCCAACTCACAGGTGCCTATATCGCCTAAGAAGTAATGCGCATCCGCAACTTCTTCCTCAGCATGCTTCAGCATTTCTGACGACACATCCATCCCTTCCAATGAGAAACCTGCCTCTTGTAAAACCCGCATGAAGCGACCGCTGCTGCCACAACCAACATCGAGTGCTATCCCTCTGGCTTCAATGAAAGAAATAGCACACTCAAGCTGAGCCACACCATACTTCGAGTTCCCGTGCTGCTCACGCCACCACGGCGCTATAGCATCATAGTTTTCACCTGTTTCTTCAGGACTGATTATTGTCATAGCTATAGCAGGTTAACTTTTAGACTCAACAAAAAGGAACCAACCCGCGTAAAGCCGATTGGTTCCTTTAGTTAACAAATTATCTAGCTAGTCATGCTAGCAAAGACGTCAGCCTATTTGCCTTTACGGTTTACTAGCTCAACTTTCACCAAGTCTTCAACCTCTGTATAAAGTTCTTCATTTTCCTTGAGGGCTGTCTTTGCTGCATCGCGTCCCTGGGCGAGTTGATTCCCATTGTAGGAGAACCATGAGCCACGCTTGAGAATGAGATTGTACTCCAGCGCTAGGTCTAGAAGTGATCCGACGGAAGAAATTCCCTCATTGTACATGATATCGAACTCTGCCTCAGTGAATGGAGGAGCAACCTTGTTCTTCACCACCTTTATTCTCGTACGGTTACCCTGCACAGTTCCATCGGTTGCCTTGATCTGGCCAATACGGCGAATATCAATACGCATAGATGCGAAGAATTTAAGCGCTCTTCCACCTGGAGTGGTTTCTGGGCTACCGAACATCACGCCGATCTTCTCTCGGATCTGGTTAGTGAAGATACACACAGTGTTTGCTTTGGAGATAAAGCTCGTGAGCTTTCTCATCGCAGCACTCATCAAGCGAGCCTGAGCTCCAACAGTGGAGTCACCAATTTCGCCGGCAAGTTCTTGTCTGGTCACCAATGCGGCCACTGAGTCGAGCACGATCACGTCAATCGCATTCGAACGCACCAAAGTTTCGCAAATCTGCAAGGCTTCCTCACCTGAGGACGGCTGAGAGATTAGGAGATCATCTAAGTTCACCCCGAGACGGCGTGCATACTGAGGGTCAAGCGCGTGCTCCACATCGATAAACGCAGCAAGTCCGCCCAGCTTTTGAGCCTGTGCGATCGCTGTCAATGTGAGCGTCGTTTTACCTGAAGATTCAGGACCGAACACCTCGATAATACGCCCCTTTGGAAAGCCGCCCACGCCGAGGGCTCTGTCAATGAGAAGGTTGCCAGTTGGAATAACTTCCACATCAACACAGCCAGCATCACCCAAGCGCATGATCGCTGTTTCACCGAATTCCTTTTGAATGTGTGTGAGCGCCAAATCGAGATTCTTCTTACGAGCTTCTAACAGCTTTTCGTTGGCTTTTTCTTTGGCAGCGGATTCTTTTGTAGACATATGAGTAATGAGTTCAGGTTGTGCAGACACGGTAATAATTGGTCGTCTTGATACACACAGACTGCACCTCACCGTATTTGCAGTCAACACAAAAAAGGTGTTCGAAAGAACATTTTTTAGACTTCCCTAGTTTTCACATGCAGACAAATCATCCCAATGACTTCTTTCTGAGGTCCCTGAGCCTCTAAATTTTGAGTTCTCTAACTTGCCGCAACGTCCTCGCTCCTGTCGTTCGCTTCGCGTAAAACTCTGGACGCCCCTCCTTCATCCCATAAAAGAATTTATCTACAAATTCGCTGCTGCCTAACACCACTCCACCGGTGAAATAGGGTGCTTTACAATTGAGCACCTGCACAACACTCAGTTTCCCACCAGACTCTAGAACTTTCTCGATCCTTTTTGCGCTGAAGCCATTTGGTTTCTTACGTCACTTCGCTTTACTTTCGCTCGGCAGCCCAATGGCACTTAATTAAGCGGCTCTGCGAGCTTTCCATTCCGATCTAGGAATCATCATTATGCAGAATTTCTTGGGCCGTTTTTTTTGATAACTCTTGGTTCTTGTCTGAATGGTCGAATATCCAGAAGATGATCACTCACCAACTAGATAACATCTTCATAGAGTTCGACGCATTTAGCCCGATGCTTTATGACTACTGCTCCATGTATGTCTACAGATCTATCCCCCTATCTATATATGTCTCAATCACTCCGGAGGAATCCACGGTGATCGTTATTGTTTTAAAGAAATAACCAGAAACTATAGCATCATTCGCGAGATCAGTCGCAGATTTTTTTGACCGCGGTTATTCTCGTGCCTCTTTGGGTGGTGTCAGAAATCTTCAATGACCTGGGCTCGACCATCATCGAACTTAATTTCTGCGGGTTTCCAATCCGGACTTTATTCGTAACATTCGGAGTTTACTATTGTTCTGACCCTTTTTTATTCACAGCTCACTAAAACTCCATACACTTTCACCCCATGAAGATATCCTATCAGCAACTCTCAGCTCTAGTAGAAGCCCTCGATACCAACGCCGAAATCCGTTGGTATTGGGATAAAAAAATTGATACCGTGCTTCTGTATGCCGATTACGATATATGCGGAGTTAGCCTCGAAGAACAGGGATTCGACGGAGAACCAGATGAAAATTCCGACCGTTACATCTACATTGAACCTCTCGAATCCCACCACGGATTTAGAAATATGGAGAACTATGTCGAAGGCTTACCTGATGGTGAATGCCGGCGTTCTCTCATCCGCGCCCTCCGAGGCCGCCGTCCGTTCGCCACGTTCAAAGACGTGCTCCACGATTTCCCAGACAAACGAGAAGCATGGTTTTCATTTCACAATGACTGGCTCACACAAAAAGCTATCGATTTCATCGAATATCATAATTTAGGAGAGATTGACGAATCGACAACTAAGCCTCCTAATTCCTAAACTGTTTTCCCCACAATGGAAAACAACACAAGACCGGTGAAGAAAACCACTCACCTTTTGACGTCAAAAATCTCAACTTTGCTATTATCTATTTCCAGCGTAATAAAATAGATACCATGCATGTGCATTCAAATGCACATTCTACTAGATCTGACGCTTGGCTAGCTAGGCCTTTCCCACAAGAAGTTGATTCATAAATCACTAGGATCTTTACGTATCTTCCTACTCAATTTCTCTAACTTTTCACACAGTCTTCATCATAATTTCACAATGATGCGTCAGGGTTCTTTCAATCCTGATGAACAACCAATCTTCTTCTCATAGCTTAGCTCAGCTGATTCCCGCACTTTGCCGTGGCGATCATGCGCTATTATCCGAGTGGCTCACACTAAGCCCGAAGAAAATGTTCATTCGGACCATTCCGTGTGTTGTCGTCGGCTGCGCGCTTTATGGCTTCTCTATGGGCCTATGGCGCGGAGCCGAAATGGGGATGTATGTCGCCGTCAAGTTGCCTCTGTTGATCTTCTGCACGCTGCTGGTGAATGGGCTGATCAACGGACTGCTCGCTGCAGTTCTCGACAGTGGCATTACTATGCGCCAGAGCCTGCAGTTCTTACTCGCGGGTTTCGCCACGATGTCGATCATCCTCGGAGCTCTGAGCCCAATCAGCCTAGCACTAGCTCTCCACGCCCCTGCTCCCGATGCGGACAATGCTAGAGACTTTCACTCCTTTATCCTGCTCTTCCACACAGCGGTCGTGGCCTACGCGGGCGTCCTCTCTCACCACACACTTCGCCGCTTCCTGCTCCACTTTTCTAAAAACAAGAGCGCAGCCAACAGCACATTCTTCGCCTGGATAGGCGGCAACCTCTTCGTAGGGGCTCAGCTCTCGTGGATCTTGCGGCCGTTCTTCGGCAGTCCGCGTCTAGAAGTCGCCTTTCTGCGCGATGATCCATTCACCGGCACCTTCTACGAAACAGTTTGGAACAGCATTCTCTACTTCTTTTAACACAAAATAACCAACACCATGGAACCTAACACACCACCCGAAATACCAAGTCCAGCAAACAAAGCTCCTCAAAACTTGCAGGATGTCATGGCACAAGCCACCGCTCCAACTCCTCCAAAACCTGTCACCCTGGTCGAAGAGCCACTCAGTTTATCCATCCTGCTCAATGCTTTGTTAAAAAGGCCGATCGATCTCATCGCCACCATTCATACAAAGCAAACTCTGCCGTGGCAACCGTTGCTACTACTCAGCATCATTTGCCTAGGCATCTTTGGACTCGTCATCGGCGCCTTCAGCGGCGCGGAACAACTCTGGCTCGCACCTACCAAGATCGTTCTAGGCCTCAGCTTCGGCGCGTTGATTTGCCTACCTAGCCTCTACATCTTCAGCTGCCTCTCTGGAATTGACGTCAAGTTTCAGACCGTATTTGGGCTCTTACTTTGCGCCATCTCCCTTCTTTCTCTACTACTCGTTGGCTTTGCGCCAGTGGTTTGGCTATTCTCCACTTCTAGTGGCTCGATCCTATTCTTCGGCTTCCTTTGCTCTGCCCTCTGGCTTATCTGTCTAGGTTTTGGATTCAAGCTGATTGGCAAGGCCAGTAAACACCTAGGCATGACCAGCTCATTCCACCTCAAAGTCTGGATGGCCGTTTTCACCCTCGTCACACTCCAATTGCCGACCACTCTCAGGCCGATAATAGGCACATCTGTCAACAAGCTTAACTTTTCTGAAAAGAAATTTTTCCTCAGCCACTGGTTTGAACAACTCGAAGCTCCCGCGCCAGCATCTAAGAATTCAAGTGATGATTCGAGGAGGAATAGATAACTATCTCATACTAAATTCAGAAAACAACCCCTCCCCATCAGTGTGTCATCTCCGAGCCAAGGCACTCGACAATGGACTGCAGCTCAAACAAACAAAGACTGGTGTAACCAACCTAAAGTAAGCG
>CAXMPP010000148.1:0-5721 GCA_964195395.1 uncultured Thermodesulfobacteriota bacterium
CCGCTCACTGACCTTTGCCGCCAAAGCCGGCCCTCCCGGTGGAGATTTTGTAATCAACCTCGAATCTGAGAACCTCGATGAACTCAAGCTCGCAGCCGAAGACCTCAAACCTATCGTCGCCACCTACCCAGGCGTCTACGATCTGCTAGACACCTTCGACTCTGGCAAACCCGAGATACTTTACTCTATCACCCCCGAAGCCCAAGCTGCGCAAATCACCAAGCGAGATCTCGCCATCGGTGTGCGAGACGCCTTCTACGGCCGTGAAGCCCAGCGCGTCCAACGAGGCCGTGAAGAAGTCCGCGTCATGGTTCGCTACCCGCTCGAACAACGAGGCTCGCTAGAGACCCTTCGCAACATGCGTATTCGTAAATCCGATGGCACTGCGGTCCCATTCTCCCTCGTTGCTACCACCGAGTATTCAGAATCACTCGCCTCCATTGAACGGTACGATAATAAGCGAGTCGTCGCTGTAGAAGGATCGATTGACAAAGCTATCACCTCATCTGACGAAATTGGAAAACGTCTCAAAGAGGAATACTACCCAAAAATGTTAGCTAAGTACCCGAGCATTTCTATCAGCGCAAGTGGCGAGGTGGAGCAACGGATGAAGTCCATGAAGTCACTGAAGGTCGGTTTTCTTTTTTCCATTATTTTCATCTACGTCTTGATAGCCATTCCACTCAAAAGCTATGTGCAGCCATTACTCATCATGTCAGTCATTCCCTTTGGAATCATTGGCGCGCTAGTGGGACACTACATCATGGACATTCCTATCTCCATCCTATCAGTCTTCGGCATCCTCGCCCTCTCGGGTGTTGTGGTGAATGATTCACTAGTACTCGTATGCCGAGTCGATGACCTCAGGAAGGAAGGATTCAGCTTGTTAGAAGCCTGTAAGCGGGCTGGAGCTGATCGCTTCCGAGCCATCCTACTCACCTCGCTCACCACCTTTTTCGGACTTTACCCACTGCTACGTGAGACCGAAGTTCAAGCCCAATTTCTCAAGCCCATGGCAGCCTCACTAGCCTTTGGAATACTATTCGCCACCATCATCACCCTCTTCCTGCTCCCTGTCATATTGATCATCGCGAAAGACATCAAAGACGGATTCAAGTACGTGTATAGCAAATAAGTGTTAGATCCCGACCAAAGCGGCACCATCACCTAGCTCTGCCGCTACAATTTGGACTGGACCAGCTACCTGAATAGCTTGCACATCAATAATCTTCTGAAGTGCCGGCAAAATAACATCTGCGCTCGCCATGATGCCTCCACTGATGATGATTTTTTGCGGGTCAAAAAAATGGACCCCATTGATCAGAACTGCGGCCCAAGTATCCAAGGCCTTATCTCGCAATTGAACTGCTAGAGCATCGCCTTTGTCGGCATGTTTGAAAACTGCTCGGTAGTCTATCTGCTCAACTTTCGCGAGTGAGCTTCCACCAAAAAGTGGTTCTTTGCGAGCGAGCTCTTCTAATGCCCAACTCGCCACTTGGGCCTCGAGACACCCCTGGCTACCGCACCAGCATTTCTCACCATCACGGTGGGTGATGCTATGTCCGCCCATATTTCCAGCCATCCCACTAAATCCGCGAATAGGTCTACCCTCTAACACCACGGCTGTACCGCAGCCAGTACCTAGAGTGAGCATAAATAAATTGTCCATTCCCCTCCCCGCTCCATAGCGCCATTCACCGATCAGTGCCGCGCGCGCGTCATTTTCTATGTCGCATGTTAGTCCTAAAGTGTCTTGGCTCCAGCCCTGTATATCGAAGTCCACTAGATCATCAAATTTTTGGAAAGTGCGTGTGACCCGCTTACAATCCGCAGAGACTAAGCTGGGGAATGCCATGCCGAGTCCTTCACAATCACTTAGCTCCAGCTTGAGTCCATTGAGCAATTTCTCAAAACCTTTATTCAAGGCCACAGTGTGAGCCGCAAAGCTTCGCCGATCAATCACATCAAAATCATCTTGAGCTAGCACCACCCCGTCACGTGCGATTCCATACTTCACACGAGTCCCGCCAAAATCCACTGCCAGTCTTACCTTTTTCATCTTCTCTTGCTTTAGCTCTTAAGAAGCCGTATTTCGTCGGCTTGGGCAATCATTTCCATTTCCCCATCAATTTCCAAAATCAAATATCCCTCTTTACTCACACCAGCCATCATTCCAGAAAGTAACACTCCCTCCTGCCGCAATTGAATCATCTCCCCTCGCATCGCACAGCGCCTGTTGACAGCGTCCACAACGGATTCAAATTCAGTGCCACAACGGCTGCCCCAGGCTATGATGGATTGTACTAAATCCGCCAGTAATGCCTCTCTCTCTATCTCCCTCCCAGATTCTTTCAAAATCGAAGTTGCATCCAGTCCATCAGGAAATTCTTTGACTGAAACATTCACCCCCATGCCTATAATCACACAGCCTTCACACCCCTCGACCAATACTCCCGCGCATTTCTTACCACCAAGCCACACATCATTTGGCCATTTTATCTCCGCGGATAAACCAATCTTCTCCAACACCTCCGCCAGCGCTACTCCAGCCGCTAATGCCAACCTCGACCATTGTGAGCGATCTAGGTCCGGTTCTAGCACTAGGGAAAAGAGCAAACCTTGACCTAGCGGGCAACTCCACAGATTCCCACCGCGCCCACGGCCTTTAGTCTGCTCTTCAGCCAATACTAAAGTGCCAGACTGGGCTCCTGAACGAATAAGGCCGGCCGCAGTGTCATTGCTAGACTCCAGTACCTGAGCATAGTGAAATCGCCCTTCAAGCATAGGCACTCTGCGGAGTAGTTCAGCACTGTTAAACATCTCAACTACGATGGGAAGAGCTACAACTAACTGCAATCGTTAAATTTTAATCTCAACTTACTAGACAGTATTTTATACGTCTGATAGACTACAAATTAATTATTCATAACCCTATGGAAGCCGTCATTCAAACCCCACACCACGAGTCCCTCTGCGCTCCTATCACCACAGGACACCATGTCGCAGATATATTAATTGGCAACATCCCGCTCAAACAACTCATGGCGACTGAGCTGCGCCGAGCCGGTTTCCAAGTAATAGAACTGACGCAGGTGACTCCCAGCACGGTCCACCTCCCCTTAGATCACTGGGTGGAAGTGGGCGCTCTCTGCTTGCTGGCTAGAGAGGAACCAGGCACCTGCCTGTATGATACTTCTGGTGAGATTGTTGCGTGGAAAGGGGTCGACGAACCTAGCCAATGTAAACGAAAAATCGTGACCGAAGCCGATTGCTTCCGCATGCGCTATCCATGGGAAATCCTGCAGGTTAACTCGGCAGTCATTGACGCACTTCCGGGCAATGACATCAAAGGAACCATCAGCCCACTTTCCGAAATAGATGGAGTCCTCCACCTAGGTGAAGGTTCACGTATTCTACCTGGCGTCGTTATCGAAGGTAATGTGTCCATTGGTAACAACTGCCGAATCGGCCCCAATGCCTACATCCGAGGAAACACCTCTATTGGAAATAACTGCATTATCGGTAATGCTGTCGAGGTGAAAAACTCGCTCATAGCCCACCACACTTCTATCGCTCATCTCAGTTACATCGGCGACTCAGTGATCGGCTCTCACGTAAACATTGGCGCAGGCACGATATTTTCGAACCACCGCCACGACGGGAAAAACCACCGTTCCATGGTCCAAGGAGAACTACTAGACACAGGATTAGCCAAATTTGGAGCCATCATAGGCGATGGTGTTCGCACTGGAGCCAACACAGTGGTCTACCCTGGACGTAAAATTGGTAATGCACGAACCACTCTCCCAGGTGCTATCGTCAAAAATGACATGATGTAGCCACCACCAATCATCACGATTGGATTCATAACAAAAAAAGCGCCAAGAATCTTGGCGCTTTATTTTTTAAATTGAGAGAGTCGTAGCTCTAGCGAGTAGCAGCACCGGACAATGCTGATCCACCAGCACTGATGTCGCGGCCTACGCCTTGCATAGTCTGACAGGAAGTCATGCTGAGAGCGATGAGGCCAAGAAGAGCGATGAGTGATTTAGTAAGAGTATTCATATCTGTGCCCTTTCTTACCATTTTGCTAAATTCCCTGCCAAGTTAAATTTTAAGGAGTTTTTTGACTGACTTCTACTTGTCCTCGATCTTACGAAATGCCCGGCTAGCTAGAAACCAAACAAGCAAGCCCACGAATAATCCAATAGCGATCCATTCAAGAGCTTGGCCAAAGGCTGCGGTCTCACCTGAAGTCTGTGCCGCTCGATTCATCGCTAAACCCAAGATCAAGGAAACACTTCCGTAACCGAGGTTGATCATGAGACTATTCACACTCAAAATCGAGGCTCGCCGATCACTGGGCGCCGATTGATTGATATAGCGACTCAGCAGAAACCCCACTTGCACTAGCGACAACATAACCAAGAAACTCGGAAGAATTCCGCAAAAATTGTGCAGTAAAGCAACACCAAGTAACCCGACAAAACCCACCCCACCAGCAAGCAAAAAGTTCACACGCGGGCTGAAGGTATTTGCTAAACGTTTCACATAAAGGGGAACCACCCACCCTGAGAGTGACATGCCGGCACCGACAATCCCCCAAGCGTACGCAGGGAGTCCAATAAACTGGAAATAGGTAGACTGCAGGGTGACAAAATTACGTGCCGCGGCATCAATGATTACGCCGCCCACTATAATGGCAGCAATCCATTTTTTTGACGCGACCCAATGTAAGGCACCTAACACACCCGACCAAATATCAGAGACATGAGTCCGATCTCGTTCAGATTTTTTCTGAATACCTAAGTCTTTGAGTCTCCAGGCAAATACCACACAGAAGACGGAAGAAACGAAACACAATAGAATCGGCAATTTCAGACTCAACCATGCCGGAAACTCACCAAAAAGTGCAGTCATACGCTGATGATCAAAGACGAAGGCTCCCACTAACATCGCTACAACCATCGCGAGAGATCTCCAACGCATGGTCGAGACTAGTACATCATCCCAGCGGCTTTCTCTCTTCATCTCATCATCGTAAAGCAACGATACCGAATCATAGGCCAGAGCCTCATCGGCACCACTTGCCGCGGCCTCAGCCAAGCCACTCAAAACTCGGTTGATCGCACACACGCCAAACAACCACCAACCCGCCCCTTGTGGAGCCACGATCAGCAAGAGCATTTCCACTAACATGCTCAGAGCTGAAAAAAGGACTAACTTCCGTCGCCCTACCATATCAGCCAACACCCCCGAGGGCAGTTCGAACACGACAATAGTCACAGCCCATAGAGTATTGAGCCACAAAAATTGCGACACGCTCAGCCCCATACTGGTGAAAAACACCGCGAATACAGGATAATAAAAACGCGCGTTGAAGAGCACTCGGAACCACACGAAGAGTCGCACATTGCGCTCGAGATCGTCCTTACTTGGTTCCTCATTCATCATCAAAAAATAACAACTACTTCTGCTCAGCTCTCAGAAAAACCAACTCGGTATCTGTCGAACTGGCTTTATCAAATGCATACCCGGCTGATTTGAACCTCCGCAGTCCAGCAACATCCTCGATGCCCTCACGTACGATATAATCAGCCATCATCCCTCGGGCTTTCTTTGCGTAGAATGAGATCACTTTATACTTACCATTCTTTTCGTCTTTAAATGCTGGTGTGATCAAGCAACCATTGAGCTCTTTCTTCTTCACTGAAGAGAAAT
>CAXMPP010000149.1:0-5704 GCA_964195395.1 uncultured Thermodesulfobacteriota bacterium
GTACGCTAGAGCAAATTTCTGCGGATCAAATAGTAAAATGAAAAGAAGTGGGAACCATCCGTAATCAGTGAATTGTTGTGAAAACTGGAACATCCGCACCCGCGACTGGGCTTTCTCATCCGCGAGTCTAGAGATCAAGCCTTGGCCGGCAATCATCACCTTATAGTTCCAAGCAAAGAAATAGAGGGCTGAGCCCGCCATATTTAAAAACATCCCGATAAAACACCAACTCGCCGGATAGCCATGTACATTCGAGGCATTGAGCAGCATCCAACCGATACTGCCATGCACCACAAAAATCTTGCCAGCATCGACCACATGATCGAGCCAAGCTCCGTACTTAGAGCATTGCCCTGTTGCACGCGCCAATTGGCCGTCCGCACAATCAAGCGCATAGGACACTACCATCAACACAAACACCCCTAAAGCTCCGCACCAACTTCCCAAGCCTAGTCCTAACATCCAAGCCATGGCGAGCGCCACTAAAAGACCACTTGCTAGGGTCAGTTGATTGGGAGTGACTTTGACGCGAGAGGCTAAAAAGGCAAAAAATGCCCCTGCGTGATGGTACATCTGAGTCATCCACTGGCCACCGCCCGCATGCACTAAAGCATGAAATTCAGTCCAACTCGGCTTACTTGATTTCTTTTGTAATCCCACTTGTAGTCGATTCTTACGATTGATTTTCGCTGTGCACCATGCGACTTAAGAATAGCTTCATTTGCTCAATGTCTGGATGAATATCCACTTCACGCCATCGATTCTCAGCATCAAAAAACCAGGGATTCACACAAACCCCATCTTCTGCAAGTCTACGAAAAACCGTCAACCAAAAGGTGTGCAGTCCAGACTCCTTGGAGAGTTCTCCACGCATCGCATCGCGAAATTTTTTACGCGCAGTAGCTCCCCGTACTAGACACAAGCCTGGAGACTCCGCATGGCTCAGCTCAGCTCTAATGTCTTTTGCCACATTCTTCACAATTCCTTCCTCAAGGGTGACCTTCATATCATCGGAATCGAAAGTAGACTTCTCGCCTACTGATAGATAAATCCCGTCCTTCACACATGCTTTGCTAAAGTCACGAAACACGCCTTTGTTAAAAAGGTTATCTCCATTAGTCACCATGAAATCTTCATCCATCTCATGCTGAGCCATCCAAAGACTCGCCAGATTATTACTCTGCCTAAAAAAAGGATTGTACACAGTCTTTACAGCTATGCCGTCGATATCGAGTTTCGCCACTTTTTCATCCACCTTATGACCTAAATAACCCGTCACGATGACAACCTGATTCACAACTCCGCACTCCTTGAGCCTATCGAGCTGCTCATCAAGCAAGGTCACTCCAGCGCCCACATCGACGAGTGGTTTCGGATTATCTTTAGTGAGTGGCCAAAGTCGTTCGCCTTTGCCAGCTGCTAGTATAAATATTTTCAAGGGTTTGAGGTAGATTTGATAATGTGTTGATACAGACCATCACAACCAGTGAGAGTCCTCAAGTTAAACTTTAGCCATTGGTCCATCACAGTTCCCGATTCTCTAGGTTCATAAAATGGAATCGTTTCTAAAGGCACTGGAAAACCCACCTTCTTACGATCAATAATAGGAGCTGGCACCAAATTCGTGAATAGCCGTTTCAAGG
Source organism: uncultured Thermodesulfobacteriota bacterium (assembly GCA_964195395.1). Classification (GTDB taxonomy): domain Bacteria; phylum Verrucomicrobiota; class Verrucomicrobiia; order Verrucomicrobiales; family Akkermansiaceae; genus Rubritalea. The sequence goes on from CAXMPP010000149.1 coordinate 1,644, forward strand.
GCTCTTTCACCACTCCTCCTGCCATCCTGTAGCTCGACGACACTCCAGCCAATCGCTCGACCAATCGATGATCCACAAAAGGCACTCGCGCCTCGACCGAAGCGAGCATAGTCGCATTATCCAGTCTTCTCAGTAGCCCTTGGAGGTGATCTAGCTGAAAGAATCGAGCCACTGCATCTTCTTTGGAACTAGCCACTCGGAGGTGTGGATCTAGCGCTGACTCTACAATCGCCACATCACTATGAGAGCCGTAACTGTAGAGCTGATCAAATGCTTTTATATCGAAAGTCTCCGCTCCAGCAGCCCAACGAAAAATGCGATCGTAGCCAAAAAATAATTCATCCGCCCCCTCACCACTGAGCACCACCGTATTTTTTTGCCGCACCTGCTGAGTCATGAGATAAATCAATACTTCATTCGGAACGCTTAGAGGCTCCCGACGCTTTTGAATCATCTGCTGCGCTGTTGCTTGAAACGCTTCAGCATCCACCACACATCGGGTATGGTTCACCCCAAAGGCATCCGCTGCCATTTGAGCGTATTCAAATTCGTTGTGCTCAGCAAAACCCACCGACCACACATCTTTCACCCCAGATAGCCCAGCAATGATAGTGCTGTCCAGCCCACCACTCAGATAAGACCCTACTGGTACATCTGAAACCATCCGAAGCTGAACTGCGTCTTCCATCAAATAGCGAAGCTCTTCATCACTCGGAGCATCTTGCGCCCCTTCTGGTAAGGACCAATAGCGAACGATTCTACCTCCCTTTAAATAAGTTCCTGCAGGAAGTTGCTCAATCCCAGAGTAGATGGTCTTCCCACCAAAGCAGGTACGCAACTTTACGTACTGCCGCAGACCTTCCTCATCCCAATCAAAGGCTCCATTCATTTCTAACAAAGGAGCAATCTCTGAAGCTATTGCTAGTCTTCCACCGCGACGGTCAATGTATAGCGGCTTGATCCCAAGGCGATCGCGCGCCGCAAAAATCGATCCATCTCGCCGATCTACCACGACAAAGGCAAACATGCCATTGAGCTCGTCTAAGCACCTCTCACCTAACTTCTGATAGAGAAGCAACAACACCTCTGTGTCACAATGTGTGCGGCACTCTAAAGAATGCTTAACTGCCAGCTCTCGGAAATTGTAAATCTCACCATTGTAAGAGAGTACCAAGTTGCCATCCTGAGAGACAAAGGGTTGATTACTGTGCTCCCCAAGATCCAGAATGCTCAATCTCTGGTGACCCACAAAGGCTCCATTTAAACCAAGAACCCCGCGAGCATCTGGCCCTCGATGATGCATCAACGACAGGCTCAGCTCGAACTCCTGGCTAGAGCTGCCATCACTATAAAGAATTCCACACATTAGCTAAAATCCGCCTCGTTTCAAAACACCCAGAGCTTGCTCGGCGAAGTCGAGGTGCTCATCTCGTTGTGGATCTATGGAGCCTTTCCGCACTCCTTTGTCTTGTTTGTAGAAGCCCTGCGCCTTCAGGTAGAGTTCCTTCGCCAACTCGGGTTTGCGCGCCTTCCATTCAGCACTGGCTGCATTAAAATAGGTATCGCCAATGACTAAAAACCCTAGGCTTCCCTTTTGCCGGAGAATCCACGGCCGGACTTGTTTTCTCGTTTTAGCCCAGATTGCATCCGCTTTTTCATACCTCCCCAACTCAACTGCCATCCGCACCCTAGCAATATAACAATCACGTGCTATTTTCTCGCGACGCGTTGATGCAGACCTACCCAACATGACAAGCTCTGCAGCCTCTACCAGCATTCCATCCGCCACTTCGTAACTACCGTCTTTGTAGGCTCTCTCAGCCTGCGCAACCTTCATATTAGCTCGATGTATATAGTATTTAAAATACCCGTCGCGTGCTGCCACATACGGCTCAGCACGATCATAATAGACCTCGGCATCTGCATATCGCCCAGCATCCCTATACAGGTTCGCAAAATTGAGCAAAGGCACTGGATTGTAAGGATGTCTACCTAACGATTCCTTATAAAATTTCTCGGCCATCAGCAAGGCTGACTCATCCCCCCGCTCATAGGCTAAATGATAGATTTGAGCAATCCGCTGGCTTCTACGGAAGTCTGGGGAGCGTTCATTCGCTAGCTCATAATCCGCTAGAGTATCTTCATGCCCCACAGGACCCCAAGCACCCTCTTCCCGCGCTTGTTTCTCAAGCAGCAAAGGAGCAGCCGCCCAAACCTCACGACCCGCAAAAACAGCCACTCCAGCAGAAAACAGAATCAGCACCACAGCTAAACCTTTATCCTTTATCCTTCCTCCCCTTTTTTTCTTCGTTTCATCGTCCAAGCCCCTTGACCAATGACCCTTGACCAATGACTCCTCGCAGGGGTCCCCTCCATCATCCAAGTCTAAACACTTTCCCCTTTCTCCTTGTCCTGTCACACACCAAGCCATGCTCACTGCCGCCAGCACCATATTAAATGGCAAACGTAACGGGAAATCAGTGAAGCAATGAACCATCAACACAGTAACCCCCAACAAACCAGCCAAACTCATCCAGTTCTGTTTAGATGATGAATCTTCAAATAACAGAGATTTCAACGCCATGAGCCAATGTACTCCAAACAAAGCCATCAATAAAAGCAAACCCACAAGCCCGTAGTCCGCGAGCACCTGCAAATATTCGTTATGGACAAACTCCGGACTCGCATCATTTGCCATCATAATCCCATCCCAAAATTCAGATGACTTGTAAGAATACGCCCGTGCCCCTTGACCTAAAACTGGAGACTGCTGCCATTGATCCACAGCCATCCCCCAATAGCTCTGCCTGACGTTAGATTCTGTCACAACACCCGTCTGTAGCACTTTCCCATCACGTTCGGTAAAGGTTTGCAGTGAAAGTGTGGCCGCTAAAACTCCAGCACAGCAAGCCCCACCGATCAACAACAGCCTAGCACGCTTTCTCTGGTACTCGTCCAACGCTGCAGTCCGCAACCAGAGCACTGCCAGTATCACTCCGCCAGCCACCGCCACTGAAATCACTGCCGATCTCGAACCTGAAAGATACATTAGAACGATCGCAAGTACGCCTATAAATCCAACAATCCAGCGCAACTTTGTATCCGCTTGGCGAGCGTAAATCGCAAAGCTAAATAACACCACGCCGATGACCGCCATAGCATTGCCCATGGCTCCGTAATCTTGAAAGAAACCGAAGGAAGCTGTCTGGTTAGTAAACTCATCAACCAGATCCAATGGTAGCCAGACGGCCACTCCAACCATCTGCAAGATGAAAATCAATAGATTCACAACCACACAGATCGATAGAACTCCTACTATGGTTCGGTTGAGCCCCGCCGAGCGCCCCAAACGAATAAGGAAATAAGCAATCACTCCCCCTGCCATCAACATGAGATCTTCCTTCGCCAAATCCCACACCGGTGAGGAGTAAGCACGCCACGCAAAGTAAGACAGAGTGAGCACTAACAAGTAATCGACACGCTGAACGCGAGCGCCCCGCCCCTTACCCAGGTCAGCAGCCCCAGCGGCAATCCCAACAAGCGCCAAGCATGACACACTCAGCGCCAAAATTGGCCAGCTCAATGTCACGCCAAATGCAGCTAACACAGCAATGGTAAGCACCCACAGAATTTGTTCTAACTTTAACATCTCAAAAAACTCTCACAATTACTCGTCTATCTTCACCACTCTGTAAAACATTGCCGTAGGCTGAGGGGGAACCTGAGAAGTAGTCCAAGTAGTTTGTAGCTCAAGGACAGAGCCCATCACACCTGTCTGCTCAGCTTCCCAGTCTGCCAAATTGGAGCTACTCTCAATTCTATAATTTCTTCCTGGCTGAGAATTCCAACTCAAGGACACAGCCCCTTCTCCGTCATCGACTACCACCTCATTTAAGACAAAGTCTTGAACAGGCGGAATGGTCAATTCACCATTACTACTTTTATAGACAGCCAAATTTTTCTCAACATCATCTAACCACAGTTCATCCACACCCAGATTGATATACTCTTCCACAAGTTGTGGGCTACTCACGCTAGGACCAACGATCGCAACCTTTAAA
>CAXMPP010000150.1:0-5681 GCA_964195395.1 uncultured Thermodesulfobacteriota bacterium
ACCTCCCCATCGGCCCGATCCGCTTTGAATACGGATACAACCTCAATCAAAAGGTCAAAGAACCAAATGGCACATTCCACTTCACCATCGGTGCCAGCTTCTAAACCAGCCCCGTAGAAGCGTGCTTCCAGCCGCTTTCATCAGGTCGTGCGGTTTCGATCTGACCACTCCAAAAAAAAATACCTCACACCAAAAAGGCATGAGGTACTGAAAATCTTAAATTCCTAGCGCTCGCTAATAGGAGTCACTGGGGAAAGTGTCTCAGGTCCGGTGTACTTAGTAAGTGGACGGTAGAGGCGGCTGTCTTGCAGCTGCTCTAGAACCTGTGCTGTCCAACCGGACATACGTGCGATGGCGAAGATCGGTGTGAACAGATCAGTTGGGATACCGAGTGAGTAATACACTGTAGCTGAGTAGAAATCGACGTTGGCATTGAGCCCCTTGCGCTCGCGCATGATGGTAGCGATACGCTCAGACATGTTGATCCACTTTGACTCACCGAGTTCGTCAGTCAGCTTGATTGCCATTTTCTGAAGGTGTGGAGCACGCGGATCGAGCACCTTGTAGACGCGGTGGCCGATACCCATGATCTTCTTCTTATTGACGAGGCAATCTTCTACAAACGCATCCACAGCATCTTCGCTGCCGATTTCCTTGAGCATCTTGATTACTCCTTCGTTAGCTCCACCGTGAAGTGGGCCTTTCAGAGTTCCAATCGCAGATGTCATTGCTGAGTAAATGTCAGAAAGTGTCGCGATAGTCACACGTGCAGAGAATGTGGAAGCATTCATGCCGTGGTCAGCGTGAATGATGTACGCCACATCCAGCGTGCGAGCTTCTGCTTCTGATGGGACTTCACCATTGATGAGGTAAAGGAAGTGTGCAGCTTCTGAGAGATCTGTGCGTACTGCAGGGAGTTCCTTGCCCTGACGAGCGAGGTGGTAGTAAGCAACGATCACTGGAGTCTTCGCTACAAGTGAAAGAGCTACTTCGCGGTTGAGTGCGTGGTCTGGCTCGCCAATCTTAGCGCGGCTGTCAAAGATACCTAGCATTGACACTGCGGTACGAAGCACATCCATAGGTGTGGCATCGGCTGGCAGTGACTTGAGGAATGTGATCACCTGCTCAGGCAGCTCACGGTCATTGCGCAACTTCGTTTCGAAAGCTGCTAGCTCTGCCACATTCGGAAGACGGTTATTGTGGAGTAGGAAGGTAACTTCTTCAAAACTGCAGTTCTCAACGAGTTCGTCGATGCTATATCCTAGGTAGGACAACTTACCTGCGAGTCCTTCAACCTTTGACAAGGCGGATTCATTCGCTACTACTCCTTCTAAACCTTTTGCGTAATCGCTCATAACTATATCTGGTGAAAATTATTCATCCGACTACAGATTAGCCGAGTGACGCGACAGAGAAACATGGAGAGACTCATTTTTTCAAGAGCGAATCGACAAGAATTCGAAAGATTCTACATATCCACCATGAATTTTATTCAACGAACTGTTTAACGTGCCTAATATACTTGCAATCGAAACCAGCTATCCAGCTGCCAGTATTTCACTCAAATTAGGTGAACAGCCTACCCATTCTGAGTGTTTTGAAAGCCACCGGCAACAAAATCAACTGCTTTTCGCTCCACTCAAAAAGCTGCTAGAGCTGATACCCGAGGGTGAGAAGCTCGACCTCATCCTCATTGGTACCGGTCCAGGATCCTATTCTGGCTCTCGCATCTCAATCGCAGCTGCCCAGGGGATCGCCGTGGCTCACGACTGCCCAGTCGTCGGCCAGTCCTCATTTCTCGCCACTCGCACCTGGTTAGCTGGAAATCCCAGCATTGCAGTAGGCGATGCCCGCAGAGGTTCCTACTTTACCGCAGAAATTGCCTCGCACAGCCTCCCCCAGGAACCACAACTCATGGAGCGAGACATCTTCGACCAAAAAATAAACCATGCCTCAGATGCGGTTTTTTCGCTAGATCCAACCCTGCAGCTCACTGGCGACCAGCCACTCCTCCAAGAACTCGCCACCGCAGAGCAACACATAGAAGCTTGGCTCACTCTCTCTGAAGAGGATCGGAACACTCAGCTCAACACCCAACCTTCCCCGATTTACCTCCGTGGCCCATTCATCACCAAAGCCAAACCCGGCCACCCGCTTCTCCGAGGCAAAGTCAAGCAACGGTAGCCCGTCCCTAGTAGCCGAAGGCGCCAGAAACTCGAACTAGCAACTAGCAACTTCCTACCCCCCAAACCCCGCATCCACCGGCAAATCCTTCCCCTCTGTCGATCCATAAGCAAGCTCATCACAGCGCTCGTTCATCGGATGCCCCGCGTGCCCCTTGACCCAGCTCCAAGTCATTTTGTGCTCAGCCTGAGCTTTATCGAGCCGCTGCCATAGTTCAGCATTCTTAAGTGGTTTGTTTGGCCCCCTGCTCCAGCCCTTCTTTTTCCAGCCGTGAATCCAACCTTTTGCCATCGCATCAATCACATACTTCGAATCTGAAATCAGCTCGACTGCACAAGATTGCTTCAGTGCCTCCAACGCCACAATTGCCCCCATAAGCTCCATCCGGTTGTTCGTCGTCTTGAGAAAACCGCCACTCAGTTCCTTCTTGTGCCGGCCAGTTATCAAGATAGCACCGTAGCCACCTGGCCCTGGATTGCCTCGCGACGAACCGTCGGTATAGATAGTCACATTATGTTTCATGCCAATCCAGTAGCCTCAACGCTTGAAACTTCCAACTTGAAACTTCATTCTCTCACCATGCGCATCGACATTCTCACACTTTTCCCAGAAATAGCACTCGCCCCACTCAGCGAGAGCATCATCAAACGCGCTCGGGAAAAGAACCTCGTCGAAGTCCACGCACACAACCTTCGCGACTGGACCACCGACAAACACCGCAAAACCGACGACTACCTCTGCGGTGGCGGCCAAGGAATGCTGCTCAAGCCCGATCCTATCTTCGCAGCCATCGAAGAACTGCGTAGCGATAACTGCCAAGTCATACTCATGACTCCACAGGGCAAGCAATTCAAACAAGCAATCGCCCAGCAACTTTCCACCGCACCACACCTGATCATCCTTTGTGGCCACTACGAAGGAGTCGACCACCGCGTGATCGAGCAACTCGTCGACATCGAACTCTCCATCGGCGACTACGTGCTCACCAACGGAGCCATCGCTGCCGCAGTGGTGACCGATGCCATCGTCCGTCTCATCCCTGGCGCACTAGGTGATGAACGATCCCACCAAGAGGAATCCTTCACGGACCCAAACATGCTGGAAGCTCCAGCCTACACCAAGCCTAATACCTTCCGCGACATGAAGGTCCCTGACCTCCTCCTCTCAGGCAACCACAAAAAAATCGACGCGTGGAAGAAAGAAAAAGCACTAGAACGCACCCGCCAGAACCGTCCAGACCTACTACAATAGAGGCTGAATGATCCTAGATGTGTGACGGCGGTTTCTAACCGCCTCGTCCGTATTTGATAGTCTTGGGCTTGGCGGTTGGAAACCACCGCCACGAGCACTCATAGTCATCATTCACCCACCATTCGAGCTAGCCCAACGGGCTTATGTATCTCAGCCCAAGGTTGGCACAAGGTGCCTACCTTGGGTGGTCATTTAGAAAAAACATACAACGCTGAAGGCGTTGCGGATGAGCACTCTACAATAAAGCCTGAATGATAGAACTAGCCGCATACAAGAGCATCAGGATAATCAGCAGCGTCCCTAACCAAAGTACCAACTGCATTCCTGCTGAACGCTTGTAACTAATGGGACGCCTAACCTCCTCCTCCACGACCTTGCCATCTCTAAGGCTGCGGATCAACTCCACCGAGCGTTCATAGTCGGCCTCATCACTCACCCACAATTCGGGATACACCTGGGTGAAAGGAATCTCGCCAGTCGCCAGAGCTGCATATTCATTCTTCACCATGGTCTTGACTCCCTCTTCCTCTAACAATGACTGGTAGTAGCCCACCATCGTCATGTCTTGGTCTTCGTAAACTTTGCGCATAATCTAAAATCCAAAAATGATGGGTGGAACAATGATCCGGATGTTATCAGGGCTATTATTCTCAAGACTCGAAATAGCAGTAACCACATTATTCTCGAACTCTATTGTCAGCTTCTCCTGTTCCTCGATTGTTACATGTGAGAAACGGCGAAACACCTGACCAGTCCTTGGATCCACCGTGTTTGTGTAGTGCTTCTGCTCCTTGCCCTTAATAAATTCCCACTTTCCGGTTCTGCCGGCCTTAGTGATTCGGCTTTCCTTCTTAGTTGGCTGTCCGACCGACTGCTCCACCTCATCGATGGTCATTCCTATCGCTACCTCTTTGTTGGCAATCAACTCACGAATTGCCAATTCACGTTCATAATATTGCTTCAGCTCCTCAACAAATTTCGGCTGCTTCGATGCCATATTTTTAGGAGAAACCCAGCCAGTTACTAGGCTGTGCTTGGCCTTCCCTTTCACCTTATACCCCTTATCCGTCATACCTAGCAGCCTAAGCTTAGTATCAACTGGGTAGACCCCCAACTTCCGGCCACCCTTCTTCGTCGCAAACACAGTCGACTCTTTTACGACTAACAAAATCATCTCGTCATTGGGGTCAAAAAAAACCACATCAGGGTCATTGTTCAGCAGAGAACCAGCAAAACTAAGTTGGCTACCGGCCATAGCCAGCGCCACTGACAAAAAGGCAATAATAAGTTTCATGTCCTAACTATGCCGCAATTCCCCCCATCCAGCAAACTCGTTCTTCCTACTCGAACTGATTCACTGTGAGATAGTCAAAAAAAAGCATCGCTCGTGACGCCAATTTTTGACAAACCCACTGCAGACTCATTTCTAAATATTTAACAAATCAATCACCATGGTAGGCCCACTTTCTAAGAAACTTTTCGCAAAAGCTAAGACACTCATCCCTGGCGGTGTCAACTCACCCGTACGCGCCTTCAAAAACGTCGACGGCGATCCCTTTTTTGTCCGCAGAGCCGCTGGCAGTCGCATCACTGACGTCGACAACAAAACCTACATCGACTACGTCGGCACATGGGGGCCAGCCATCCTCGGCCACGCTCCTATCCTAATCACCCAGACAATCCACGAAGTCGCTAAAGATGGCGTCTCATTCGGCGCTCCGTGCCCGTGGGAAATCGAAATGGCTCAGACCATCGTCGACTGGGTTCCCTCTGTCGAAAAAGTCCGTATGGTAAACTCCGGCACAGAAGCCACTATGTCAGCCATTCGTGTCGCACGCGGATTCACTGGCCGTGACAAAGTCATCAAGTTCGACGGTTGTTACCACGGCCATGTCGACCACCTGCTCGTAGCAGCTGGCTCCGGCGCCCTCACCCACGGTGAGCCCGACTCAGCCGGTGTGCCAAAAGCATTCTCAGACCACACCATCGTCCTACCGTTCAACAATGAAGCGGCAGTCAAAGAAGTCTTCGATGCCATCGGCGACCAAATCGCAGCCATCATTCTAGAGCCATTTCCAGCCAATGCTGGACTCGTTTTCCCGCGCGAAGGCTACCTCCAGTTCCTCCGCGACATCACTAAAAAGCACGACACCGTCCTCATCTTTGACGAAGTCATGACTGGCTTCCGAGTCGCCAAAGGCGGCGTCCAAGAACTTGTCGGCATCACTCCAGATCTCACTTGTATG
>CAXMPP010000151.1:0-5620 GCA_964195395.1 uncultured Thermodesulfobacteriota bacterium
TGAGCAGATCAAGGCGGACTTAGGTGATTTTCCATTCCCTACATTTTGGGGACCCAATGCTAGCATTCCTTCATCGCAATGGATTGCTGAGTCGGCCAAGTGGGTCGAGCAAAAGCATGAGCCAACATTGAGTTTGGTCTACCTGCCTCATCTGGATTATGGACTGCAGAAGTTCGGACCCGGTGCTCCAGAGATGGAGGTGGAAATCCAGCGGATTGATACGGTTGTTGGTGATTTGATTGATTTTTTCGAAACTCGTGGGGTCGAGGTCGTTTTACTTTCCGAGTATGGAATTTCTAAAGTGGACAAGCCCGTGCACCTCAATCGCATTTTCCGCGAGAAAGGGTGGATCACAATCAAGGAGGAACAGGGGACAGAGATGCTCGATTGTGGGGCATCGAAGGTATTTGCTGTAGCTGACCACCAAGTCGCTCACGTTTATGTTAACGAGCCAAGTTTACGTGATGAGGTGCTCGCGGTGCTTAAGGCTGTGGATGGAGTGGAGGAGGTGCGGGTCGCCAAAGAGTACTTTGGCTCGAGTGAGGAGTGTGGGGTGAGGAGTGAGGAGTTCCGGGATGATGAAGCAGATCAGCAATCGCGAGCTCTTGAGCGAGCCGGCGACTTTATTGCTGTGAGTGAGAAGAATGCTTGGTTTACCTATTACTATTGGGTGGATGACGCGCTGGCTCCAGATTTTGCGCGCTGTGTTGATATCCACCGCAAGCCTGGTTACGACCCGGTCGAACTTTTCCTAGATCCAGCTTTGAAGGCACCCAGGTTGAAGATTGCTCAGTTCTTGTTGAAGAAGAAACTGGGCTTTCGCGCCTTGCTCGATGTGATTCCCCTAGATGCGAGCTTGGTCAAGGGGTCACACGGACGTGACAATGTCTGTGAGGACGAGCAACCGATCTATGCGACTAGCCGCAAGAATTTGTCCGTCAATACGGCTGAAGAGGTGTTTGAGCGTATCTGCGCTGCAGTGAAGGAGTAGGGTACGTTGTTACGTATTTAGGTGATTACGTGTTACCAGCCTGCACAATGAGGTGAGCTTAGGTACCAGGAGTGCTGCGGCGTGACACAGTACTCCAGACACAAAAAAGCCTTCGCCCCGTGAAGGGTGAAGGCTGAAATTGTAGTAGTTATTCTCGTTTGCTGTCGATTAGCGACGACGGCGAAGAAGAAGAGCTACGGAACCCAGTCCAAGAAGGGTGATGCTTGATGGCTCTGGGACTACTATTTGAAGCTGATATGAGTCGTTGTTTATAGCATCGACACCAAAAACAGCAGTGCCGTTTGCTGAGATTAAATCAATCACTTGGGGGCTTAAAGAAATCGGATTTGGATCATCGTCGAATACTATTCCTGTTAGTTTCCACACCAAAGCTTCTGTGGCTGTAGCACTACTGGCGTCGTTCATAATGAAAACATAAACCTGTTGGGTGTCAAGGGTTGCGTAATCGGCTGTAGCTGAACCAGATATAAATCCGCTGGAGACTATAGGGTTAGCATCAGGTGTAGCTCTAACCTCACCAAACTGAGTAAAGTGACTAAATAGTTCAGTAACTGAAGTTGACGAGCCAATGCCCGACTCGTCCATGAAACCTAAGTAAAATGAGGAGTTAGAGCTTGTTAGTGCTGTGTTAGTGGAATCGTTGATTGAGTTGAAGGCATCACCTTCGAAGTTGTCTAGGGCTATTGCGCCCACAGTAGCGAAGGCACTAGTTGTGAGTCCAGCAAAGCATACTGCGTAAAGAGTTTTTTTCATGGGTGTTAGTATGATGGTGTTGTTATTGTAATATCTCCTGTGTGTCGCTCAATAAAGATTGCGCCAGAAATTTGTTGTGTTGACGAGTCTGCTAGAGATACGTTTTTCCAGCCGGCAGCGATTGGAAAGGGGATGGTTTGTCCTACGTGGTAAAAATATTTATTAAAATCACCTGCTCCATCGGACATCCATATAACATCAGCTGTGGAAAGTGAGGAGCCTTGTTGGATTTGAGAGTTGAGATCACTAGAAGCTAAAGTTGTTCCAACTGGATAGACTGTACCAAGGAGGTTGAAGCCTGTTGTGACTTCAATTTTCTTAGAAGTATTTACAACTGTTCCTGTGATGGTGAGGGTGTTGTCTGTGATGTCGCTATTCTGAATCATTAGACCGTCTGTGTATATTAGCGGAGTGTTCGAGACGTCAGTAAGAGAAGAGTTTTTCCAGCCTTCCGTAATTGGGAAGGGGATGGTTTGGCCTGAGTGATAAAAATACTTATCAAAAGCTCCGGATCCGTTTTGAACCCAGATTACGTCAGCTAAGCTAAGAGATGTTCCTTCATTCAATCCAGCAGAGTTGCTTGCGCCGAATATTGATGAGATTGTTGCCGCTTTACGAATTTTGTAAGAGTCACCATTTGCAATGCTGTTGCCCGCTCCTAGTGCAGTTAGGTCGTCTGGAGTGCTGAGTACGTTAGTGCTAGCGTCTGTGGAAGTGATTTCTTGGATTACTCCAGCCGCATCGCCTGAAGTGATCTCCAAGATATAAGTTGTGTCTGCTTCAAGAAGAGCGCTAAAATCAATATCTGTGTCCGTTAGGCTAGTGCCACTGACAGTTTCGAATGCTCCAGTGGCTTCTGTTGCTTCGTGAAGTGTAATGCCTACAAGGGTGAAGGAATCAGCCTTTAGTGTCGTAGTCACATAGCCGACAGGATCAGTAGTGGCTGATGCCGCCTGAACAGCGGTCAGTGAGCCAAGGAGAGTGAGGGCGGTGAGCCCTGCTATTTGGATCTTTTTCATGGTGTTTATTTATTTAAGGAGGGGTGATGCCTAGGTAGCATCAATTCGAGATTGCGTAATCTAGCGTTTTATAGAGGAGAGGGCAAGTGTGTTTTTTCATTATACATTTTATTTAGAATGATGAAGAGAGTGTTGGACATGCTTATTCTACAAGTGTTTTGGATTTATGCGTAGTAATAGTCGGAAGTATTCTATTTCTCATGTCTCCGGAGAGACGGAGCTTGAGCTATGTGGCTTTTTCGAGAGCTGATTTCGCGGATTAGATGGACTGCCTTGCCAGTGTGATTCTAGGGGTGATACTAAGATTAGTTAAATCTGCGTCCAAAAAACAGGAGATCTTTTGGTGAGTTCCGGAAATAAGGAGGTGGATTGAGGGTGGCACTTGCTGAGGTTTGAAGTTTTTGTTAATGATTTTACAATGGAAATGGGAAAAATTCAATGTCCGACATGTTTTGAGTGGTTTGAAATTGCTTTACCAGAGCTAAGCCAAGGTGAAATTGTCGAGCTCGATTATGATTGTGAAATTTGCTGTCGTCCGATGTTAGTGATTGTGGATGAAAGTGGTGCGCGGTCGCAGTCGCTGAACGATCTATGAGGGGGTGAAATAAAATGCGTTTTATTGCAAAAGAGAGCTTGCAATAATCGGCTGATGCGTGCAGGTTGCCGCCGCACCGCAAAAGCGACCAAGTTACTGCAAAGTAAGCGCGGTGCAAACAACCTAATATCGGGGAGTAGCTCAGCTTGGTAGAGCGCTGCGTTTGGGACGCAGATGTCGCAGGTTCGAATCCTGTCTCCCCGACCATTTTAAAATGTCCCGCTACTGGAAACAGTAGCGGGACATTTTTGTGTGTAGGTAGGGACGCTCTCTCCGAGGTGTCCGGCAGGGTTGATGTGTTGGTGGCTTTGTTTGTTTCCTTTGGGTTGGCGTGATTTGGGGGCGGAAGGGTCAGTCTATGCATGGGGAGTGGCGGTGGTTTTTTAGTGGGCGTTTGGTTTCGAGTTTGATGGCGGTCAACCTCGCCGGACGTTTCGGAGAAACTATCCCTACCTATGCGTCGGAGAAACGGTCCCGACCTATGTGCCGGAGAAACGTTGCTGCCTATGTTGCGGGGAGGCGTCCCATTCTAGATGGCATAAATTCGATGTGATTCGGGCTTGCTCGTGGGGGGATGCTGGCTAGGTTCGGCGCATGAGTATTCAGCAATTTGCTAACCGATTTGTTTGTGATTTGGTCGCCTATGAGCCAGGTAAACCGATCTCTGAGACAGCCCGTGAGTTGGGCTTAGATCCGGAGAGTATCGTGAAAGTGGCGTCGAACGAGAACCCGCTAGGCCCAGCGCCGATGGCTCTGGACGCGATCCGTAGCGCAGCGGCTGATATGCACATCTACCCAGATGGTGGTGGCTACAAGTTGCGCAGCGCACTTGCTGAGAAATACGAGCTCAATCTAGAGAATGTGGTCCTTGGCAATGGTTCCAACGAAATCATCGAGTTGCTGTGCCATTGTTTCCTTAACCCTGATGCTGAACTCATCGCGGCCGAGCACGCTTTTGTGGTGTATAAGCTGATGGCTACCTTGTTTGGTGCTGGCTACGTGGAGGTGACGGATCCAAATTTCGTCCACGACCTCGATGCGATGGCTGATGCGATCACTGAGAAGACGCGCTTAGTTTTCATCGCTAATCCGAATAACCCGACAGGTACGATTGTGGGGGATACAGAGATTGCCCGCTTCATGGAGAGAGTCCCTGAGCATGTTGTAGTAGTTTTTGATGAAGCGTATTTTGAATTTCTCAGTGATGCGCCAGATACTTTGAAGTATGTGCGTGAAGGTCGCAATGTGATTGTGCTGCGTACTTTCTCGAAAGCCTACGGACTCGCGGGTCTTCGCATTGGCTACGGACTTGCCGCTCCTCAGGTGGCTGCAATTCTGCAAAAAGCACGCCAGCCATTCAACACTAATGAGGTGGCGCAGCGTGCGGCTCTGGCATCGCTCGCTGACACAGCCCACGTGGTAAACACCGTTGCTAATAACAACGAAGGGCTGGCCTTTTACGAAGCCGCTTTCCAACAGCGTGGCATGAACTACGTGCCCTCGGTTGCTAACTTCATCCTCGTAGAGGTGGGGGACGGCGACAGAGTGTTTGCTGAGATGCTAAAGCAAGGAGTGATTGTCCGTGCGATGCGGGGCTACAAACTCCCAGGCTGGTTGCGAATCTCCATCGGCACTCCTCAGGAAAATGCTCGTTGTCTCGAAGTCCTTGACCAGGTGCTCTAATGATTACCGGTGACACAGTAGCTGCTATTGCTACCGCTCCAGGAGTTGGAGCTGTTTCGCTGATTCGTGTGAGCGGGCCAGATGCTATCAGCCTGTCTGCCAAGGCTTTGCGCTGTAAAGGTGGTCTGGAAAGCCAACCCGAGCGCTACGCAGTTCTGGGCAAGGTGCTCAATGCGGACGCTGATGTTGTGGATGAGGTGTTGGCGACAGTGTTTCAAGGGCCACGTAGCTTCACGGGGGAAGATGTGGTCGAGTTCGCTTGTCACGGTGGAGTGCTGGTCACTCGACGTGCCGCCGAGCCTTTGAGAATGGTAAGCTGGACCTGACGCAAGCTGAGGCGATCATGGATCTCATCTCGGCTCAGACCGACATGGCGATGCGTGCTGCGCACGAGCAACTGCAGGGGAAGCTAGGCGACCAATCGGAAGCGCTTCGCGAGATATTGTTGGGCGTGGTTGCTCATATAGAAGCCTACATTGATTTTCCGGATGAAGACATCGACCCCGACACTGGAGCTGCGATGCTCAAGCGTGTGGATGATGTGCAGGTAGGTATCCA
>CAXMPP010000152.1:0-5603 GCA_964195395.1 uncultured Thermodesulfobacteriota bacterium
GGGTGCGCTGCCTTGTCTTTATTCATCCACCCCCAAATAAAAGCCCAGAGGGGACAGAGGATGCCTAGAATGGCCAAGAGGATTTTATCATTTTCGAACATTTTGATGAGAGTCATGATCCAGCATACGAGGGATCCAACAGTGGCTAGGGAAGCTATAATTTGCATAATGGTATTTTGTTAGTTTAGGCTCATTACCCATTAATAATAAATAACTAATCGCGTCAAGAAGTATGCGACAGTGGAGGCTGCGAGGAGGTGTGGCCAATAAGTGCGATTTTCAGTGGACTGGACAATTTTAGCGAATGAGTCGCGGTGTTTGTCAGGCAGGATTGCAGCAAGTCCAATGAGGGAAAAGAGAATGAGATAGGGGATGGCAAGGAGGTGTTGTTGGAGGGAGAGTTTCCATTCGCCGTGAGTGAGGGAGTTGACTGCTCGAGTCATTCCGCAGCCTGGGCAGGGTTTACCAAATAGTTTCAGTATCGGGCATTCTAAGAGGTTAACACCACAGAGGTGAGCAAGCAGATAAATAGCACTGCCAAGTGTGAAGGCTAGGCAAAGGCGTCTATCGAGAAGGAGTTTACTGACCACGAGGGGGGGAGCGAATTCTACTTTTTTAGGAGCTTGATGACAGCTTCAGCTGAGGGGGCTGCCGAGGCTGGATTTTGACCGGTGACGAGGCGTTCGGAGGTGACAGTGAACGCTTGGAAGTCGGGGCCGGATTGGTAGATAGCTCCTTGTGTTTTGAGCTTACTTTCTAGTAGGAAGGGGACGGACTTAGTGAGGCCTACTGCTTCTTCTTCGGAGTTTGTGAAAGCGGTGAGTTTTTTTCCGTCGATGAGGAGCGATCCATCGGGGAGCTTGATGTTGATCAACGCTGCCGGGCCGTGACAGACTGCTGCAACCACACCCTTATTGCTGTATATTTTGCCAGCTAGCGACGAGAGTCCAGGGGCCTCAGGAAAGTCCCACATGGTGCCGTGGCCACCAGCAAAAAAGACTGCGCGGTAGTCGTCGGCATTAAGGTTCTTGATAGCTGGGGTGTTTGCTAAAGCTCCGAGCGATCCTTTGCTTTCTAGAAATCGTTTGTTGTCGGGGTCGCTTAGGTCCTTGCTGCGAGGGTCGATAGGAGCATTGCCGCCAGTGGGACTAGCGAAATCGACGGAGAATCCGGCCTTGGTGAAGCGAGCCCATGGGTGTGACACCTCAGAAAGCCAGAATCCTGTGGCCTGGCCGTTCGGCATTTTGGCGTGGTTGGTAACAACCATGAGAATTTTCTCTCTAGAGTCGTCGGCTTTTAAATTTGTGCTCAGAAGTAAGGAGCAAAGAATGAGGAGAGTATGGCTTAGGAAGTTTTTCATAATCGGTCCTCTAAAAGTAGTAGGCCTCAGGTTTTGTCAGACTTTAACAGTTCGAGAAATGCGGGGAACGCACGGGTTCCGGCTCGACATACCTGATTTTTACTGGGGTGGATCAGGATTTGAGTAGACATAAGAACAGCGCATAAATGCGCTGTATCTAGCGATATCAGGTAATGAAACCCGGACTCGATCGCTGGCGAGTTATTCAAATGAATGAATTATTTAGAAAATAACGCCTTTGGAATGGGACAGCTTGTGGCATAGCCACGCTTGTGACTGGCCCATTACCAAATTTGTTATGTGCAGCGAACTAAACTGGAGTTACTTTGTTCGCGCAAGGGCCTTTTTGGCCTTGTCCAACTTCGAACTCAACGGCTTGGCCGTCATTCAATGTTGCGTATCCGTCTCCGGATTGAATTTCTGAATGGTGAACGAACAAGTCGTTACTTCCGTCTTCAGGTGAAATGAAGCCGAAGCCTTTGTCTGCGTTGAACCACTTTACTGTACCTTTACTCATGTTATTGTTTTAATTATTTCGGTGAGATGTTATAAAAAACACTATTCCAATTCACCGCTTGGATAGTGAGGTGACGGTAATCGAAGATTGTCGTCTCAATTACCGTTAAACGTATTTTCGATTTTAGCGAGAGGAATTTTACCAACTTGTTCATTTTTAGTGTCCGCAGCTGTTTTTTTAGGCACTATTGGCTTAAATTTCTCTGAAAACTGTAAACACTGGGAGCGCTCTAAAAGTCGCTGCATTGTAGGAACGGGTCATGGATGTGTGGAGTGTAGAATAGTCATCTTGCCTCTTCTACTGTTATCTTTCAAAGAGGCTGGAAGCCCTCTTCTACGTCTAGTGAGCTTCGAGCCAGTTGTTGCCGGTGCCGGAGTCTGCTTTGGTTGGGACGTTGTGGGGGAGTGCTAGGGCGGTTTCCATGGCTTCGGTTATCAATGGGATGAGCGTGTCTTTTTCGTCGAGTGCGAGGTCGAAGATGAGTTCATCGTGGACTTGGAGGATCATTTTTGAGCGGTAGTTGCCGTCGCGGAGGATTTTGTCGACCTTTACCATGGCTAGTTTGATCATGTCGGCGCCGGTTCCTTGGATTGGGGTGTTGATGGCGGCACGCTCGGCATTTTTGCGGATCATGCCATTGCGTGAGCTGATGTCGCGGAGGATACGGCGGCGGCCTCCGAGAGTTTCGACGTAGCCGTCTTTCGCGGCCTGCTCCATGGTATTGTCCATGAAGGTTTTGATGGCTGGATATTGTTCGAAGTAGGAATCGATGATGCTGGCTGCTTCTGCGCGTGGGATGCCGAGTCGCTGGGAGAGTCCGAAGGCGGAGATGCCATAGATGATGCCGAAGTTGACCATCTTGGCGGCCGAGCGCATGTCACGGGTGACTTCATCGAGACCGACTCCGTAGACGCGGGCGGCAGTGGCGGTGTGGATATCGAGGTCTTGCTGGAAGGCTTGAATCATCGCGTCGTCGCCAGCGATGGCGGCCATGACTCGGAGTTCCACCTGCGAGTAGTCGCAAGCGAGAAGGGTGAAGTCGGCACTGCGTGGGATGAAGGCTTTGCGGATTTCACGGCCGGCTTCGCTGCGCACTGGAATGTTTTGCAGGTTTGGATCTGAGGAGGCGAGACGGCCGGTGGCAGTCATTAGTTGATGCAGATGGGTGTGGATGCGGCCATCGCTCGAGCAGATGTGCTCGGGTAGGGCGTCGACATAGGTTGATTTGAGTTTCGAGGCTTCGCGGTATTCAAGAATGTTGGCGATGATCGGGTGCTTCGACGCAAGTGCTGAGAGGGTTGACTCGTCAGTCTTGAATTGGCCGGTCTTGGTCTTCTTAGGCTTCTCGACGAGTTCCATTTCGCCGAAGAGAATTTCGCCGAGTTGCTTTGGTGAGTTGAGGTTAAATTCTTTGCCAGCTTGTTCGTAGATATCGACTGTGAGAGTCTCAAGCTTTTTGCCTAGAGTTTGGCCAATCACCTTGAGGCTCTCAAGGTTGACTGAAATGCCTTCATGCTCGATGCGTACGAGGACGGGAAGGAGAGGGGACTCGATCTCGTAAAAGATCTCGGACTGCCCAGATTCTTCGAGTTGGTTGGCAAGGAGCTCTGCGAGTTGGAATGTGACGTCGGCGTCTTCACAGGCGTAGTCGGTGAGTGCTTCGGAAGGAATGATCGACATGTCGATGTGGTTCTTCTTTTTCTTTTTCGGTTTATCCTTCTTTTCGGCGAAGCTAAAGAGGTCGTCATCGGCGCTTTCCGCTACGACTTGCTGTTCTACTTTATCTGCAATTTCGCTGAGCTTGATGGGAGTGTAACCGAGCATTGACTCCGCTAGGTAGTCCATGTTGTGGCGTTGATCCGGTTCGACCAACGCATGAGCTAACATGGTGTCGAAATAGGGTGGCGCAGCATCTAGGCCTTGAGCGAGCAGGACGGAGAGGTCGTACTTGAGGTTGTGGCCGATCTTGGTGGCTTTGGATGTGAGCGCCGGGCGCAAGGCGTCGAGGATCTCGGCAATGCTCAGATCTGCTGATGGCGCTACGAAGTAGGCTTCGCGCGCTTTCCAGCTGAGGGCTACACCGAGGACTTTGGCGATGCGTGGGTTGAGCGATGTGGTTTCTAGGTCGAAACAGAACAGGTCTTGTCCGTTGAGGAGTTTGCTGACTTTTTCGAGAGCTGCAGGGGTATTGACTATAGTATAGTGAGTCTTGAAATCTGAGAAGGTCTTGAGCGCTGCTTGTAGGAGTTCTGGTTGTTCGGCGACTGCTGCCGAGGTGTGGCCTCGGCCCGACTGGAAATCATTTCCATAGAGCCGTTTTCCCAGTGCACTGAATTCAAGTTCGGTGAAAAGTGATTTCACTGCGTCGTCATCGCGGTTTTCAAGGAGGAGTTCCTCGAAGGTCGTTTCGACTGGAACGTCAAGAATGATGGTTGTGAGGATCTTAGAGAGCAGAGCTTGCTCTTTGTTGTTCTCCACATTTTCCTTCTGCTTGCCTTTGAGCTGATCGGTGGACTCGAGGAGTTTTTCGACTGAGCCGAATTGCTTGACTAACTTCTTGGCTGTCTTTTCGCCAATGCCAGGGACGCCAGGGATGTTGTCTGAAGCATCGCCCCAGAGAGCGAGCACGTCGATCACTTGCTTCGGGTCGTCAATTTGCCAATTTTCAAGAATTGCGGGGACATCAAGGAGTTCGGTGTCGGAGCCCTTGCGACCAGGTTTCCACATGGTGGTGGTGGGGCTGACTAGCTGAGCGTAGTCTTTATCCGGTGTCACCATGTAGGTGTGGTAGGATCCTTCTTGGTCAGCCTTGTGGGCGAGAGTGCCAATGATGTCGTCGGCCTCGAAGCCCGGGAGTTCTATCACTGGGATGTTGAATGCATGGAGTAGGCGCTTGACCTCGGGGATGGCTTTGGCGAGGTCTTCAGGCATGGCATCGCGGTGCGCTTTGTACTCAGGGAAAATTTTGTGACGCGGCGTAGGTTCTTTGGTGTCGAATGCGACACCGAGGTGGGTCGGCCGCTGCTTGTCGAGGATGTCGAGCAGAGTATTCATGAAGCCGAAGACTGCGGAGGTGTTCATGCCCTTACTATTATAGATAGGGTTACGAATTAGAGCGAAGTGCGCGCGGTACACTAATGCCATACCATCGAGTAAGAAGAGACGCTTTTCAGAAGAAGCCATGGGTGGAGAATGGGCAGGGAGAGGGGGAGGTCAATATTTATAGAAGTTAGGAAAGATATTTTCGGGCGGAGTTTCTCAAAGAATGAACTGGAAAACAGGGCTGAAGCTGATAATGAATGCATCAATGAACTCTTCATCTTTCCTCATGATCCTGATTTTTCTGGCAATAGGCTATGTTGCTCACCCAGTTGTGTTGCCTTTAGTGGAGGATAAATTGCCTAAGGCTAAGGTGAATACTGAGGTAGGTGTTGAAAAAACTACTCCTAAAGCTGTGACACCACCCGTGGTAGTCGAGAATGTTGTGGCAGCTCCAGCGGAGCCAGATGCGCAAGAGGTGATTGAAGAGCCAGTAGTGGATGAGGTCATAGAGGTGACCGCACCTGAGACCAGTAAGCAGATGAGCGATGCGGACGTTGTTGCTGTGATGCAGAAGAGTGTAAAAGCAGGAGAGGTGACTGAGTTTAGTTATGATGATGTCCAGGCTTGGGAGTTCTCTGGTGAAGAGGATATTGAGGGATCTAGCTATGCCGTTGGGGAGGTCAC
>CAXMPP010000153.1:0-5567 GCA_964195395.1 uncultured Thermodesulfobacteriota bacterium
TCAATCATCAAAACTGTCGAGGAATATTGGCAACAACCTGACCGCGGCATTTGGGAAATTCGTGGCGATGAAAGACACTTTGTCTTCTCCAAAGTCCTTTGCTGGGTCGCAGTCGATAGAGCGATCAAAATTGCCGAGCGCCTAGGAAAACATACTTGGGTCGACGCTCACCGTACATTGAGAGAGGAAATCCACCACGACGTCTGTTCGAAAGGCTGGAATAATGAAATCAAAGCATTCACCCAAACCTACGACAGCACCGATCTCGACTCGGCTAACCTGCTGATGGCTGAATATGGCTTCATAGATCCTATGGACACACGCTTCATCTCTACCGTTGAGCTAAGCGATAAAGTACTCTGCCGCGACGGTCTAATGTATCGTTACCGCAATCACGATGATTTTGGTGAACCCTCGAGCGCATTCACCGTCTGCTCATTTTGGATGGTTA
Organism: uncultured Thermodesulfobacteriota bacterium; assembly: GCA_964195395.1. Taxonomy (GTDB): domain Bacteria; phylum Verrucomicrobiota; class Verrucomicrobiia; order Verrucomicrobiales; family Akkermansiaceae; genus Rubritalea. The sequence goes on from CAXMPP010000153.1 coordinate 452, forward strand.
AAGCTCTTGCCCGCTCAGGTAAACGAAAGGAAGCAAAAGAACGGTTTCACACCTTGTTAGGATACGCCAATCCTAATGGACTCTACGGCGAAGACCTAGACTTCGTCACCAAACGTCACCTAGGAAATTTCCCTCAAGCCTACAGCCACCTAGCACTCATTGATTGCGCCCTAGAACTAGCAGAGGATTGCCATGACTACTTGATAGAGGGGTAAAACACTCTTATATTTACAGAAGTAATCACATCAAGATGACTACTTATAAGCTACAAACTCTTGTCACGGGAAAAACGGAAAACCCTCTCGCCTTTTTTGTAGAGATCAAGTCGATCGCGTCCATAGATTTCTAAGAAGTTCGGATCTTGCTCTAATGCTCGGTATTCACGAAGCTGTTGGTCAACGCGGGCATTCATAGCTAACTCATCCTCTTGAACTTTGGCCAATTCTCCCTCAGACGATTGAAGGCATCTGAATTCGGGGAGGCAGGTTGCTATGACTCCAAGACATGCAAAAATAACCAAAACATAAAAACTTACCACGTTGAGCTTACGCAACACTTGAGTACGCGCGCACATGCGACTGTCGGCATGACGTCGGGTGCGGATTCTAACTGTGGTTACTCTTGCCATTCTGGGGAATTTGAGTGCGCATTGTTAGCGCATTATCTATGATACAAAAAAATCCTCATGGTCCTTTCAGACCATGAGGAAAAATAGGGATCTAAAATCCTTAGCAGAATTCTTTAGAGAGTTCCAGCGTATATTGCATTTGCTCCCAACTTTTCTTCGATACGAAGAAGCTGGTTGTACTTTGCAATCCTGTCTGAGCGACTCATTGAGCCAGTTTTGATTTGACCAGCGTTCGTCGCAACAGCGATGTCAGCGATGGTGTTGTCTTCTGTTTCACCGGAACGGTGAGAGATGACAGAATTGTAACCATTGATTTTACCGAGCTCGATAGCATCGAAAGTCTCTGTGAGTGTACCGATTTGGTTCACCTTGATGAGAATAGAGTTAGCAACGCCAAGCTCGATTCCCTTCTTGAGGAAATCAACGTTAGTTACGAAAAGGTCGTCACCCACGATCTGAACCTTGTCGCCGATAGCGTCAGTGAGTGCTTTCCACCCATCCCAGTCGTTCTCGTCGCAACCGTCTTCGATAGAATCGATTGGGTATTTCTCAACGAGTTCAGCAAGGAATGTAGCCTGCTGCTCAGAAGTTAGTTTTTGGCCACCTTCGCCTTCGAATTTAGCGTAGTTGTATACACCGTCTTCAAAGAACTCAGAAGCAGCACAGTCGAGAGCGAATGTGATGTCTTTGCCTACAACGTAACCAGCTTTCTCTACTGCGAGAGAAACTGTGTCGAGAGCGTCGATAGTTCCATCGAATGTTGGAGCGAATCCACCTTCGTCACCTACCGCAGTGCTAAGACCACGGTCGTGAAGAACCTTCTTGAGGCTGTGGAATACTTCAGCACCCATACGGACAGCTTCCTTGAAAGTTGGAGCACCGATTGGACGGATCATGAACTCTTGGAATGCGATAGGCGCATCAGAGTGTGAACCACCATTGATGATGTTCATCATTGGTACTGGAAGAACCTTTGCGTTAGGACCGCCAAGGTATTTGAATAGTGGTAGGTCACAAGAAGCTGCAGCTGCGTGTGCTACTGCTAGAGAAACACCGAGGATCGCGTTTGCGCCGAGGTTGTTCTTGTTCTTAGTTCCGTCGAGCTCGATCATGGTACGGTCGATGAGCGCTTGGTCTGTTGCGTCGAGGCCGATAAGCTCAGGTGTGATCTTTTCGTTGACGTTAGCAACTGCGTTAGCAACGCCTTTACCGAGGTAGCGTGACTTGTCGCCATCGCGAAGTTCGCAAGCTTCGTGCTCACCAGTGGACGCGCCACTAGGTACTGCTGCGCGGCCGAATGAGCCGTCTGCTAGAGTAACGTCAACTTCTACAGTTGGGTTACCACGGGAGTCAATGATTTCGCGTGCGCGAATATCTTCAATTGCTGTGAATTCCATAATTTTGGTTAATGTGTTTGGGCTCAAATGTGCTGATGAGCCATATGTTGGTAGTTTGAGCTCTCATCTGAGAGCTCAATCAAAAGCAATGCACTCTATGCATTCCTCTTATAAAATGGGTGTTAGCCTTTATTGTAGGCTTCGATCTTGGCTATAGTCATTTCAACTGACTGCACCTTAACTGAATCGCCAACCTTAAGACCTAGCATGCTGTTACCTAACTCAGAAAGATAAGAGATAACATTGTTATCAGTGTCAGAATCCCATGCTCCAAGAACTGTGTATGTGACAGAGCCTTCGAACTGGATGACGGTACCGATGTTAACTTCTGCAGTGTCTACGCTTGAGAAGTCAGTGCCTTGAACGCTAGAGAGAGAGATTTCCATGTCTGCCTGACGACGCATAAGCACCTTCTGGTAGTCTTTAGCCATGTGGTACTCGGCATTCTCACGGAGATCACCGTAAGAACGAGCAACCTTGATTTCCTCACGATTCTGAGGGATTTGGTTAGTAACGAGATCTTCGAGATCAGACTTGCGTTTGGTGATGCTATCCCATGATGAGATAACGCCATCGTCTTTCTTCTCTGCTCCATCGCTATTTACTAACTCTTGAGTTGCAGGGCAGGCCTTGATAACACGAGCCATCAATGACTTGCGGTCGAGTTCTGCAAAGATTTGTGACTGATGTAATTTACGTGCAAAACTGCGTGCTTCATTGACATCTGATTTTTCTAGCAAGTCAGGAATGAGCGTGCGGTCTTCCATGAAGTAGGACTGCAGGCGGCTGCTCTTACGAGGGCCGTCATCCATAACATCACGCTCAAGTAGGCTGAGGATAGCGTTACCGACTTCTACGTCGAACACGGACTCAGCGGACTTCTTGCGCTCGCGGCAAACCCAAAGAAGCGAATCTGCTCCGAGAATACGTCCGCCAATATGTCTGCGTAGGAAAGTGTAGAGATCTGCCTCTTCATCAGCTTCGATGAGAAGCTTGGCAATTTCAGCAAGACCACGTGGTCCTACGACATCAAAAATAGCGAGTAACTCTTTCACCCATGTATCACCAAAAGCGGCAGGATAAGCTTCGAAAACCATACGCTGACGAGCTGCTGGAAGTGATCCTAGCTCGACACCAATTTTGGCACCTTCGTTAGCAATGACATCTGAAACACGGAGCGCAGAGGCATCGAGTTCAAGATCATCAGAAACAGCCATAAGCTCGTCGCGGCCAACCAACAGGTCGAGCGCTTGCCCAAGGTGAAGCTTCATTCCCTTACGCACGGAATCATCGATGCTTTGGTTGATTGCTTCTTGGGCTTCGACATTTCCTTTGAAGTGTTTAAAATCTTTAATGATGGCTTCGAGAGCGCGGGCTTTCGCCTTAAAATCGCGAGCGGCGTCGAAGTCCTGTAACAATGAATCAGTTGGTGACACATTCTCATCGCGGAGCACTAATGGCTCAGTACGCTTTGTTGGTACAACTGCTGCACGGCTGGCACGAAGGAGCTTCTTTGCACCATCCCACCACTTTTTGTAGTTCTCTTCAGGAACAACTGAACCAATCAGTTCACGTTCCAGCTGATCGATCTTCATTGTACCACCATTACTCTTGAGAGTACGACGAACGAGCTCTACTGGGTCACTAACGGACAACTCGCGGAGTTCCTCCATCGCTTCTAACTTCTGAGCGCGGAAGTGATCTGCAGCAAGTGCTTCAGTCTTAGCAATAGCTAGCTGAAGACCCATGGTCTGATCTTCATTCTTCTCGAAATCAATCGTGATTTTGCCACTGCGGATATCCCAATCAGTGACTTTGCCTGCTCCCCAGCTTTTGTGGAGACAATACTGCCCTGGGGCAAGTTGTGATAATCGTGTGCCGATTTCTTGAGAAATCCGCCCAGCTTCTACGAGTGGTGCTACATCAGGATGCATAAAGAGAACTTGGATCTACGACATACAAATAGCAATCCTATACCATAAAAAAATTCAAAGAGTCTCGTCGACTCTAATTTTCAAACAAAATGACACTTGCTTCCCTCGAAATATACGGAAGTCATTTAAAATCAAGTTTCTGACGGAGCTTGCAGAGCACACTTATGCTCTACAATTATCTATGGCGTCAGTAGATCTAGTTTCTCAGTTAGACTAGAACCAACAATTTATCGAATGAGAAAGACCTCAGTAGACAAATTGGCTGCCTACTTATCTTCTTGTTGGGATGGGTATTCCCATTTTGTTTCAGCGAGATTCTTGAGTTTTCGCTTGAGCCTCGACTTAGTGGAGGAACTGATACGGTCCGTAAATAAAATACCATTGAGGTGATCGACCTCGTGCTGGATGGCACGGGAGCAAAGACCGTCGGTTTCGACCACTAGGACGGAACCGTCTAACTGGGGTAAAGTAGCTTTCACAATGGCACGGCGTTTCACCTTAGCTCGAATTTCCTGGATGCTTAGACACCCCTCCATATCTGTTTCCTGTGGACCTGAAAACTCTAACTGAGGATTGATGAAAACGAGTGGCATGAAATCCTCCATCTTAGCATCTTCGCCATTGACCTTAAAGAAAGTGACACACTCTGGATCATGAGCCGTATCGACGATTGCCAAGCGAATATCCGCACCCACCTGTGGAGCAGCAAGCCCAACTCCTTCGGCATCAATCATAGTCTCGATCATTTGCTGAACGAAGGACTCAAGCTCAGTATCAATTTTCTCAACTGGCTTACATTTCTTACGGAGAACGGGTTCTCCAAACTGCATAATATCTAAAATCATGAATCTGTGGTTTGCTTAGTGTCGCGTACGCGGGTCGGCAAGTTAGTTTCGAAGCCGGCCTTGGTCAATGCCTCGGATATCATGATCATTTGTTCAAGCCTAACTTGCTTATCCATCTCTAATTCGAGCTTCCGATCCAGCTTTTTGATCTCGATCAGGTAATCCACTAGAAGATCTTGGTGGACCTTGACGCTATCCAAGGTGATCTCACCTTCCTTTGAAAGAGCTAAAACGGTCCGCACATCCGTCACCTGCTCAGTGGGCATATCCCCCACTATTGGCATTGATATATCTAGGATTGTGCGCTTCTGC
>CAXMPP010000154.1:0-5412 GCA_964195395.1 uncultured Thermodesulfobacteriota bacterium
GACCTGCGCAACTTTTCTAGCATCTTCAGCAAAAGGGTCCAATAATGCTAACAAAGATGAAGCTGCTTCCTTTTTAGTTTCGAACTGTTCACCCGGAATCCACATGCGAATGTCTTTTTCATCATATGGAAACGAATCCTCATATTTACTGACAATAATAGTTCTAACGTCATCCATTCCTACCTCGTCAGCCTCCCGCCGCATCAATAGATTACTCTTGATGAAAGGATCATCAAAGAAATCCAGTTCAGACGCTACCTCATAGAAACGATTTTCTCGGTCTAAGTCATAGACCTCGGTAGCCGTCACCTCCAAGGTATCCCAGCGATCCCATGCGCACTTATTGTAAAAGTAGCGCGTAAGACAAAAAGTCGATAATAGTACTGCCAGAAGAATAGTAGCACGCAGCATAAACTTTTTGCTGAAGACAAATCTGAGAACCCATTTCAGCCCCCTCTTTAAAAACGACACCAAACGCATGACCAATGTGTTAGCTAACTAGTCCAGCCATGGCGATTACAATCATGGCATTAATTTTTATTTAGACGAGAAATCGCCGAGCACCCAAACTCTAAAATGAATCAATCCGCCCTGCACGCATTGAGTAAGCCTAGACAGTTTTCTCTAGATGGTTCCATCTTCATGTAGGACTTGATGTCATCCTGAGCAGCCTCAAACACACCATTACTATAGTTTCCAATAAGCCAAATTGCCATCACCTCGTCATAGGTAATCTCAGCATCCGTAATGATTGACCGCTAGCTGAGTTTACTCAAAGTCGGAAAAGTCAGCAAAAATGGCTTTCAGTGGTTGATAAATGACTGCAAAGCAGCGACTTTTTTATCAAGTCGCTCAGCAATCTGCTGTTTGGGACAATAGACGAACTTACTATGCTGACACTAAAACACCTACGCATGCCGCTACTCACGACTCTAGCGGTCAGCCCTCTCTGCGCCGAAACATTGGTGATAGAGAATCAGTATCTTAAGCGCACCTTATCCACTGACAATAACTCTCTGGTAACCACACAAATTCACAACAAGCTTGCGGAGAAAACACTCACCCCTACTGCCTGTGCAGAATTTTCACTCAGACTCTCTCAAGGCACAGATAAACCCGAGACAGATTTCATTCTCACATCGAAGGACTTCTCTGTGATCTCTGCTAAAAAAAGTAGCCCCGAGGAATTAGTCGTGTCACTAGAGAATAAGAAAAATGGGCTCACGATCGATGTCATCTATTCTCTCAGCAAGCAAGCATTCTACCTTAGAAAGCAGCTCAACATCACATCTGATAAAGCAATCTGTCTCGAGCGCATCGATGTGGATGCCATCTCATTAGCGGACGCTGAGCAACCGTACCAAACGAAAAAAATCACCTCGGAAGCACCATCGCAGTGGAAACCTGGACTAGGTCAGCCACTCTTCACCACTCAGACAGCCACCTTCTGGGGAACTGAATTCCCAGCATCACTCAACTATGTGGATGGAGAAAAATTACGTTGCGGCTATCTCTACGGCCGGATGCTAGAAGCCGGTAAAACCTACTCCACTTATGCTTCGGTATTCGGCGTCAGTGATGACCCGAAATTCAACTCAGACGCATTCTACGACTACATCAATGAGATCCGTGTGCGCCCACTCCGACTGCAAACTCAGTACAATTCTTGGTTTGACTACGGTGGAAGAGTCTCGAAAGAATCATTCGCTAAGAGTGTCAACAAGGTCAATGATGAGCTTTGCGTCAAGCGTGGGGTCTCGCCACTCAAAGCCTTTGTGATCGATGACGGTTGGCAGGACTCCAACGGGAAGTCCGATTGGTCGGATCAAGTATGGAAGGTCAACGGCAAGTTTGACACCCACTTTGAGGCGAGCCAGACAGCTGTCGAAAATGCTCAATCAACACTAGGAATTTGGATGAGCCCTGGGTGCAATTTTGGAGCGCGCGGTGCGGTACCAGCCATGCGCACCAAAGGTTGGGGCGGTCTCAATAACTACATGTCTCTAGCGAACACCAAGTACATGGAAATGCTCGATAAAAGAATGGTCGAGCTCACAAAGGAGAAAGTTACCTATTTCAAGTTAGACGGACTTTTTGGTCACCTCAATCTACGTGACTTTGACATCGATGGGGCAGCCAATGGCGTACCTACCATGCCCCAACTCGGCACCAAAGGTTGGGGCTCAGATGACAAACGACTCAATGACTCAAAATACGATGAACTGAAGTCCTACTATCTCACTGTCGGTTCTGAACGGATGATGAAGATCTTCAAGGGCATGGCTGAAGCCAATCCCGATGTCTATATTGTCATATCTAACGGAGCATACCTCAGCCCATGGTGGTTGATGCATTGTGACTCGGTCTGGATGATCAATGCTGGCGATGCAGCGGGTGGTGCTGGCCGAACTGGCGAGCTAGTCTACCGCGACGAAGTCTACCACAACATTTGGGTTAAGGAGAAAACCCACTACCCAATGAACTCGTTGTTTAACCACGAGCCAAAGAAGACGAAAAATCACGAGACCAAAGACACCTTCAGAAAATACCTCTACATGAACATGTCCCGTGGCACTGGATTTGTGGAACTCTACCTTAAGACCTTCAATTTAGTCGACTACGACTGGGATGTGCTGGCTGAAGGTCTACTCTGGGTAGAAGATGTCTTCCCTACCTTCTTACGTTCAAGAATGCATGGTGGCGCACCTAAAGCGGGTGATGTCTATGGCTTTACTGCTTGGAATAAAAGTCGCGGATACATCAGTGTCCACAACCCATCGGAAAAAGCTAAATCCTACACTGTCACACTCGACCGTGAGTTCGGCTTGATCCTAGGACAAAAGAAGTACTACCTAACATCACCCCTGTCAGATAGTCTCACTGGGCTCAAAAAGAGTTACAATTTTGGCGACAGCTTTGAGATACTCATGCAGCCAAAAGAAATTCGCATCCTCAACTTTGACCCAACACCGAAGGACTGGAGTAAGCTTAAAGCTCTACAGACCCGCACCAAAGCAGACTATGTAGCCAAAGCAAAGAGAGACAAGTAATCTTGTTCTTCTAGTTGCAGGAGCAGCCCCTATGGCTTGCGTAAAATAAAATTGCGGATCTCGGTCATATCTTCGATAGCGAAGCGGATTCCTTCACGTCCCAACCCAGAGTCCTTCACGCCACCGTAGGGCATATTGTCGACTCTCCACGATGGAACATCGCCAATAACAACCCCGCCAACTTCAAGCGTATCCCAAGCTTTGTGAGCCTTGTAAATATCCCGAGTAAAGATGCCAGCCTGCAGACCAAACTTGCTATCATTCACTTCTACCAGCGCCTCATCAAAGTCATCAAAGCTACTCAAATGACAGCTGGCCCAAAGGCTTCTTCTCGATACAGAGCCGATTGCTTAGGCACATTTTCTAACACTGCAGGGCTAAGCATCGCGCCATAGCGTTCACCGCCTGTCAGCAATTGCGCACCATCTAGTACAGCTTCATCGATCCAGTTTGAGAGCCTAGTGGCTTCCTTCTCGGAAATCATCGGGCCAATGAAGGTTTCCTCATTCTTTGGGTCGCCACAAACCAATTGCTTCGTAGCACCGATGAATGCGGAGACGAAGCTGGAATAAAGACTTTGGTGGATGATCACCCGTTGGACGCTGATACATGATTGGCCCGATTGATAAAACGCACCGACGATGATGCGATCGATGGCATCCCCAAGGTCAGCATCATGATCGACGACACATGCCGCGTTCCCGCCAAGCTCTAACACCACCTTCTTTTTACCAGCCTTTGATTTCAAATCCCAGCCGACCGCCGGTGAACCAGTAAAGCTCAAAAGCTTGAGTCGTTCGTCGACAGTGAAAAGCTCAGCCCCTTCCCTCCTACACGGCAGGATAGAAAACGCCCCCTCGGGTAGATCTGTTTCAGCCAACACCTCGCCAATCAGAATAGCTCCCACAGGCGTAAGGCTCGCTGGTTTGAGGACGAATGGGCAACCTGCAGCAATAGCCGGAGCTATCTTGTGTGCTGCCAAGTTGAGAGGGAAATTGAATGGTGAAATGAAAGAACATGGCCCAATAGGCACACGCTTCCACATACCAGTGTAGCCATTCGTTCTCTCAGAAATTTGTAACTCTTGGACTTCGCCTTGGATTCTAACAGACTCTTCTGCCGCAATCCGAAAAGTATCTATCAAGCGTGTGACTTCTGTTCGGCTATCCTTAATCGGTTTGCCCGCCTCGACACAAAGTGCCATCGCCAGTTCCTCATATTTTTCCCCAAATCGCTTCACACAATGTTGTAAAACGGCCTGCCGCGCGTACGGAGGAAATGCCGCCATGGCTGGACTCGCTGATTGTGCAGCAGCGATTGCTTGATCGATCGCCTGCTCATCCGCCATCGCTACTTTACTGACTAATTCGCCTGTGAATTTATCAAACAACTCCAGGTCTTCATTAGCGTACACTGCACGATTGGCTAGGTAGTAGGGATAACGTGATTTCATGGTCTCGGAGTTAGAGCAAATTAGAGTTGAGCACTCATCGATTTGATCTCGTGGTTGAGTATGCGATCACTATCAGAATAGTCGATAGGTACTTCTATCAAATGTAGGCCACCCTCAGCATGGCATTTCTTCAGCAATGGCTCTAAAGCATTCGCCCCAGCGATGCGGTGCTCCGCCGCTCCATAGCTCTCGGCATATTTAACAAAGTCTGGGTTACTAAATTCTAACCCCCAGTCGTCAAATCCCATATTCGCTTGCTTCCACTTTATCATCCCAAAGCCATTGTCATTGAGCACGAGGACGACCAGATCTAGACCTAGTCGCATTGCAGTCTCCATCTCTTGGGAGTTCATCATAAAACCGCCGTCACCACAAATGGCAGTCACATCACGGTTAGGGTGTACCAACTTTGCCGCAATAGCAGAGGGTAAGCCCGCACCCATTGTCGCTAGAGCGTTGTCTAGCAAGACTGTGTTAGGGCAGAACGCTCGGTAATTCCGAGCGAACCAAATTTTATACATCCCATTATCTAGAGCAATAATCCCACAATCAGAAACTGCATTTCTCACATCTGCCACCACTCTTTGCGGTTTGAGCGGGAAGCAACAATCATCAGTACCATCTAGCATGTGCTCAGCCAGTGCCTCGCGAATGTGATCAAAGTATTTGAAATTCCAACAAGCCTGAGGAGTCAGCGCCGCATTAAGCTGCCAGATGCTGTTAGCAATATCCCCCACGACCTCAGTCTGTGGATGATAGACGGCATCGACCCGCGCCGAATTGAAATTAATGTGCACTACCTCTATCCGTTTCGCCCCCATGAAGAATGGTGGCTTTTCCACCACATCGTGGCCGACATTGAGCACCAGATCCGCATGCTGGATCGCCCGATGTAGGAAATCACCATCA
>CAXMPP010000155.1:0-5392 GCA_964195395.1 uncultured Thermodesulfobacteriota bacterium
TTGGGAGTGTTCTTCTTCATCACCAAGGTCCAGTCATCACCAATCGAAAGCGGGTACTTTGGAGTGACAATGAGTCCATTAGAGATGGGTTCGTTCTTATCCCACTCAGTGGTATCCTTGATCTCAAGTCCCGCGCGTTTATCGAGCGAGTTTTGAAACCGTTGCTGCCAGCTAGGCTTGATATAGTAGGTGCTTTCTAGGTCTGCCCATTTTGCTTGCCTTACTGCTGCTGGCGTTGCGGTGCCTTCTTTGTTGATGTAGTAGAACTTTGTTTGGACCTTGCTTTGTTTGATGTCGTCATTGAATCGCAAATAGCTAGAGGGTATCCGGTTGTTCGTCTTGCTATAGCGCCTGTGGTAGGTGGTTTTGAAATCCGGTGTCGAAATCGTTTTGAGCTTCACCGATGGTATCCCATTTCCATCTTCGTAGTTGATTCCATGCGTGGTGCTAAAGGTGTAGCTTGTGCCTAGCTTGGGTGCCTCGCTGGGTAGAAATTGGGCGGTGTTCCGCTGGGTCCAGACGATTTCACCTCTTAGTTTAGGACTTATTTTCAGGTAAGTATTCGCTTGTGGTTGATTGAGTTGACCCTTACTTACCACCGATTGCTCAAAAATGAGTTCGTAGCGGGTTTCTGGTAGGAGCTCAGAGGAACTGAGATTTAGGATCGGCTGCGCCCAGACGAGCGGTGCTGACAACAGGGTGGCTAATAGGAGGGGTTTCATGACACTTGGATGGTTTGTTCTAAACTTTAGATACGTGACTAGAATTCAAATAAATTACATTAAATGTTAAAAAAGCTGCATTTTATTTTTGGGAGACCTTAGACGCTATCACGAAGTAGCATGTAGCGCTTGTGACGAAGGATGATTCTACTGAGGCAATAGAGGCATATAATCAAGTAGAACAGGATGCCGACCTTACAGCCATAGATGAATAGGGTGGAATCTTCGGCGTTATGGACACTTGCCATGATGTAGCCTGGAGAAAAATCCATTGATAAAGGTGAGAAGCCATAAATAAAACTCGATGCTTTTTCTCCAAAATTCCATGCAGAAAGTAAAAGAGCGACAGCTAAGGGGATGACCCATGTGAAGCAGGCAATCGTGGCGTTGAGTTTTTTTCCGAGATACTCGAGCGAAAATCCGTGAGTGAGTAGAGTCGTCACAGAGACAGCGATGAGCATGTAATCTACAGGTGCCCATGATTCTCCAGCTATGAATTTCGCTACTTCAGGTGACCTCGAAAGGTGCTCGCTGTATATGAGCCACGCTGCTGTGGTGATAGCTGTGATAAGTATACTAGTGGGGATGCCGCTCGCTGAGTCCGATAGGACAGCGTAGGGGGTCCGAGCTTGATTTTTCCGCTCACGCAGCCCCGCGAGGTAACGGAACTTATCTGGGGTGTAGATGTATTGAAGAAGTATAGCGAAGGAGAAGCCGATCAACCCGTAGAGCGAGAGAACGGTTGCAGCAATGAGCTCTACATTTTCGGATATCGTTTGTTGGAGGATTGCCATCTCTGGTGTCCGAGCCTGGATTGTTACATCAAACATGGATCCGTTAGAGGTGTTCGCCCAAACTCCACCGAGGATGATGACGTGGAGTATGCTGACGATAGCGACACATTGAACCTTACTGAGGAGGTGAGAGCTTTCTAGCCGCCAGCGGCGCAGCATGAGGCTGTAAAAAACCCAGCCAATCAGACATTGCAGCACGATACAATAGACGGTGTGAGAGACCTCCCAATTATAGAACAGTGCGTATTGGTCATGCTCAAACATCTTTACCTTAGGCAGCATTTTATTAGCAGCTGCGAAAAGTGCGGGGCGAATCGTAAAGTATTCGAAGATGATGAATCCGAAATTTGAGAGCTGGGGGAGAGCGAAATAAAGCAGAGCAACCAAGCCCTGGGAGATGAGAGCGGAAAAGCGTTTTCCCATGATGAAGCCCACCGACATGGCTAACAGGTAGAACATGAAGGTAGAAGTGAAGAGTACCGCATAAATAGGAATCCATATTTCGGCTGGTATTTGACCCGTGAGGATGATGATGATAGTTACGGGGAGGGTGAGGATGAAGTGATAGAATTGCCTCACTGGAAGCCCAAAGAGGTAACCTATGATTTTGGTGGCGGGACCGAGAGGAGTAAGTCGCTGGTAAGTAAGGACTTCATCTACAGATTCTCTAGCCATGCCTGCTGCGACTTCCCCAGTTCCTACGAAGTTTAGGATGAAGATCTGAAGTAAAACCAAGAATCCGAACGGATAGACAGCAGTTTGCTCAAAGGGTAAGTCCGTCTGAGTGACGGTGAAGCCTAGTGCCATGAGGTAGAATAACAGGGAGGTGCCTCCATAGAGTAAAACTCCCGTGATCAACGAACTAAGACGTAAGCGCGAGCGTCGATAGCGGTGGAAAATAGGATTCCTCCATAGTTCCCAACATTGAGGCAGGGTCTTGAGTCTTTCAGCTTGTACTTTGTCGGACATGATTGGTGGGGCAGAGGAGGTTAGTGACCGTCGTATTCTAAATCGAGGAGGATTTCTTCTAGGCTTCGTTTGCGTTCAGAAACGCGGCAAACGAGGTAGCCGGCTGCCACCATTTTCTGTAGAAGTTCGGCCAGGTCGTCATCTTCACCTTCATAGTGGAAGCTGTATTTTTTGACATCTTGGCCCAAGATGTTGGATACGAAATCTTGCTCAGCGAGCCACTCTTTCCAGTGCATACCTGGCGGGACTGCTAGACGGATTTGAATTTCGGGGAGCAATCCAGTCATTCTGTGAAGCACCCCATGGACGCTGCCAGAGTCGAGTAATTTCCCTCGGTGTAAGATCCCCAACATGTCGCACATTTCAGTGAGTTCGGGCAGAATGTGCGAGCTGATAAGTACGGTGGAGCCTTCTTTACAAAGGTTTCTGAGTATCTGACGCAGACCGACCCTTGATTTGATGTCCATCCCACTCGCTGGTTCATCGAGGATGAGTAGACGCGGACGATGGAGCATGGTCTTGGCTAACACGAGTCTTTGCATCATGCCGCGTGAGAGTGAGTTGCACATGGAATGGTACTCTGAGTGGAGGTTGACCATCGCGATGCATTCATCGATTCTCGTCGATTTTTCACTCCCGCTCAGCCCATGTGCGCCAGCAAACATATCGAGGAATTCCCAGACTTTCAGATCGGATGCCACGGGAGCCATGTCAGGCATGTAGCCAATGTTGGACTGCGCGAGTCTCTGATGGGTGACGATGTCGTGGCCATCGATGAATATTTTACCAATCGTGGGCTTGAGAAGGGAGGCGAGAGCTTTGAAGGTGGAGGTCTTTCCCGCACCATTTGGACCGACTAATCCATAGATGATCCCCTTGGGTATATCGAGGTTCATGTTGTCCACCGCGAGGTGTGAACCGTAGTCGATCCTAAGATCCTGTATGGAGATGGCGGGGGGCTCCATCAGCGGGGGCCCCGTTTGCTCCATTGATCTTTCCGATGTGGCAGGCATAGAAAGTAAGTTCTACCATGATTTGATGGGGAGTGTTAGGACAAAATAAGGCAATGGCTCACTAATCTAGAGGAGGAAGTAAATTGTCGTTCGGTCTAGCGTCCCCGATGATCTTAGTAATACTGCCGAGCTCTGGGTGGCTGATGAACAGCGCAAAGCTCTGAACGTCTGCTGGTGCGTGGACGTTGTGGCTACGGTAGTCAAACATCCCACGCAGGTCGGTGTGGCCGTCTTTAAAGAAGCTTACAGAACCGTCATCGGTGAGAGCGTAGACCTTGACATAGCAGCGCGGCATCGGTTTTCCTTGTGAGAGGGACTGGAGCATTCCACTGGCACTATTGATCGTGGTGCTAAGCTTGGTGCTCTGCAGTGGGTGGAGCCATTCCTTCTCACCATCATCGATCACTAACAAGCGGTTGCCAGTCTGGTAGGCATCAGGGAGTTTGAATTCTGTGGTAGATTTTTCTTCATCCAGTTTTACTACGAATTCCTGCAGTGGGCGGATCGCCTTATAGCTGGCATCGCTGGAGTCGAGGAAAGGTGAGTTAGAAAAGAGAAACTCAAGGTCGACCGGGTAGACCTGCACCACAATGTCTTCCATTTGTTTGTGCTCGATTCTCAGTGTGTTACCCTTACTCAATGAGGCTGACCAGAAACGATCTGCGTGTTGGTTTACCTCATGCGGCTTGAGCAAGGCCGCATTGGAAATCTGCTCAGCCTGGGTCGCGATATCTGAGAAACGCTGGAGCCACGGAGCCTTGGCTGACTTGAGCCAGATTTGTGCGATTTCTTTCGCTTTGGCTGGCTCACCTTTGAGGAAATGGATGTAGCTTGTTAGGTAATCGAACTGCATCTTGGCCCCAGTCTCATCGCGCTTACAATCCGCTATGAGCGCGATGGCTTCGTCGTTACGATCGTGTAGGAAGAGGTGGTAGGCGAGCGTGAGTTTCTCCTCACTAGCTAGTTCAGTTTTCCATGCCAGTTGGGTGAGTAGCCTGAGGTAGTCACTCCAGACTTTCTCATTGCTGACTCTATTTTCTGTAACCAGTGGGAAACTTCTCTCATTGATCAACGGTCGCCATTCGATGTCTTCGAACTGACGCATGGAGTAGGGAGTGGTGTCTATCGACTCGCTCTTAAAGTAATAGCCAAATTGGTTGGTGCAATGCATCGGGTCGCCGAGGAAATGCGTGAGGGTCGGTATGTCTCGGTGCTCGATTGCTTGGGTAGCAAAGACGGAGGTGTCGACCATGCGTTCTTGCAGCGTTTGGATAGCAGGCGTGTAGAAGGCCTTTTCCGCCATGTGCTCGTCGAGCCAATCGATCTCTATCAACTGCAATGGACGGGATTTTAAAGCGTTGAGAATTTCCTCATTGGAACCCTCCACCACCAACTGCGCCCAGCTGTTTGCAAACTCCTCCGGCAAGGTGTCAGCCACCTCCAGTGTTTTATCCTTCATTTGACTCAGTAAAGTAGCACCCTCATGAATCCGTGGAGAATAATGCTGCCAGCTTCCAGCGCTCGGGAAGTAGAACTGGACGACATGCTGCCAGCTACCATGCGGCGCGATAGTAGTGCGCAGGGCACTGATGGTATCGGATGTGTCTAGACGAATGGCTCCGGCTGGGATTTGGCGAAGAATATCGACCTCTCTCGCCACGCCTGTTGGATTGGTCAGTGTCAGGTGCGCCTCGTAGGGAGTGTGGATTTGGAATTTTCCAGTGATGGCGTTTTCCGAGACTTTGCCGTCGGCGTCCTCTCTGAGAATGTCGCCACTACGGAAATAACGTAGGGAACTAAGCAGCCCTTTGTTCAGATCCACTTTTTTTGTAGATTTGAGATCGCGGTAGTAGAGTAACATCGCCTGCTTTGCCGTGATGCGCATGTTGGATTT
>CAXMPP010000156.1:0-5382 GCA_964195395.1 uncultured Thermodesulfobacteriota bacterium
CAGAATCGAGGATTACTTCGTATTCGCCAACGGAGGGAACGGAAATGTGGTAATCGGTGTACGACTGCGTCGGGTGGAGGTTGATGATTCCTATGTGGTTGGCTCGTTCGAAGGCTATGAGATGGTCGCCACCGTGGCAGCAGAGTTGCTGGGCTTGTGGAGCGGCTAGCATATTACTCTCACCGAGAACATGAATGAGAGCTTTATCAAAGTTGTTGAGGAACTGGTATTTGAGTTCGGGATTGTCGACAAGAGACCATTGGCGGCGGCAGTAGTGGTAGGACCAATCGTTGCCTTCGCGTGGAAAATCTAACCACTCTGGGTGGCCGAATTCATTGCCCATGAAGGTGAGGTAACCTTCGCCACCAATACAGGACGTTAGAAGGCGGATGAGTTTGTGCAGAGCGATGCCGCGGTCGATGACTGGGTGGGTGTCATCAGCTTTCATGTGCCAATACATGTCTTGGTCCATCAAGCGGAAGGCGAGTGTCTTGTCGCCAACGAGTGCCTGGTCGTGCGACTCGGCGTAGGAGATATTTGCTTCGCCGTGGCGGCGGTTGGTGAGCGTTTCCCAGACATCATTCATGTCCCAGTCTTCGTCGCTCTGTTCTTTGAGCAACTTGATCCAGTAGTCTGGGAGTCCCATGGCGAGTCGATGGCTGAAGCCAACACCACCTTCGTGCGTTGGGCGGCAAAGTCCAGGCATGCCTGACATGTCTTCAGCAATATTGAGAACTCCTGGTCTGATCGATTCAGCCAGAGTGGTGGCGAGTTGGAGGTAGAGCACTGAGTCGTGGTCGACGCCATTGGAGAAGTATTTTTCGTAATGATCAAATGCTACGGTGCCGTGGTGGTCGTAGAGCATCGAGGTGACTCCGTCGAAGCGGAAGCCGTCGAAGCGAAATTCTTCGAGCCAATAGCGGACGTTGGATAGGAGGAAGCGGACGACTTCATTCTTGCCGTAGTCGAAACACTTAGAGTCCCATTGGGGTTGGTTTCCCTTTTCACCTGAGTGGAAGTACTGGTGGTCAGTTCCGTCAAATTCATTGAGTCCTTCAGCGAGGTTCTTTACAGCATGGGAATGGACGATGTCCATGATGACAGCGATGCCGTGGCTGTGCGCTGTGTCGACGAGGTATTTGAGATCTTCTGGTGTGCCGAAGCGTGAACAGGCGGCAAAAAAGTTAGACACGTGGTAGCCAAAGGATCCGTAGTAAGGATGCTCCTGTACGGCCATCAACTGGATGGTGTTGTAGCCTAGGTGAACAATGCGGGGGATGACGGTGTCGGCAAATTCCCGATAAGTGTGAAGCCGTGGTTCCTCGCCAGCCATGCCTGTGTGGGCTTCGTAAATGAGAGGGGATGTGACAGCGCTAGGGTCGAATGTGTGTTTCCAAACGTAGTTATCCTCTGGTGCCCAAATTTGGCCTGAGTAATCGTGGGTGTCTGGGTCTTGGATCGCTCTGGAGATCGTGGCAGGGATGCGGTCGCGCACCGAGTTGTCGGCACCGACGATGCGGAGCTTTACTTTATCGCCATGCTTGAGAGCTGAGCCTTTGACGGTGGTGTCCCAATAACCGTCGTCACCTTGACTGAGAGGAAAGGATTCTCCGTCCCAGTTGTTAAAGTCGCCAACCAGTGCGATAGATTTCGCGTTGGGGGCCCACTCACGAATGGTCCAAATATCCTTTTCGGAGTTGTAGAGTATTCCTAGATCTAGGTGGCTATTGGCAAAGGCGTAGAGCGAATCGTGGCTTTGCTCGATCTCCGAGAGCTTTTCCTGGAATCTTGCGATGCGTTGCTGGATGGCTCCAGTTTGATCCTGTAGCCATGGGTCGTTTTGAACGAGAGTGGGGATTTCAAGGTTACTCACGCTTTAGAAACTAACAGTCCACGTGCCAAGTACGAACCTTTTCTGTGTTCTAAAAATGTCATTTTACTGTGTCGGAGGAATACTCCATCTATTTGTTCTGGTCAACGATCAGCCTCAACGCGTAGGTTAGGTGTTAGTCATTTTATATATTTATGAAACTTACATTTTGCGGAGCAGCTGGAACAACGACTGGATCACAACACTTACTCGAGGTGAATGGAAATAGGATCTTGTTGGATTGCGGCCTTTATCAAGGGCGACGTAACGACGCCTTTGAGATCAACAAAAACTTCCCACACTTTGATCCCGCCAGCATCGACACTGTGGTGCTTTCACATGCACATATCGATCACAGTGGGAATTTACCAAATCTCACTCGAAGTGGATTCGAGGGAAACATTTACGCGACCTTTGCCACGCGCGATCTCTGCCAGATCATGCTCGCAGACAGTGCTCGAATCCAGATGTACGACGTTAGTTGGTTAAACAAGAAACGTAAAAAGAATGGAGAAGTCCCGCTGGAGCCCTTGTATAATGAAATGGATGCTGAACGATGCCTCCGCCAATTCGTTAACGTTGGTTACGATAGGCCAATGTTGATAGCTCCCGGCGTGACCTTACGTTTCATCGATGCTGGCCATATTTTGGGCAGCGCTCAGGTGATTCTAGATGTCGAGGATCAAGATGATGGTAAGAGCAAACGCTTCTTATTCTCTGGTGATGTGGGGCGGGGGGGTAATGACATTTTACGTGACCCAGTGGCAGCAAAGGATGTCGACTTTGTGCTAATGGAGAGTACCTATGGGGGGCGTAAGCATGAGCTAGGAACTGAGGTCGATGATAAAATAGCAGAGATGCTCCGCCGAGCTCTAGAGAGAAAGGGGAAGGTGATTATTCCATCATTCGCTGTCGAGCGGACCCAGCAGGTATTGTATGTGCTGCATCAACTCTTTGAAGATGGGCGGATCCCGCGGGTGCCGGTCTATGTGGATAGCCCGTTGGCGGTGAATGCGACGGAGGTATTTAGATTACATCCAGAGTGTTTCAATCACGAGATCTACAACTTCCTGTTTGAGAAACGTGATCCATTTGGTTTCGAAGGGTTGACGCTTGTGCGCTCTGTGGAGAACTCGAAGGCTCTCAATGCTAGCCAAGAACAGGCAATCATTATTTCAGCCTCAGGTATGTGTGAAGCTGGTCGTATCCTCCACCACCTTAAAAATGAAATTGATAATCCTAATAATACCATCTTATTTGTCGGCTATTGCGCACAGCAGACATTGGGCTGGAAGATCCGTGAAGGGCACAAGAAAGTTCGCATTCTCGGTGGGGAATACCACGTGAAAGCGAAGGTTGAGATCATGGATTCGTTCTCAGGCCACGCTGACCATTCTGAGTTGCTCGAATACTTTAAGGCGATGACTGGAGCTAAATCAAAGACTTGGCTGGTACATGGCGAGGCCGAGCGCTCGGCAATCTTCAAAGAGGCGTTGGATGCAGTCCATGATGGTGAAGTGAGTCTTGGTGAGCTCGGGGAAACTGTGGAATTCTAGAGTATTTGTTTGACGCAGACTAGACCGACTTTCCATTGCAGAGGACTCTACCGCGAAAAATACGAAAAGTGCGCAAGCTGCAAGTACGATGAAGCGGTGACCGATTTTTACACCTCACCTCAATACTGGGTATTGTTGAGGCACTGTGATTTGTGGTGATGGAATTAGCTCGAAATTTTCGCGAATTTCGCGGTTAAAGACGAGTCGCTGATTGCTCTAAGAATCGGGCTTGCATGTGGGATTTTTTGGACTAAATTCCGCCCACAAATTATGGCAACAAAAGAAGTTCAACAACACGGATTCCAGGCTGAAGTAAAACAGCTCCTCGATATCGTTATTCACTCACTCTACACTGATAGCGAGATTTTCGTTCGCGAGTTGGTTTCCAACGCATCTGACGCACTTGAAAAAGCCCGTCTCAAGCAACTCACTGAGAACGACGTCTACCAAGGTGACGCAGAGCTCAAGATCTGCATCACTACCGACGAAGAGAACAACACACTTACAATTCAGGACTTCGGTATCGGCATGAACCGTGACGAACTCACTGAAAACCTCGGAACAATCGCACACTCCGGCACCAAAGCATTCCTCGAGCAACTCAAGGAAAAAAATGGTGACGGTGGCAATGCTGACGTTATTGGTCAATTTGGTGTTGGTTTCTACTCCGCATTCATGGCGGCTGACGAAGTGGAAGTTTCCACACACTCATGGGACCCAGCAGCAGAAAACCTCAAGTGGACATCTGACGGTTCTACTGGCTACAGCATCGAAGAAATCGACGAGCAAGCTCGTGGTTGTAAGATGGTGATGAAGCTTAAAGAAGACAAAGCTGAATTCTCTAAGGCGGACCGCGTGAAGGAAATTCTTGAGAAGTATTCTAACTTCGTCACATTCCCGATCGAACTCAACGGCGAGCGCGTTAACAAAGTGGAAGCACTCTGGCTCAAGTCTAAGAGCGAAGTCACCACTGAGCAATACACTGAGTTCTACAAGTTCGTGGCCCACGCCTACGATGAGCCAAAGTTCACCATGCACTTCAGTGCTGATGCTCCACTCGCGATCAATGCACTCCTTTTCGTTCCTGGTGAAAACCAAGAGCAATTCGGCATGGGCCAAATGGAAGCAGGCGTTTCTCTCTATTGCCGCAAGGTACTCATCGACGCAAAGCCGCAGAAGTTGCTCCCTGAGTGGTTGCGCTTCCTCCGTGGTGTGATCGATTCCGCTGACCTTCCGCTCAATATCTCACGTGAGACAATGCAGGACACAGCGCTTATCCAGAAGCTCAACAAGCTCATCACAAAGCGCTTCCTCAAGTTCCTCGCGACTCAGGCTAAGAACGAGCCGGAAGCATACATGGACTTCTACACAAAGTTTGGTCGTTTCCTTAAAGAAGGCATCGCAACAAGTTTCGAGCACCAAGAGCAACTCGCTGGACTTATCCGATTCGAGTCAACTTCTACAGAAGCTGGCACACAGACAGGTTTCGCCGAGTACATCGAGCGCGCTGCAGACGACCAAGAGGTGATCTACTTCCTCACAGGAGCTTCACGTGACATCCTCTCAAAAGGACCATACCTCGAAGCGTTCAAGGCTCGTGGAATCGAAGTGGCTCTCTTCACTGACCAAGTCGACCAATATGTTCTAGACTCAATGCCTGAGTTCAAGGGCAAGAAGCTCGTTCCTGCTGACCGTGCAGACATCGAACTCGATGATCTCGAGGCTGAAGGTGAAGCGCTCGACGCGAGTTCGCTCGCAGCTCTCACAGGCTGGATGCAGGACACTCTCGGTGAGCGTGTGGAGAAGGTAGAAGCAGGCAAGCGCCTCGTGGACAGCCCGATCGCAGCACTTGCTCCTAAAGAAGCACCAAACGCACAGATGATGGCGATGATGAAGGCAATGGGCCAGGAAGTTCCTACACCAAAGGTCACTCTCGAAATCAACCCACGCTCAGAA
>CAXMPP010000157.1:0-5380 GCA_964195395.1 uncultured Thermodesulfobacteriota bacterium
CTCTCTGTCACCGAGTTCCACAAGGAGCAACGTAACCTAGAGGATGCCTTTATCGATATCCTCGGTCAAATCGAAGGTGGCAACAGGCCCCAAATCACACCGCCACCACTCCCGCCGAAGGCTGCAGTAGCCACCGCAGAGTGAACCAATTTTAAAGAAAGAATTATTGTGAGTGAAACTACAAAAACAAATCCAGTGCTAGAGAAGATAATGGACTTTTCTGATAGGCTAAGTCCTATGCTGGTCAAAGAACTCCGCCAGGGAATGCGCGGAGTTGGCTTTGTCATCCTCTTCATAGCGCTGCAGGCATTGCTTGTGTTAGTGATGATCGGCTTCAGCTCTGCTGACAGCTATGGGAATTCGGGAGAATCACTCTCTGGCACATTGATAGGGTTCTTCTCGATCGCGGTGCTGTTGATTCAACCATTACGAGGGATCACGGCTCTGTCATCGGAAATTAAGGGGAAAACGATTGATCTAATGGTGCTGACCAAGCTGAGCGCATGGCGTATCGTGTTCGGCAAATGGGTGTCGCTGGTGAGTCAGTCGGCCTTGATCTTTGCTACTCTTCTTCCCTATATGATCATGCGCTACTTCTTTGGCGGCATGCAGTTGTTTTCAGAGATCAGTTTACTGTTTTGCATCTTTTTCGCCTCAGCGACATTGACAGCCGCCACTGTCGGATTTTCCGCAGTTTCCTCCATCGTCTTGCGGGGGATTGTGTGTGTGATCGGAGGAATATTCATTCTTCAATTCAGTTTTGCTGGAGCTATATTGAGTGGCAGTGGGATGTTAGATATTTTCGATTTTAGCGATACTGACCATATATACGCACTTTTGTCCTTTTTTGGTGTCTGTGGTTTTATCACTTGGTTGAGCCTGGATTTTGGAGCATCGGTGATTGCTGCACTTGCGGAGAACCGAAGCACACCACGCAAGCTGATCGGTTTCCCCCTCGTGTTAGTTGCGAGCTTAGCGATGATTCCGGTGGATGATGAAGCTGCTATTTTGATGGCGATGATACTGATTGTCCCTCTGGCAGTGACCGCGCTGACTGAGAATCCTCATCTGGTGCCGCAGGTTTGCTTGCCCTTTGTGAGGAAATTTGGGGTGGGGAATATCTGTGGTCGTGTGCTTTATCCGGGCTGGGCGACTGGAATTTTGTATGTTGTTTGCTTGTTTGTCCTACTTCAGGTGATCAACGCAATGACTGGATTCGAGGGTTTTGATGACGATGACGTGCATGCGACGGTGATTACCATCTTTGGCAGTTTGCTTTTTCCTCTGGTGATTTACCGTTTCTTCTTCAGAAAATCGGCGAACATCTTTGGTGTGTATCTAGCAATCATGATGTTCACCTGGTTGATAGCCATCATTCTGTATGTCCTCTCTGAGACGACTAACCAAGACGGTATACTTTGGTTGTTCTGTTGGATTCCACCGGTGAATATGTTCTGTGGATTCGAACTGGATGACGATATAGCGATTGGTGTTGGCTACATTTCATTCGTTGCTTACGCCTTGATTCCTCTCGTTTCTAGCAAGGTCGTGTGGAAGCATATCCGCGACTCCGAGTTAGCCGCTAAAGAAATTCTTGATAAGGAAAAATCTGCTGAGTAATGGCTGAGGTGGATCTGACAAAAGCTCGGGCGCGCGCCTCGGCATGTATCGAAAAGCTGAGCTTGCCGCTGAGCTCACGGACTTGGCGTGGCCAGGCTGGTGAGTTTGCGGGTGCGGGTGTCGGCTCGTCGATCGATTTTCAAGACCACCGGAGCTACGTGCCTGGAGATGACCCGCGTCACATCAACTGGCAGGCCTTTGCTCGCACTGGAACCTACACGATGAAGCTCTATCGTGAGGAAGTGCGACCCGTGGTGGATGTGTTGTTAGACGTCTCGCCGTCGATGTTTTTTGAAGAGGAAAAAGCGCAGCGAGTGGCAGAGGTATTTTACACAGTGGCGCTCTCGGCATTGCAGTCGGGAGCATCGCTCGTGGTGCATTTAGTCTCAGGAGATGCGGTGAAAAAACTCTCTCACGAGTTGATAGCGGGTGAGCAATGGTGGGAGATTGCGCAAGAAATGGCTAAGAAATCGAACTCCGATGTCCCTGCCGTAAATCTGGTCCAACTACGCAGCAATGCGATTCGGGTGTGGATCTCCGATTGCCTTTTTGCCGGTGACCCGTCGCCAATTGTTAGACGTCTATCCTCCCGGCAGGGAAGCTTGATCGTTCTCAGTCCTTTTAGTCAATCCGAGGCCGATCCAGATTGGTCTGGCAACTACGAGTTTGTAGATGTCGAGGCAGGCAGCAAGCATCCGCATTGCATAGACCAGCAAGCGCTGGCGAACTACAAGCAAACCTACATCAATCACTTTAAAGTGTGGCAGGAATCCGCCCGCCGTTACCAGGCGTCCTTTGCGCGGGTGGATGATCAGGCTGATCTGCTCAAGGCCTTACTGACTGAAGCAGTGGCTACGGGAGGGCTGCAGCTGAAGTAAGATGTTTTTTTCCAATCCATATGGGTTCTTAGCCTTGTTAGGTATTCCAGCAGTGCTGGCAATCCACTTTTTCCAACGCAGGGCGAAAGCCTTGCCGGTGAGCACGCTCTTCTTACTCCACCAGACACAGCGCGAGTCCGCCAGTGGTCGGCGTTTTGATCGTTTACTGAATTCTCCACCGCTGTGGTTGCAGCTGCTTATGGTGCTTTTGTTGACTTGGTTTCTAGTCGAGCCTCGCTACCAGAAGCAACAGTCGGTGCAGCGCATCGCTGTGGTGTTAGATAGCTCCGCCTCGATGCAGGTTTTTAAGGATAAAGTCGTGGAGAAGCTGGAAAAAGAGCTCGATGGACTCCAGGGACGAGCAAACAAAGCCGAGTATTTCTTGCTCGATTCTAACCCGGCGAACCCGCGGCTCTATCACGGCGAATCGCGCGTTGCTTTTTTCAAAGCACTACAGGCGTGGCAACCGCGTGAGGGCACACACGGCTCTCGCCATAGTCTACGCATGGCGCGCAGCATGGCGGGTGAAAAGGGCGCTGTAGTCTACCTTACGGACACTCCTGTAGACCAACTAGAATATGGCAGCCACCTGTTTGCTGTTGGCCACGAGGAAGCGAATTGTGGCCTCACAGGTGTCCAGTTTTCTGACCGAGATGGTGAGCTAGTGTGGCAGGCAACGGCGAAAAATTATGCACCAGTACAGCAGACTCGACAGTGGTTGTTAGAGCTGCCAGGTGGCACGCGCTCAGCGACCAGAGAAGTCACTATTCCAGCAAGGGGAGTGGTGACCTTACAGGGCAGTTTTCCAAAAGGAACTGAGAGATGTAGGGTTCACTTGAACCCTGATGCTTTCACCGTCGATGACCAACTGCCGCTACTCCGACCAGAGCCAAAGCTTCTCACAGTGATGGCTGTGGCGAATGCTGAGATGGAACCAGTGGCGAACAAACTGGCCGAGAGCTTTCAGCATGTGACCCTAGCGACAGATAGTGCTGAGGTGGACGTGGCGGTGATGAACCAACTCACGCTTGGAACGACCGACACGCACGGCATCGTCTTTGTGAAATCAGCAGGCCGTAGCACGGATTACCTGAAAGGCACGATAGTTGCCGAGAAGCATGGGCTGATGGATGGGCTCAATTGGCAACCCTTGCTAGTCAAAAAAGTTCTTAGCATCCCTCATCTTGAGACGGACACTGTCCTCTTGTGGCAGGGCGATCGCCCATTGGTTTTCCTCCGGGGTGGTGGGCGTGATCAGTTGGTTTTAAACTTCGACCTAAAGCAATCGAATGCCGAGAAACAAGAAGCCTTTGCGGTGCTCCTGTGGAGGTTCTTGGAAAGGGTGCGCCAGCGCAAGGTTGCCCACGCCGCTGAGGTGGTAGAGACGACTCAACAACTCAAAATTGCCTCAGACCCGACCGCGGGAGCGTTGGTGATAGAGCTGCAAACTATTGATGGAGCCGTGCTGTCCGAGACGAAAGCCACGACTGCGGCAGCCCTCGTTGCACCCGCTGAGTCTGGCTACTTTCACGTGCGTCAGGGCGAGACCCCGCTGTTTACCGGGGCAAGCTATTTTGCCGACACCCGCGAGGCCGATTTTGTGGATTGTGCCGAGCAAGACAGCTGGGCACCGATCGTGTCCGCCGCCGTCCAGCAACACACCCGTGAGGATCACCTTTGGCGCTATGTGCTGGCCTTGACTGTCCTCGCCATGCTGGCCTCTTGGTATTTTGGCAACGGTTCCTTCAGCTCACAACGCAAAGACTAACAAGCATGCAATTTTCAAATCCAGAGTGGTTCCTTTTGTTTCCGGCAGTGTTGCTGATCGGTTACGTGGTGAAGCGCCTGCAGATATTTCGGCCACTGCGTTTGTTAGCATTGGCGCTAGTGACCTTAGTTTTTACCCGACCTACGATTGATACATACGAGGACGCTCTGGACCTGTGGGTTTTGTTTGATGTCTCGGAGTCGACCGAGGAGCTGGTCACTGCGCATTCGGATGAATGGGAGAAGTTGTTGACGAAGGCGAAGCCTAACAAGGAATCGCAGATGATTCTGATGAACTACGCAGCCGATGCTCTGAAGCAAGACTCGGCCTCCGAAACGGAAGTCTACACCGGCAGCAAGAAGCTGACCCGAACTCGCCTAGCGCTGGAGCACGTTGCAGCCTTGGCCAGTGAAAAGCGACCCTCGCGCGTGGTGCTTTTTACCGATGGTTATTCGACTGAGCCGTTGGGAGATATTGCAGAAAAATTCACCGAACTAGGCATTCCGATTGATTACAGGTTAGTGCGCGAAGATTTGACCGAAGACTACCGAGTCGCACGGATCGATCTGCCCACACGTGTGCAGGTGCTAGAGCCTTTTGTGATGGGGATCACCGTGCGTGGATTTGAAGACGGAGCTGTGCCATTACGCATTTACCAAAATGGTGAACAAATCAGTAATAGCAGCACGGTGGTGGAGATCACTAACGGTGTGGGCAAGGCTGAGTTTACCACACGCCTAAAGCAAGCGGGAGCGTACGAATTTACAGCCGAAATTATGCCTGAGAAAGATGTGCATATCGGCAACAATAAGGTGCAGCGTTGGGTGGAGGTTGCTGGAGGCCCTAGGGTCTTGTTAGTCAGTAAATACCAAGACGACCCAGTGGCTAAAGTGCTGCGAACTCAGGGGATGACAGTGGATGTGGAGGATGACCCACTCACTCTAAAGGTCGGCCAACTCGCTGGTGCGCGTGCCGTTATTTTTAACAACATCCCAGCCCACGAAGTGCCAATTGAGTTTCTCGATGCGCTCGACTTCTTTGTCCGTGAACAAGGCGGTGGTTTCATGATGGCTGGTGGTAAGAATTCCTTCGGATCTGGTGGCTATTTTCAGTC
>CAXMPP010000158.1:0-5233 GCA_964195395.1 uncultured Thermodesulfobacteriota bacterium
CGTCGTCAACGATCGGGTTGGGCTGAATTCCTTTAGCCTTGTTTGCGTTTTCGATGATGTAGTCAATCTCAGCGGCTGAGTTGGTAATCATTTGCAGAGGTAGTTTCTCTGCCTGTGAGACACAAATGCTGCTGAGAAGTATACTGGAGCTAAGAACTAGGCGTTGGAAATTGGGAAATAAAGTCATACAGCTAAAGGTGGCAATGATTCTGATACCATGAACATAAGGATAGAACTTTGCGACGTTACAATAGTTGCAAAGAAAACGTGTTTTATTTCAGAGCTCGATTTGAGCCTCGAATATATCACTTAAAGTGAGGAGTCCCAGTCCTCTAAGGCCTTGCCGCGGTTGGGCAAGAACATGCTGATGCCCCAAACGAGTGGGTAAGCAAGTAGGCTGAGCGTGATACCCGCAGCGAGGAAACCTAGGATGAAGTTCCCTGCGTTACCAGAAACTGTAGCGGCATCCATGATCGTATTTCCAAAGATTTCGAATGTCGGGATATCTTTGCTGAACTCGAGCTTAGATAGAAAGGGGATGTTCGGAACTCCTACGGACTCATGTAGCCATCGTCCAAATTTTTCTTGGAGTACCCATATAGGTATTTGTGTCACGGGGTTCGTAATCCAGCAGGCAGCGAGCGCGACGGGGACATTGCCGCGTCCCCGGAGGCAGCCCAGTGCAGCGACAAGCATCTGCATCGGGATCGGCAGCATGGCGCAAAATAAGCCGATCGAGAGACCATTTGCGACTGTCGCTCTACAGGGTTTCCAGTAGCGTTTATTAAAGATGGCCTTGGTGAAGGGAGTCAGCCATTTGATCTTTCGAATCCTCGGATGACGCAAGTAGCGATAGGTTCGTCGAACCATTCTGAGGTACTTGCGCTTCATCGATACGAGGGTCACTAGGGAAAGTGTGAAGTTTAGTCCTCGAGAGGAATGATGCGGAGAGTGCCTTTAGGATTCTGGTGCATGCTGCTGGCGAGGGTTTGGCTGGTGCCTTCATTACTCGTTTGCTCGTCGTTGTCGGAATCTTGGTCGAGGGCGTTTTTGAGAGCTCCTTCTACCAGTTGACCACAATGGATTTTCATCGGGGGCAGAGCTCCAAGGTCACCACTCAGCTCTTGTGCATTGAGCTCGGCTGCTTCTTCAGCAGTCTTCCCCTTGAGCATCTCGGTCGCCATTGAGGCGACTGCGATGGCTGTCTGGCAACCAAAAGACTGGAAGGAAGCGCGGTCGATGACTTTTTTGCCGTCTTTTTCAGTGAATTTGAGCCACATGCGAAGCATGTCTCCACAGTCGGGAGATCCTACGGTGCCGACTGAATCAGCATCTTGCATTTCTCCTTGGTTCTGTGGATTGGCGAGGGTTTCTCGCACCTTTTCCTCAAAGTCGCTCATACGTGAAACATTGAGCGGGAAGGCTCGGCATGCAAGAATAACATCGTTTTGCTTACAATATTTCTTTTTCCTAGCAGGGACTTGTCAATTCTTGGGATGTGGTGAATGGTGACGCCAAGATATGGGTAAACACCAAGAGATTAGAGGCGACAAGAAGCAACGAGTCATCGGCATTATTGTCGGCTGGGTGCTGCGGCTCGTGGGTGCCACTTTGCGTATCGAGATAGACGATCGTGCGGGACTATCCCAGAGTAGCGAGAACCCAGTGCTTTGGTCCTGTTGGCATAACACCGTATTTGTGTTGCCCTATATGCGGTTGAAGTTTTTTAGCCACCGCAAGGTTGTCGTGCTTACCAGTGCCAGCAAGGATGGTGCAGTTTTAGAAAGTGCCGTTGCTGTCTGTAATATTGAGGCGGTGCGCGGATCTAGCTCGCGCCGTGCTGTGGCAGCTCTTATTGCCCTACGAAAGGCTATCAAATCTGGCAATGATGTTTGTATCACACCTGATGGGCCACGCGGTCCTAGGTATAGCTTGCAGCCTGGAATTATAAAAATGGCAGAATCTACGGGCGCTCCGATTGTTCCGATCCGTGTGGAGTTTGACCGCTGCTGGAAGCTCAGCAGCTGGGATGCTTTTCGTGTGCCAGTTCCCTTTTCTAGAGTGTCGGTCATTTTAGAAAAACCTGTAAGGGTCGAGGCAGGAATTGATGCTGAGGAGTTCGAAAAAGTACGAGCTAACGTTGAAGCTACCATGCAAGTCGACCTTGATGACATTTAGCTATTGTCTATAAGGCATGCGCTCTTTAAGAAATGTTCATGCAGAAAATCGACGGTAAACTTGTAGCTGAAAAAGTACTCTCCGAATGCAAAGAGCAAATCGCAGAGTTGAAAGGAAAAGGGATCACACCTGGACTTGCTGTTGTCCTGATTGGTGAAGACCCAGCCTCAAAAGTATACGTCGGCTCAAAGGCGCGTAAGTGCGAAGAGCTAGGCATTTTCTCCCGCAAGATCGTGATGCCAACCGAATCCACCCAAGAAGAAGTCATGGCTGTGGTTGAAGAACTCAACAACGAACCAGCAATCCACGGAATTCTCGTCCAGTCACCACCGCCAGCGCACATCGACGAAGACGCGATTGTTCGTGCTATCAATCCCGCGAAAGACGTCGATGGATTCCACCCAGAGAATGTAGCAAAGCTCGTGCTCGAAGACCCGACTGGCTACGTGCCCTGCACACCAGCTGGTTGCATGCGACTGCTCAAAGAAGCTGGAATCGAAACCTCTGGAGCGGAAGCCGTGGTCATCGGTCGTTCAATGATCGTCGGTAAGCCAATGGCACTTTTACTCATGGGTAAGGCTGGCAATGCCACAGTCACTGTAGCTCACTCACGAACCAAAGACCTCGCAGCAGTTTGCCGCCGCGCTGACATCGTGATTGCCGCTATCGGTAAGCCTGGCTTCGTCACAGCTGACATGGTCAAGGACGGTGCCACTGTCATCGATGTCGGAATCAACCGTATCAAAGACGCATCAAAGAAGAGCGGCTACAGACTAGTGGGCGATGTAGCCTACGACGAAGTTGCACCAAAGTGCAAAGCAATCACACCAGTACCCGGCGGCGTAGGACCAATGACCATCGCCATGCTCATGCAAAATACCGTCCAAGCTGCCAAGTTTGCGAACGGATTAGTGTAAGCTAGTTCATATATTTTCAAAATGACCTATAGGAGTTCAGCGTCTTATAGGTCTTTTTTTTACAGCTAAAATAACGATCCGTAGCGTTGTTGCAGTTGGGCTTGCCACTTTTCGAGGAAGGATAGATTTCTGGCGATTTGGGGGAGTTGTGAGTTGTCTATGGGCGAGGTGAAACTCTCGGTTATTTGAGACTGGTTTGATTCGATGATGCCGATGAGTTCGCTGAGCTTGTCCTGAATCTCCATGGATTCGGCCTCTAACAATGCTTTGGCGAGGACGCTGGTTGCAGCTGACTTTTTACGGATGAAGGCATCAGCTTCTTGGATGAGTGCTCCGACCTGCATGAATAGGTCCATCAAGTCATTACTGACAGCTCCGCGAGCGTCGTATTCGAAACCTTCATGATCCATGAAGGCTTTGAGTCGCTTTGCTGGAGAGCGAAGGGTGGCGTAATCTTGGTTGATTTTCTCGAACTGTTTTTTGTCACCCTCTTTATCTGGGTGGTTCTTCGCTGCTAGGTTCTGATGGACCTCACGGAGATTATCTAAATCTAGAACTAATGCGGGGGGGAGGGAAAAGGTATCGAAGGCGTTCATGGTGGATCTGAGTTACTGACTAAAGTTTTGTGAGTTTATCCAGGGCGCGTTCTGCAGCAAAGAGTCCGACGGTGGCTGTGATGTGGGTGATGGATCCATAGCCGCTGGCGCAGTTGAGTCGCATGTCGCGGCCATCGGCGTCCTTTGGTCGTTCGGTCGACACACTGCCATCACATTGCGGGAACATTGCTTGTTCGGTCGAGAATATAGCTTCGACTTTAAATTTCTTTGGCTTCTTGGTGTCACCTTTGGGAAAGCCGTATTGGCTGCGGAGCTTGGTGCGCACTTGCGCTAAGAGGGCATCGTTGGTCACTCTGCTGAGGTCTGCGATTTGGATCTTCGATGGGTCTCGAAGCCCACCAGCACCACCACAACAGATAACAGGGATGTTGCGCTTTTTAGATTCGACGATGAGGTGGGTCTTCTCTTTCACCCGATCAATAGCGTCGATGACTACATCAAAGTTGTTTTCAAAAAAGGCATCAGCTGAGCGCTCGGAATAGAAGCCCTGGATGTTAGTGACTATGCAATCTGGGTTGATCGCTTTGATCCGAGCTTCCATCGCATCAGTCTTTTGCTGACCAATGTTACCATCCATAGCGTGGAGTTGGCGATTGATGTTGGTCACACAGATTTCATCGAGATCGACCATGGTGATCTTGCCAACGCCTGAGCGGGCGAGCGCCTCGACAGTCCATGAGCCAACGCCGCCGATACCAACGATTGCTACGTGCGACTTGGTAAACTTCTCTAGCGCATCCACTCCGTACAGGCGAGCAATGCCGCCGAAGCGTGAGAGGGTATTTTCTGAAAGGTTCATCTGTGGTGAGATTTAAATTAGCCCAATTTCTTTGGCCTTATACAGGCTGGCGTGGATTTTGAAATCGATGAGTAAACCTTCGGTCTGCTTGGCTGCGAGAAAGCTATCGAGCTCCGTGAGAGGAACGACGTGGACTGTGATGTCTTCACCGTCGACGCCTCCGCCTTGGTGGACCTTGCTGAGTCCTGTGGCGGCAAACATGTGGGTGATTTCTGGTGTCATCCCCGCAGAGGTGGGTGCGGCGATCAGCTCGATGATCGATTCCGCTTTATAGCCAGTTTCTTCTAACAATTCACGACCAGCGCAGTCAGCAATACTTTCGCCTTCAAATTCCGGTTCGTCTCCGACCAGCCCGGCTGGGACCTCGATCACGCGGGCTTGCATTGGAATTCGGAATTGTTCCACTAGGACAATCTCTCCAGCGTCAGTGATCGGCAAGATCGTGGCACAGACAGATGCGTTTGGACGCAGGGCAAACTCCCAGTTGCCACGTTGGTAAAGTCCGAGGTATTTGCCCTCGTGTAGTACTTCGATCTCGCTCATGTCAGTATCCAATAATTGATTGGCGGGAAGGTAAATCCTTTTTTAGTTTGAGCGAGGGACGATCCTAGCTGTATTTAAGTAATAATAATTCAAATACGACCGACAGGAGTTTCTGGAGGTGCTCTGAATGAGGAGTTACTTAGCTCTTGCGGGATTTACTTTTGATTTCGTGCATGAAG
>CAXMPP010000159.1:0-5152 GCA_964195395.1 uncultured Thermodesulfobacteriota bacterium
CTGGCATGAAAAACACGTGAGAGACACCGCTCTTTTCATGAACGAGTCAGCTGACTTCATCGACCTGATGAAACAATACATCGAGGATAAAACCGCACCTCAGTGGATTGAAGAAGAGGGGGACCCGGCTGGCATTATTGCAAGTTCAGAAGAAGAGATGATAGTGATTGCTGAATTTGTGGAAGAGCAACGAAAGAGCTATGGTCTCGTTGGGGTGTTGCGAAATTCGATCTACATGCGCTTCACCCATAAGGATTACCATAAAGGCACTTCATTACAGGAGTTGGCAAGGAGGGTACAGGTGCCGGTCGAGAGAGTCTTTGCCATCGGTGACGGCCACAATGACATTGATAAGCTCCACCCAGATGTGGCTGGGATGATTGCCTGTGTAGGAAATTCCCAACAAGAGGTGAAAGACTATGTCAGCAGCCATGGTGGCTACGTGGCAGAGGCGCACGGCAGCCTTGGGAGTGTCGAGGCTCTCAACTACTTTTTAGTTTAGCCTCCTGCAACAGGTGGGATGAAGACGACTTCGTCACCAGCTTTGAGTGGGGTGGACCAATCTGAGAAGTCGTCATTGATCGCTAGCATTAGTTGCTTTTGTTTGTGTGGAAAGGCGTGGCGAGATTTGAGTTCTTCGTAGAGGCCGGACGACGTGACGGAGTCAGTGGTGATCGATTCCTCGTCGCAACCGGCAAGTTCACGAAGTTGAGCAAAATAGCGGACGGTGATTGTTTTAGACATGCGAGAATGGGTGAGATGGCTGCGGACCTCTAATGTGTCAGCTGGGCTGTTAGCGTTATCGAGCGCGTGTGGGGACTTTAGAACGATGAGTTTAGTGTCGATTGTTTCTAGAACCTGGCGTGGGCAGCGGGATCCATTTTCAACTGCTTGGCTGATGGCGTCAGCTGGGCTGGGTTCGTAGATCGCGCAAAGCGGCTCGGCTCGGTGGTCGACTCGGCTGTGGTAGCTAGTCGCTTGATTGTCCCTCGTTGCACTGGCGATCAGTTCGGTAATGGTGGAAGACTCGAGTAGTGGAAGGTCGCAAGCAATTACCAGCCAACGGGCATGTGGATGGGCTTGTTGCGCAGCATGGATAGCATAGAGCGGGCCCTCAGCTGGATCGATGATGGCGTCCACACCAAATTCTTGATCGGCAGGGTGGCTCAGAAATGATTTCTCACAGTGCTCATTGAGTAGACTGTGCAAGCGTATCCACTCAGGTTGGTCATCACGGTAGATGAGCTGGGCCTTATCTTGACCCATCCGGGTAGATTTGCCGCCGACGAGTAGGAGTCCGTAGAGTGGTGCTGCCATGATGAAATTAGTTGTGCGCTATCTAGCCAGTACGAGCAATAGCGATTTTAGAGGAATCGATATCAGATGCGCTGAGATGCAAGATAATACCACTCGGATATTCGCGTCAAAATTAGAAGTTTAGCATGTAGATTTAGATACCCAATATTTTCAGAATAAGCAGAGTGTACACGCTATAAGGTTGGATGAAGACCACATTCAGACCAACCTGAGGTGAGTGAGGCAGGAACGTAACCCATAGGATATGGAAGAGGGATGTTTTTCTGGCTGAAGGCCAAACTAATGCTGAGACAAATCTCATGGATAGATGGAGTTGGCCCTCATCCAAGTTACGCTTTTTATTAACCTAGGGAATGCGTGGGGCTTCTTTCCTAGGATGGTATTAGATTCGATGATAACGAAATAAGCCATTCACTTCAGTCAGTCACTATATTGCAGCGAATGTCCGAGTGGTATAAAGCAGTCTTGAACAAAGAGGCTGGAAGCGCTCTTCTACATGCATCGATCGTTAGATTGTGTGCAATTATTCTGACCAATAGAAAGAGTGTGAGAGTTTTCAGTGTTCAGACTGGGATGATGGATAAAGGGGATTTCTTATTTGTGACCATGAGTAAAAATGGAGAGGTTCTTGAATTCGACGAGCATGTCCTGACCTCTATGAAACTGGAGAGCTATGTGGCCTTGCTTCTGGCATAGAGGGACGGCTTACTTCAAATGTTTTCTGAGCAATCTATAAGAAATCTCACTCCCCATTCTGGGCCTAACACTATGCTCTCACCGCCCACACTCCAAAAGAAAACCTCTAGAAGTTAGTAGTCTCGATACGATTCAAGGCCTTGGATTTCTCTCGATTTCGATCTAACAAAAACCCTTGGATGATGACTTATTTATTCGGAGCTTCCCTAGTCGCTCTCTTTATTTAATAGTCCTTTCGCCGTGTCCAAACCAAATCGACTTTTCAACAAAGGGTTCTGCGCTCTTTTAGCTACGCAATTATTCGGGGCTGTTAACGACAGCGTTCTCAAGCAAGTGATCATTCTGGCCGTCGCCTCCGGAGGGATATGGGCCAACCAGTTAGGGGACGGAGGGCAGG
Source organism: uncultured Thermodesulfobacteriota bacterium (assembly GCA_964195395.1). Lineage (GTDB taxonomy): Bacteria > Verrucomicrobiota > Verrucomicrobiia > Verrucomicrobiales > Akkermansiaceae > Rubritalea. The sequence continues at coordinate 2,411 of CAXMPP010000159.1, forward strand.
CCTACGTGGCTCTGTGCCTGACGATGCCCTTCATTCTGCTTTCTGGAATTGCGGGGCAAATTGCGGACCGCATCAGCAAGAGTAGAATTACAGTCTTCGCCAAGCTGGCCGAAGTGGGCATTGCAGCGGTGGCTCTCGGAGCCTTTCTCGCGCACAATCTGTGGGCGTGTCTCGGGGCACTTGTTCTCCTAGCGATACAAAGCGCGTTCTTTGGCCCAGCCAAATATGGAATGATTCCCGAGTTGGTGAAAGATAAGCATCTCAGTCAGGCTAACGGATCGATCAACATGTTCACTAATCTGGCCGTTATCGGCGGAACCCTCGTGGCTGGAAAGGTATATACCAGCTACGCTTCGGGATTTGCCGGAAATGATTCCTCCTCGATTTTGGAGCCTGCTATGTTTTGGATTCCGGGGGTGGTCTTTGTGGTAATCGCGATCATCGGCCTCTTGCCTTCTCTGTTTCTGCCGAAGCTCAAGTCCTACGATCAATCCCTGCCCATCGACCTCAACCCCTTTCGTCCTTATATGAAGGCGCTGAAGGAAATGTCGCATTCGTCCCTGCTCTTGGTTGCCTTGGCGTGGTCATTCTTCTATTTGCTCGGGATGATGGCGCTTCTTGTCCTGCCGGATTTCAGTGGGCTTTTGCAGATCAGTCCAGAAAAGAATAACAACCTTCTCGGAGTTCTTGGGGTCACCATTGGGTTGGGAAGCGTGGTGGCTGGATTGATCTCCGGAAAACACATCGAACCTCGACTCATCCCGGTGGGGGCGGTGGGGATGACTTTATTCTTTATTCTGCTCGGAGTGGTTCCGTTGAGTTTTTGGATGGTGGCGGTCCTTCTAGGAGGCGCTGGATTTTTTGCCGGATTCTACATCGTGCCGCTGCAGTCACTTTTGCAGCACCTTTCACCTGCAGGTGAAAGGGGGCGTTTTTTGGGGACGGCCAACGCCCTTTCGTTTGTTTTCAGTTCGATCGGGGCTGTCTTGGTTCGTGTCTTTCGCAAGGACCTAGCGATGCCGGCCAATGAAGTATTTCTGGCGATCGGTGGGCTAGCCATCGTGGGAACTGGCGTTCTGCTGTGGCGGATTCGCAAGCTCCTGAGCGATCCCTCTTTGAGGAAAGCAACTGCGACAGACTAAGGCTAGGTTACCAGCATGGTGAATGAACTTCAGGAATTAGAGCGGGAAATGACCAACCTCTGGCAATGAAATTCCAAGGTGACTTCTTGAAATCGTATTTATTAGACAGACAGTGTGACTTAATAAGGGGAGTTGTGTTCTGCCGCATATCAGTACCTCCAGCATTTTTTTAGATTCTTTCGCAAATTGTATGCCTCAGAGTGTCAGCTCAAGATGGAGGGTTTGAGAGTAGATATCCCACGAGAATGAGTCAGCCTTGAAACTAGGAGGTTTTTTGAACTTTTTGACCAACTAACTCACGGAGTCAGGATAGAGATTAATTATTGAATGATCACGTGAAAGGTATACGTATGAACAATGCTACTCTTATGAGATCTAGCAGGAGGTGCAACCACAGAACAACAGACGACATCAACTAGTCATGAAAACTAATAAAGTAACCAATATATCCTGCCTATTGGCAGCCATGTTTGTAGGAGTCTCCGGTGTAGCCACCGCAGAAAAAACCGCGGTAAATCAACTTTCTGCACCGGATGGCAAGCCGGCAGATATGACCAAACCCGTGCAAGTTTACATCCTGATGGGACAATCTAACATGCTTGGATTCGGAAAAACCAAGAAACTCGAACCCTTGGTCAAGGAGCAGGGCAAGTATCCTTACCTAATCGACGATGCCGGTGAATGGTCAGTGCGCAAGGACGTCCGCAACGTGTTTGTCATGTGCTCCGGCAATTCTCCAGCAAAGGATAAAAAGAATGAATGGATGACCATCAGTGGCAATATCGGACCGGAAATCGGTATCGGCCACCACGTCGGTCAGGTCACCGACGCACCGGTGCTGATCCTCAAAAGCTGCATCGGCAACCGTAGCCTCGGTTGGGATCTTCTGCCTCCAGGAAGTGTGCCCTATGAGCACGGTGGTAAACCGCAGCCTGGTTACCGCGGCACTCCGAAAGACCCCAAAGGCAACGGTGAGCCAGTCGAAGGCGAGTGGTATGCTGGTTGTCAGTATGATGGTGATATAGCTGCAGCCAAGAAGGTACTTGCCGATCTCGACAAGTACTATCCTGGCGCAAAGAAATACGAAGTTGCCGGATTTTTCTGGTGGCAGGGCGATAAGGACATGCGCAACCCTGCGCACTACGAGCGCTACGAACAAAACCTGACTCAGCTCATCAAAGCTCTGCGTAAAGAATTCAATGCCCCCAATGCCAAGTTTGTCACAGCCTCCCTCGGCCAGACCGAAGAAGGCTCCACAAAAGGCGATGGAGTAATCCTCGAAGCCATGAAGGCCGTCTCGAAAAGCAGCGATCCGGAACTTAAAGGCCAGGTGGGCTTCGTTTACTCACATCCTCTTTCCAAGGGTAGCAGCTCCAGCGGTCACTACGGTGGCAACCCAGAAACCTACATGAACATCGGTGAAGCGATGGGCCAGTCCATGGTCGAGTTACTGAAAAAGTAATCAGACAACGGAAAATCAACAAACTTTCAACCTCACTCTCCATTGCTGGGAGTGGGGTTTTTCTTTGGTGATTTTCAGTGCCACAAAAAATATCTGTAAAGGATATACTCATTGTAACGTATGTCAGTTAACCCCACA
>CAXMPP010000160.1:0-5085 GCA_964195395.1 uncultured Thermodesulfobacteriota bacterium
TTCATAGATCTTTACTTTTTCGTCAGCAACGCCATTGCCATCAGTGTCGCGGTAGTTCCATAGGTCGAGCGTGTTGGTGATTCCCACCATCAGCCGATCGTCAAGAGGCAGGATCATTCTGGGTAATAGGATGTCATCAATGTAGATGCTGTGCTTGTCATAAACGCCATCACCATCAGTGTCCTCATGGCGTGAGATCTGTGATCTAGGAGTTTGTTCACCGGTGGCGTCCGCATCTTGCATATAAGTACGCATTTGCGCCACGTACATGACACCATTGCCATCCCACGCGACAGCCACTGGTTCTTTGATCTGAGGTTCACTGAGTACCAGCTCTAGCTTATAGCCCTCGGGGAGTTCGAATGATTTGAGCGAGTCAGTTTTACTCAGGTATCCTTGTTGGTAGGTCGGGTGTTTTTCAAGCTGAGCCTCCGCTTTGGACGCATTGTCTGCGAGCCCCAGCGTGTGGGCCATGAGGAATAGGCCAATCGGGATGAGTTGTTTAGAGATCATGATGGTGAAATCCTAGCATCAGTAAAGGGAGTGGTCTATGGACTAAGCCGTCAATAGCTTAGCTATTCACGTCGTTTTTTGTGGGTGAAAGAACGGTGCGAGCAGTGTGTCTGAGGAGAAACGTTGATTATCAAGAAGGCGCCCAGTAGGCGCTTCCTTCGAAAATCACGGTTTCACAAAGCTCAAGAAAATGACATTTGGTTCTTTTTGAACTACGAGTGGTATCAGAGTTAGGCGAAGGGGATGTTTGCTAATTCCACAAAGATCGGATAGGTTACGTAGGTTACCGTTGGCCAATTTCAAGTTAGATCGTTATGTCGAAGATTAGAAATGAAGCGCTGTTAGACAGCATTACCCTCAAAGGTGTGAGCGATGAGGTGCTAGCTCAGAAAGCTATTGAGCTGGCTGAGCGGATCTTGCGGAAGGCTGCTAGACTGCAGACTTTGACTGAACGTTATCATGCGTGGAAAATGTCACGGATGATGGATGATCCAGCAGGCAAGGCTCTCACTCTGGCAATGGTAGATCAGGTGTTCCGGCCAGTGAACTATGCGCGATCAGCCGACCAGTTCCGATACCTTCTGGATCAATACGGAATCCCCAATTACCTGCCATTTCACGAGCGGATTGCGATGCGTGTGGCTGCAAAAGCATCGAGTCTCGCCCCAGATGTTGTGATGCCAGTGGTGGCTCAAAAGATGCGTGCTGATACTGACCAAGTGATACTACCCAGTGAGGACGATAAGCTAAAACCACACCTAGCAAAGCGTAAGATACAGGGGACGCATATGAATCTAAACCAACTCGGTGAAGCAATCCTTGGTGAGCATGAAGCGGAGAATCGAATGCAACAAGTGTTAGATCTGCTTGCTTGCCCCGACTGCGAGTACGTTTCGGTGAAGATTTCGGCGGTATTTTCTCAAATCAATCTTGTGGCATATGATCAGACCTTGGAGCTGATCAAAAAACGTATCCGGCGACTCTACCACTGTGCTAAAGACCACAGCTATACGAATGATGCGGGTGAGTCCTGTCCCAAGTTCGTCAACCTCGATATGGAGAAATACCGCGATCTTCGTCTAACGTGTGACGCATTCATGCAGGTGCTCGACGAGGAACCATTTAAAAACCTCCGTGCTGGCATCGTGCTACAAGCGTATTTACCAGATGCGCATAAGGTGCAGATCGAACTGACCGAGTGGGCTAAGAAGCGTACTGCTGCTGGCGGAGCCTCTATCAAGATCCGAATCGTTAAAGGTGCCAACTTGGCGATGGAGTCTGTGGAGGCAAGCATCCACAATTGGCCGCAAGCTCCCTACAAGACAAAGCTCGATGTCGATGCGAACTTCAAGCGCATGGTCCACTACGGATGTAGGTTTGAGAATGCTCAGAGTGTCCAGTTAGGCATAGCATCGCACAATCTGTTTGAAATTTCCTATTCCTTGCTGGTGCGTGCGCGTGAGGGGGTGGAGGAATTTGTTGAGTTAGAGATGCTTGAGGGTATGTCGAACCATCAGGCGCGTGCGGTGCAGGAGATTGCTGGCGGTTTGTTGCGCTATGCTCCGGTGGTGAAGAAGCAGGATTTCCACTCGGCGATATCCTACCTAGTGCGTCGTCTGGATGAAAATACCCACGAAGAGAACTTCCTCCATGACATATTTAGGATGAAGCCTGGTTGTCCGAAGTGGCATAAACAAAAGCAGATGTTCCTAGATGCGTGTGCCATCAAAGACACGGTGCGGGATACTCCTAACAGAGTTCAAGATCGAGCAGCTGAGACCTTTGCCGCAGACTACTCTAAGCCATTTCATAACTCACCAGGCACCGACTGGAGTCTTCGACGCAACGCCCACTGGATTGATGAAAAAATCAATGATTTGAAGGTGGTGAAGCAAGACATCATTCCTTTGAAAATTGGCAGAGATACCATAATTACTGGGACTTTGGGCAAGGGAATGGACCCGTCACGAAACGTAGAAATCTACCAATATTCTCTAGCCGATGCTCACCACGTCCAGAAGTCACTGGATGTTGCCGAAAATGCTCAGCCAGCCTGGGAAGCGCGGAGCATTGAGCAGCGTGCTAAGATTGTTAAAGATGTGGCTATCGAGATCGAGAAATGCCGCGGTGCATCTATCGCTACTATGGCGCTGGATGCTGGTAAAGCCGCTTCAGAGTCTGATGCTGAGGTGAGCGAGGCAGTTGATTTTGCTAACTACTATGCGGATAGTCTGAGCTGGGATGGTATGTTAGATGGTTGCGAGTTCAAGGCACTAGGAATTGTGGTGATCACACCTCCGTGGAACTTCCCATTCGCGATCCCGTGTGGCGGCATCCTTGCGGGCCTGATGGCAGGGAATTCAGTAATTATAAAGCCAGCACCTGAGTCCGTACTGACTGCGTGGGTGATGGTGAACCAACTTTGGAATGCTGGGGTGCCGCGCGATGTGTTGCAGTTTGTCCCATGTCCTGACAATGAGGTTGGCCAAAGTCTTGTATCTAGTGATCGCGTGGGCGCCGTGGTGCTCACTGGTGCCTATGAGACTGGCAGGATGTTCCAGAGCTGGAAACCAGACATGCGGCTCTACGCTGAGACTTCAGGTAAAAACTCACTTATTATCACCAATGCTGCCGACCCAGACCAAGCGGTGAGGGATCTAGTGAAAGGTTCATTTAGCCATGCTGGTCAGAAGTGTTCAGCCTCATCGCTGGCGATCATTGAGGCTGACGTTTACGACAATCCAGCATTCATGCGTCAGCTGAAAGACGCTGTTGAGAGTCTCACAGTCGGTCAATCTTTGGACCCATCTTCTATTGTTACTCCCTTGATGCTCAAACCTGAGGCTAGCCTTCAGCGCGCACTTACGACACTGGATAAAGGTGAAAAATGGTTGGTCGAACCTAAAATGCTAGAGAACAACCCACAGCTCTGGTCGCCTGGGGTAAAACTGGGAGTCAAAAGAGGAAGTTGGTTCCATAAGACTGAGTGTTTCGGACCGGTGTTAGGATTGATTCGTGCTGATGATTTGGATGATGCCATGGCGATCCAGAACGACTCTGACTTTGGCCTCACTGGCGGCATTCACACTCTAGATGATCGTGAAATTGGGCTTTGGCGCGAGCAAGTTGAGGTTGGCAATGGCTACATCAACCGCCCAATCACTGGTGCTATTGTGCAGCGTCAGCCATTTGGTGGCTGGAAGAAGTCCTGCTTTGGGCCCGGCGCAAAAGCTGGCGGGCCAAACTATGTGTCGATCTTTGCCACATGGGAGCAGGTAGAGCTACCTAAGACAGTAGGTGATTTGGGCCAGAATGTTGCGATATTGCTAGACGAGCTGAAATCGAAGCTAGATGAGACAACTATTCTTGAGAGCGCTGCAGGAAGCTTTGCTCATTGGTATCAGAAAGAATTTTCGATCGAGCATGACCCATCCAATCTTCACGGCGAAACAAACCATTTCCGATACGTTCCGCTCAAGCGGCTGTTAGTTCGCGCTGATGGATTAGATGACACCGATCTCGCAGTGATCCTTTTGGCCGCTACGACTGCTGGTGTTACCGTGGATATGTCTGTCTCCACTGAGCGTAGGGTCAGCGGAGCGCGCTGTGTGATCGAGTCTGATTCCGCTTTTGCCGATCGTTTGCCAGAAATTGCAGAGAAGTACGCCAGCCTCAGAGTGCCAGGTGCGACTGACTCCATGCATAGAGCAGCTAATGATGCTGGACTACAATTGGTTGATTGGAAGGTGCTACTCAATGGACGCATTGAGCTGATGCATTACTTCCGCGAGCAATCGATCTCAGAGTGTGTCCATCGCTATGGAAATATCATTCGTAAGCCAGGTTCACTTGTGGCGGAAGGAGTGAGGAGTGAGGAGTACTAGACACCAACGGTGTCTCCTATGTCGGCCCACAGGGCAATGCCCTGGGGATTGGTGGCCAAAAGTTACGGGGAATGCACTCAATTACAGCACCCGGGATGCTCCATATTCAGCTAATATGAGCCTCATAATAAGAGGGTGAGTTGACTTCAAAAAAACTCCAGAAAAGTCACTATAAAGCGTCGAAGATGCTTGACTTTGAAGGTGGGCGCCAGACCATTTTTATGGTCTCTATTCCAAACTCAATCCAATCAGCCTCCGCCGTCCAATCTCATATGCTCTCTTACATTGACGAGGCAGTCCAACAGGCCGATAAGCAGTACAAGTGTCGTGTCAATTCTGACTCAGACTGGGTGAGATACGGAATAGCTCGTGTGCTACACAGTCATGATTCTGGGCGCGAATTTTTCCAAGATCTCCGCATGGAGTCACTTGGTGAAATGAGCATCAAACGACAAGATTTCCAAGAAGGCCTCAAAAGCAACAGACGACTCAAACATCTGAGCTCAATCAACGAAAGCTATCTGCTAGATCGATCACAACAGTCGTTTAAGAAAAAAGAAGGTGGCTTCCATGAAGCGCTCGACGGCTTTCACATCTATGCTGGGGATGGTCACTTTCATAGGCCAAGCACTCACGAAGATAGAGATGAAAAGGGTAAAAAACACGCCATCGGTCATCTCTACGCACT
>CAXMPP010000161.1:0-5053 GCA_964195395.1 uncultured Thermodesulfobacteriota bacterium
GGATCACGGTCGATAATGAAGCGATAGAAGTCCTCAGTGTTGATGATGATTCTGCCGAAGTTCAAGTGAGCTTCGATCTTGCAGCAAAGCTCAAAGGCAAGCCCGAGCAATCCTCAGCAATGCAAGGGACTTTTAGCTTCCGGTACATCAACAACCGATGGTTGGTAGATGAAGCCACATTTGAATAAGAAATCGCTCTCGCCAAAGCCCCAATTATCGACTACTCCAGCGGTTCACTACTATGTCTCAAGCCACCAAACTTTCAGCTAGCGCCCTCAAATACTACTTCGAACAAGATGAAGTAGCCAAACCGAGCGGAAAGACCTTGATCGTACAAGGAACTCCAGGGACTTGGCTCGACTACTTAGAATGCGACAGCCCCGACGTACTCAATTATCTAGCAAATGAGAACGCGCAGTGGCAACAAGGTGGGGTCACACCCCTACAGAATAGCGACGAGAAGTACGATCTAATCATCCACTTCGCGACAAAATTTGCGACCGAAAATCTAAGCTCACTCGGCAAGTTCAGTCAGCAACTCAACCCGAATGGTCGCTGGATTTCCGTCGTCCCTAATAAGATGGGAGCGTCCCGCTTAAAGAAGGATATCAAGAAACTTTTCAATGAAGTCGAAACCTGCAGCAAATCAAAGTGCCGGATTTTTGATACCAGCTCTACGATTGATGCCCCACTCGCCCGCAAGTGGGCGAGCCTCGGCAAGGTCAAAGCAATCAAGGACACCGAGTTTCTCACGATCCCTGGAATATTTTCCGCTGAGAAAATTGATAAAGGATCGCTCTTGCTCGCGGAGATCCTCAAGAAGGAATCTTTTTATGGGTCTGGCGCCGACCTCGGTGCTGGCTACGGGTTTCTTAGCAAATCAGTACTGGAAACACCTCGCAACAGAATCCGCGAAATCGTTCTTTACGAACTCGATAAGCGAGCTCTCGACTGTGCCCAACAAAATCTAGCAGACCACGACAAAGCCTTTTTCCAATGGTGTGATGTCACAGCAGGAACCCACCACGAGCGCAAGTTCGACTGGGTAGTGATGAATCCACCCTTCCACGAAGCGCAGGATCAGAGCTATGAACTAGGAAAAACATTCATCCGCGAGGCTGCTCGCATCCTCAAGCCCGGTGGCGGTCTCTACCTCGTGGCGAATCTCCACCTGCCCTACGACGAACTCATCCGCACCGAGTTTAGATCACACAAACTCCTCGGTGAAGAGAATGGATTTAAATGTATCTTTGCGAGAGCTTAGGGCTTTTCACCGCGAAAAACGCGAAAGACCCGAAAGCTTACATGGCTGATGAAACGAGTTTCCATAAACGAATTACACGAATTCTCACGGATGGAATTCATCTAAAACTCTGGTTGGCACTGGTGCTCTGAAGCCCAACCACGCTCATAAATCCGAGCCCAGCCGTTTCGGAGAAACATCCTTCCCGATTCGTGAAATCCGTGAGAATTCGTGGTGAAAATGTTTCATTCGTGCTAGCCTTTACGAGCTTTCGTACTTTTCGCGTGTTTCGCGGTTAGAAATTCACTAGACGACAATCTCGACGGCGCAGAATTTGTAGCTGGGCTGGCGTGAGTAGGGATCGAAGGATGCCTGGGTCAGTTGATTGGCCTTGGCGTAGTGCATAGGCATAAATAGCTGACCGGGGAAAACGCTTGGGGTGACACTGGCTGTCACCTCGATGGTTGCTCGGCGAGACTTCACTTTGATCAGGCTGTTAGGAATTATCCCTAAGCGTTTAGCATCGTCTGGGTGAATTTCGATATAGATCGATGCTGGGTGGAGCTTCCGTAGAACTGCTGATTTTTTTGTGCGCGTTTCGGTGTGCCACTGAGCGGAAGTGCCTCGGCCAGTGAGCAAGACGAATGGGTAGTCGTCGCTGGTTGGCTCCGCCACTTCTCGTGGGCTGTCGAAGATGAACTTCGCCTTAGCGTCGGGGTGGTGGAATGCACCATCGCTAAAGAGTCTCCTTTGGTTGTTTGTTGCGAGTCCAGCAACATCATTTGGTCTGCACGGCCATTGGATGCCGCCTAGCTCATCGACCATGCGGTAGCCTGTAACCCCAGTGAAGTCGCATGGCTGGTCTTCGCTCAACTCAGCTAACAACTGAAAGGCTGCTTCGGGAGAGCTCCATTTTTTGAAGAGATCAGCGCACCCCCAGTAGTGGGAAATGAGTTTAAATATATTGAAATCAGACAACGCTTCGCCAGGTGCTTGTGCCACTTTTTTGACTAGCCCGATCCGTCGCTCAGAGTTGATAAAGACACCATCCTTCTCTGCCCATCCCGCTGCGGGTAAAATGAGGTCCGCTTGTTGGGCGGTCTCGGTGGTGGAATACATGTCTTGCACGACGAGGTAGTCGAGCTTCTCCATTGCTTCCTTATAGCGTTCTTGGTGGATCCACGAATGTGATCCATTGGTGGCTAGCACCCATAGGCCTTTGATTTTTCCAGCGTGAATAGCTTCGACAATCTGGTCGTAGGCCATTCCTAATTCGCGCGGGATTCGATCTTCATCGATTCCGAGAACTTTGGCGACTTTAGCTCGGTGCTCGGGATTTGCAAAATCGTGACCCCCCAATAAATTGGTGGTATTAGAGAAGAGCCGTGAGCCCATCGCATTGCACTGTCCGGTGATAGAGTTTGCTCCAGTTCCTGAGCGGCCAATGTTACCAGTCATCAATGCGAGGTTGATGATAGCCTGCGCCGTCCGCACTCCTTCGTGGCTTTGATTGACTCCCATCGTCCACCAAAACGAGACGCGCTCGCCGCGGTGGATGGTTTCTGCAAGCTTGAGCATTTGCTCTGCAGAGATACCGCTTTGCTGCTCCACTAATACATCGGTAAATATCTCCACGTGAGTGCAGAATGATTCATATTCACTGGTATGATTTGCGATCCACTGAGCATCAACCCAGTCATTTTTGATCAAAACCCGAGCGAGCCCATACAGGAAATAGAGGTCCGATTTTGGAAGAATTGGATAATGTTGGGTCGCGGCAACGGCCGTCTCCGTCTTGCGTGGATCGACGACAATGATCTCTGGATTGTGCTTATTCCGCTCGATCCGTTGCCACATGATAGGGTGAGCTATGCAGAGGTTAGAACCGATGAGAACAATCACATCTGATTCTTCAAAGTCTTGATAAGTGTAAGGTGGGGCATCGAATCCGAAGCCCTGTTTGTAGGCAACCACAGAGGTCGCCATGCACTGACGGGTGTTACCATCGCCGTGGCGTATCCCCATGCCAAATTTTGCGAGCGCTCCGAGGAAGGCCATCTCCTCAGTGACTATTTGGCCAGTGCTAATGAAAGCAACTGACTCATCACCATGCTCTTGCTGGATATTTTTAAAGTTAGAGCAGAATGACTTCATCGCTGAATCCCAGCTCACAGGCTCTAGTTCCTCACCCCGCTGTTTGCGAATCATTGGTGTCGTGGCTCGATCATCTGACTGAAGAGGAGTGAGTGCCTCCCAACCTTTTGGACACGCCATGCCGAGGTTGACTGGGTAATCGGTGGATGGTGTTAGCCCTACTGCCTTGCCCTCTTTGAGGTGGATATTTAGTCCGCAGCCGGTCGAGCAGAAGCCGCAGACGACATTGGTCGTAGCGTCTGGTTCGCATTTCTCAGGAACTTGGCCTAGGCCAAATTTACCTGGGGTGCGCAACAATTCAGAAGTCTTCGGCCCATGCCATTGGTGGAGTGGTGGGATGACTTTTTCTAATGCTTTAGGAAGTTTGGCCATGAAAATTTAGTGTGACGATTGATTGAGTTCGCCGGGCATCTTGAGAGTAACTACTGCTTGGAAGAAGATACGACGCTCCAGCCATTCTCCTGAAAGCACGATAGGTAAGACTAATAATGCCAAGGATGGAAGGTAGAATGACGCTACACCACAAACTAGAGCGGCGGCAAAACTCGCCCAGCGCAATGTAAGGATCGATCTTAGCGACCGTATCTGGATCAACGCGCTCTTCTTTGCAAAGCTCCATTCCTGATTTCTAGCGGGAACCAGCAAGGAGACTTCTACAAAAATCTTGAATAGAAGAGCGGCTAGGAACGCAACTCCAGTTATTGAAGTAATCTCGCCATCGATCAGCCCCTCAGTAAATAGTAGAGCTGAGAAGCCCCCGAGAAGCATAGAGCCAAAGAACCGGCCAGCCGTGCGCCTCATTTTCCAGAAGTCACGCTTAGTATCCACGTACACCATGATCGAGCAAAAGACACTGAGGATGCCTAGGATGACTGCAACCATTACGCATGCGGTGGTTGCAGCAGCGGGTATTTCTTTAGGCAAAGCACTAGGGAGAAACTTGCTGTAGACCGGAAACCATACGAGAGACGCATAGAGCAGCAAGGCTGGCATCCATGCTCCAAATATCACAATTTCACGGCTAAGCCATGAGGTTTTGAGCCCTAGAAATACCCGCCAAGCACCCAGCGGGCTCCCTAGATGGAGTAAGCTTGCTCCAAGGCCAACATTACCTAATACCACGGCAATAACCGTGAGCACCTGAGAGAGAGATTCAAAATGCTCTGGCGCAAACAATCGCCCAAGACCATCGATCACAGAGACCCCCACTGCCACCTGAGTAAGCATCAGCATCCAGACCAAGGGTGAGTGACCATGCGCTGGGGTGAGATCCATCTCATCGGCCGATTCCATGCCAGATGTCAGCTTCCGCTTTGTTCGGAAATTAGTAGTCGGCAGAGTGTAGTCTGAGCGGAAAGCTCCAGCAATCATACTGCCGCCCTGCATAGCTTCGGTCTTTTTCTCTTCAACATTGATCAACTGAATGGAAATTGCACCACTAGGGCATGACTGAACACAGGCTGGTGCCTCGCCTTCCGCTAGACGGTCGTGGCACATATCGCACTTCCTAACAATGCCTAGGTTCTTGTCGTACTTTGGCACATCATAAGGACACTTTAGAGAACAATACTGGCAACCGATGCATTGGTCGTCTAGGTGGCGCACAATACCAGTGTCTGGCATTTTCTCATAGGCTCCTACTGGGCAACCGCTAAG
>CAXMPP010000162.1:0-5012 GCA_964195395.1 uncultured Thermodesulfobacteriota bacterium
ACGGTAGACGCTAGGCATCTTGGTGTCGTCTTTGCCGCAGTTGGCGTGTGAGGCATCGGTCATGATAGCGTCGCAGACTCCACTTTTGTTGAGTTTTTCAATGGCTTCGGCTACATCATCAGCACCGTAGTTAGGGCCATTTTCACCACCGCGGAGGATGATGTGACAGTCTGGGTTACCTGAAGTTGTCACAGCGGAAGCCATGCCGGTTTCGGCAACGCCGAGGAATGTCTGAGGCTTACCCGCAGCATTGATAGCATTGACTGCGGCTACAAGATCACCAGCTGTGCTGTTCTTGAAGCCGAGTGGCATGGAGAGACCTGAGGCCATCTGGCGGTGAGTCTGAGATTCTGTGGTGCGTGCTCCGATGGCTGACCAAGAAATGAGGTCGGCGATATATTGTGGAGTGATCGGGTCGAGCAACTCAGTCGCTGTAGGGAGGCCGGTATCGATGATCTGGCGAAGAAATGTGCGGGCTTGCGTGAGGCCTTCAGTGATGTTGTCTGAGCCATCGAGCGCTGGGTCCATGATGAGCCCCTTCCAACCGACGGTCGTGCGTGGCTTTTCAAAGTAGACGCGCATCACGATGTAGACCTTGTCCTTCACTTCTTCAGCTAGTTTAGCGAGCTTTTGCGCATACTCTAGTCCAGCCTTGGTGTCGTGGATCGAGCAAGGGCCAACGATGAGGAGAAACCGTTCGTCGGTTCCTTGTAAGATGTTACGGATGATTTCGCGTGAATTGGCGATGAATTCAGCTTGCTCCGAGCTACGGACAACTTCTTGCATGAGAGTTGTTGGTGTAGGGAGTGGGACGTTTTTAGTGACGTTGAGATCGCGGACCTGAGCCATAATGTAAGTTGTTTATTGGATGGCGTTGATGATTTACATGTGTGCCAGTGCTTGCGTAGTCTTTTTCAAATGAAAGACAAGGCGATATCACTATTAAAGAGTCTCACTGAAGCGCACAGTGTGCCTGGGTATGAAGACGAAGTCCGCGACATCTTTATCGAGGAACTCGTTTCGGTGGGGGATTTGAGCTCAGATCGCATGGGCGGTGTGTATTGTGAAAGGGGAGATGGACCTAAAGTTTTACTGGCTGGTCACATGGACGAGGTCGGATTTCGGGTGCAGAACATCACGCCCGACGGTTTTATAAAATTCCTTCCGGTGGGAGGTTGGTGGGCTCACACCTTGTTGAGCCAACGGATCGTGGTGAAGACTAGGTCTGGAGCCAAAGTGCTTGGTGTGATTGCTAGTAAACCACCGCATTTTTTACCGGAATCCGAGCGCAGTAAGGTCATGGCTCTCGGGGCGCTATTTATAGATATTGGGGCGGCAAGCCGCGAGGAAGTGGAACGTGATTTTGGAATCCAACTCGGAGATCCTATTGCTCCAGATACAGAATTCACTGCGATGCAAAAGCGTGATTACTACATGGCTAAAGCATTTGACAACCGGGTGGGAATGGCTTGTGCTATTCAAACAATGCAGGAACTCAGCGATGAGGAATTGCCCAATACCTTGATAGCTTGTGGAACGGTGCAGGAAGAGGTCGGCTTGCGCGGGGCTAAAGTAGCAGCAGTGAAAGTTCAGCCAGATGTGGCAATAGTACTAGAAGGTCCACCTGCAGACGATGCTCCAGGTTTTCCTAAAAGTGAGGCTCAGGGGCGCTTGGGTGGCGGTGTGCAGATTCGCATGCAAGATCCGACTGCTATCATGAACCCACGGTTGGTAGAGCTGGTGGTCGAGACCGCTGAGCAGGAAGGTATCCGCTACCAACTGACGATGCGCAGCAGTGGCGGGACCGATGCGGGGAGCTTTCACCAATCGAATGAAGGTGTGCCATCTATCGTGTTAGGCACCCCTGCTAGATACATCCATTCACACAACGGGATCATCGATATCAACGACTACTTAGAAATGGTGAAACTGAGTAAGGCCTTGGTCCGTAGGCTCGACACTGAAACAGTGGCTGGACTGACCCAGTATCTCTAAAGCTGTAGATGTCGGCTGGACAGTGTGCTGGGAATATGTCAGCTATTTGCCGTGCTCGCAATATACGTACATGACCTCAACCCCGTGATTGTTGAAATCACGGAAAGTATAAAGCTTCGTTGGTATGGCTTCGCCTACTTGATGGCTTTCGTTGTTGGCTATTTTCTATTGAAATGGTTAGCCGACAAAAAGCTCTGGGTGCTTCCTGGGAAGGTTGTTGGCGACTTCATTGCCTACGCCGCCGTTTTCGGCGTGTTCCTTGGGGGGCGAATTGGCAATGTTCTGATTTATCAACGTCAAGAGCTGATGGAGGACCCACTTGTTGTTTTCCGAGTTTGGGAAGGTGGGATGGCGAGCCACGGAGGTATTCTTGGCTTGATGATTTTCACTTTTGTCTACGCAAGAAATAAAAAAGTGTCTTGGACTGGATTGGGCGATGGCCTCTGTGTGGTAGCACCTTTGGGCATTATGTTTGGCCGATTGGCAAACTTCATCAATGGCGAACTCTACGGTCGAGTCGATAAAAGCTTTGCTTGGGCTATGAAATTCCCCAATGCGCTGTGGGATCCAAATGCTATTGAGAATACCAAAAAAAACCTAGCGCAGAGTTCTGCTGCTCGTGCGGATGTGGATGGTGACTACGCTCAGTACTACCAAGAATTAGATTCAGCTATCCAAGCTCAACCAACTGAAGGTACTCCAGAGTTTGCAAATATGGTTGAACTTTATTCTGAGCGACCTGAGGCGCTCAACGTGGCGATTCGAGAGAACGATGCGGTGAAAGAGGCCGTAGCCCATTATCTAGAACCTCGCTATCCTTCACAACTTTTTCAGGCTGCGTTAGAGGGATTTGCACTCTTTCTGATACTCTTCGTTGTCCGATTGAAATTTCCAAAACTCGCCAATGGTGTGCTCACTGGATTGTTCTTCATTTTTTACGCAATCTTCCGGATCTCGATGGAGAAGTTTCGCGAGCCAGAGATTGCGAATATCAACTTCCTCGGCAGTGAATGGACGATGGGTCAATTCCTTTCCTTGTTTATGGTCCTGATCGGCCTCGTCTTCATTGTGAAAGCAAAATTCGGAGTCAAGAAGGGCAGTTTGCTGCATTGTACTCAGCAGAAATAGTGAAAATCGGCTAAGCTAAATTGGCGGGAGGATATTGATCCGCCCGCCAATTAGAAACTGCAATCGGTAAATTAGCTCAGAGCTGACTGAAGGTCACCGACGATGTCGTCTATGTGTTCTATTCCGATTGAGAGGCGGACCATGCCTGGGCTGATTCCAGCTGCAGCCTGTTGTTCTGCGTTCATCTGAGAATGGGTGGTTGATGATGGATGAATGGCGAGCGATTTGGCATCGCCTACATTGGCGAGGTGAGAGAATAGGTTAAGGTCCTCGATGAATTTCTGGCCAGCTTCGCGCCCCCCTTTGATTTCGAAAATGACAACAGAGCCACCCTTGCCGTTGAGGTATTTGAGGTTTTTTTGATACTCTGGGTCGTCTTCTAGACCAGGGAAACGAACCCATTCTACATGGCTGTGCGATTGGAGGAACTTGGCGACTGCTAGAGCATTTTCGCAATGCCTTTCCATACGGAGAGGTAGGGTTTCGATACCTTGGAGTATCATCCATGAGTTATCTGGTGCAATACAGGCACCGAGGTTTCTCAATGGGACGGTACGCATGCGAAGGATGAAGGCGAGTGGCGCTAGAGGCTCCGGAAGATCATGACCCCAGCGCAGTCCGTGGTAGGAATCATCTGGCGTGTCATAGAGCGGGTGCTTGCCTGCTGCCCAGTTGAATTTTCCTGAATCGATGACAATACCGCCGATGGATGTGCCGTGGCCGCCGAGCCATTTAGTAAGTGAATGAATGACAATGTCGGCTCCGTGTTCGAATGGTCGGCAGAGGTGTGGGGTGGTGAAAGTAGAGTCAGCAATCAGTGGTATGCCCGCTGCATGAGCGATGTCGGCGACCGCTTGAATGTCGGTGACTTCAGAGGCTGGATTAGAGATTGTTTCGATGAAAATGCCGCGGGTCTTGCCGTCGATCGCCGCTGCAACTTCTTCGAGGTTGTTAGGGTCGACAAAGCGAACTTCAATTCCGAGTGTTGGCAGGATGTTGTTAAACTGAGTGTAGGTGCCACCGTAGAGGTTGTTGGCAGAGACAATATTATCACCAGTCTGAGCTATATTGATAATGGTATAGAAAATTGCTGAGGTGCCAGAGGCTAGAGCTAGGCCGCCCATCTCAGGTGCTCCTTCTAACAGTGCTACTCTTTTTTCTAACACCTCGGTGGTAGGGTTTTGAAGACGGGTGTAGATGTAGCCTAGCTCTTTGAGAGCGAAGAGATTGGTGGCGTGTTCAGCAGAATCGAAAACATAGGAGGCTGTGCGGTAGAGTGGCACAGCGCGGGCATTGGTTGTTGGATCTGGTTGTTGACCGCCGTGGAGACAAAGTGTTTCTAGTTTCATGAGCCATGAGGCATAGCGTATAATGGCTCAGCTGCGTAGGATAAAATCTAGAGGGCTTATCGTGTCAGTTTTGAGAAGCCCACCAAATGGATGTGCAACTTTTATCCGAGCGGGGTGTTTATAGAGTATGACTAAGACGATTTTCACGGTGGCAACGAGCCTAGCATTGTGCGGGTTAGCTCCAGCTCAAGGGCCGCGTCCGGAGCAATTGGGGGTGATTTCCCAACCTGTCGGTGAGCAAGGAGTGGTGTGGTACACCACATGGAATACGGGGTTAGAGGAAGCTAAGCGGAGCAATCGGCCGATCTTTTTTTACGCGGCGGCAGCACAGTGTGGCGATGTTTCGGGCACTTTCTGACCGGGCTATAAAGGAACTGAGATCAGTTTGCTCTCACAAAAAGACTTTATTGAAGCCTCAAAACAATTTGTATGCATTCGTCTCGAAACCTACGAAAGTAAGGAAACTCAAGATCGTATTCGCGATCTATTGGGCGGCACGATGCAGAATACGGCATTTGTCGTTTATGCTCCGGACGGGGA
>CAXMPP010000163.1:0-465 GCA_964195395.1 uncultured Thermodesulfobacteriota bacterium
CTGGGTCATTGATGTGGTCTTGGTTTCGTAGCGAAGGCAACGAAACGGAAGCGCCAAATCAAAAGCTCTCCCACAACTCACAACTCACAACTCACAGCTCACGTCTAACTATTAGAATGTTAACCGATACAATCTGATCATTCATCGATTGAACACCCCTTCCAAGTAATTTTATCCATATAGCTATCCTAAGTGAGTCTTGAATTCCCTAGGATCTAGGGTAGGTAGCCTGCATGAAAATTGTCACACTGGATGAAATCACACAAGGGCAGGACTGGATCGGTTTAGGGATTGCTGGGAACCAAGCAGAGCACCTGGTTCAGGCGGGCGAGGCGGATGATTTCAAGGAAGTTGTTGCGCTGGATAATGCCCCCAAAGGGATGTTCCCATGGTATATTCCAGGTTCTGATAGTTTCCTCGGCGTCAATCCCCTTTCCCACGACCGGCTCAATAACAATGGCGAGG
>CAXMPP010000163.1:475-4971 GCA_964195395.1 uncultured Thermodesulfobacteriota bacterium
AGCCTGAGCCTGAACTCGCTCTGGTGGTGAAATTCCACTATTCAGACAGTGATGTTAAATTGTTAGACGCCATCTCCGTCCTTGGCTTCAGTGCCTTCAATGACTGCTCCCGACGAATTGGAGCTACGAAGATCAGCCAGAAAAAAAATTGGGGAGTGGCCTCTAAGGGGATGGCTAAAGAAGTCCTAACCATCGATGACTTCACACGCGAAGGTGGCACAAGCGACAGCTACAGGATCGCCTGCTACCTCAAGCGCGATGGTGAGTTCCTGCAATACGGCAAAGACACTGCGGTCACTGACTACTGTTATTCCAATCAGACTCTGGTTGATTGGATGGTAAACCAGATAAACACCCAGCAAGATCACGGCCCGCTCGAGCCTATTGGGCAGATGTTAGCGCACTCCAAACCCGCCTACGGAGTCATCGCTATCGGAGCCACTTGCTATTCAGAATTTGGCAACAGCGAGATGCGATTCCTCAAAGAAAACGACGAGGTATTTGTCATCGCCTACCACGGAGACCAGCACACCAGCTCTGAGCTCGAAACTTTGTTGAGCGGAAACTCCTTGCCTGAGAGCAATGCCTCACGACTTATCCTTCAGCAACAAGTCACTACCATTTGTGGTTGATCAGCTGATTCTGATGCGGTCGTTGGAGCAAGTGTACCAATCGGGGTTGGGCATACGGCCTAGTGATGCATAATTCCCACCACCATCCAGCAACCTTCCTAAGTCTAGGATCATGAGTCAATAGCGTACGTGGGTCCGGTGAACTGAGCCTACGACGATCCTATTGTGACCAATTTCGAGAGCCGCGATCAATTGCAGTCAGACAGAATTAGCTGATGTCAGATTGACCCACTATTTTACCCATTGTGGACTAATCAACTTAACCCGTCACTTGACTTATAATTTACTGATTTACGCACAGACCTGCCCACAGATTGTTCCGTTGTGCTACACAATTAGGCTCATGCGCGGCTTGGTTTTTTGTCGTCAAAATTAGCGTAGGCATCTTTTAGTGCTTTAGCCCTAGGAATACGGGCAACTTTCCACTAACAAAGAACCCGTGGGTCTCTATTTGTCCTACCCTCCTGCTACAATTGCGCCACAGTACATCCAGCCACTTCTCACCAATGCCAAACGCCCAATTCAATCTCCACCATTTCCCGAAACAAGAAGAGCTTGCCGAGTTGCTGCTAGAGAACCTCGCGAAGGAAGGTGCTGGTTCGCCTTTTCACAAGTCGACTGTACTCGTGCGAAACCAGGGGATGGCGACGTGGTTGCGGCAGCGCATTGCTAAGCAGACGGGGCTGGCGATGTTGGTCGATTTCCCACAGCCAAATAGCTTTCTACAAGGGTTGATCGATGAGAAATCTGTCCAACTCGACGAACTCAAATGGCCGATCTACGAGTTGCTGCCGAGATTGATCGGCAGACCTGAGTTTGAAATCCTCAAGACCTACCTTTCCAGCTCGGTCACTGAGATCGAGGCCTCGCTCAAGCGCTACCAACTCTCTAGCCAGATCGCGGCGCTCTACGACAAGTACCTGCTCTACCGACCTGAGTGGATCACCGCCTGGAATGCAGGCGAGAGTATTTCAGCCTTTAGTTCCCACGAAGCATGGCAACGCATTCTCTGGCAGGAGTTGACTAAAAACGAGATCCAACATTGGTCGCAAAAGTTGCTGGCGACAGAGCAGTTAGAGGTCGATGCCGAACTTCCCAGCGCTCTCCACGTTTTTGGTATTTCAAACTTCGCACCGATCTATGTGCGCTTCCTTTACCTTCTCAGCCAACAGATCCCGGTACACATTTACTGGATGAACCCGGTCTCTATCGATGAAGGTTACTGGGAAGATGCGCCGACCAAGCGCCAATGGACAATGGCTGAGGCCTTTGATGAATCCTCGATCCTCACCGAAGGCAACCCACTGCTCGCCAGCTTTGGCCGGATGGGCCGCGAGTTCGTCCACACTCTCTACGGCGGTGAAACGGGCAACACGGAGATACATAACTTCCAGCCGCTCGACACCACCCATCCAACACCGACTAACAGCCTGCAACAGCTCCAGCAAAGCATCCACGAACGGCGCCCGATGGAAGCTGACTCAGTGATAGATTCCTCGATAGCGGTCCACTCTTGTCACACGCCATTACGTGAACTAGAAACCCTCAAGGACTACTTACTCAAACGAGCAGAAGGCGCACCCTTAGATACTGGCGACGTGATTGTGCTCTGCCCAGACATCGCAAGCTACGCCCCAGCGATCGAGGCCGTCTTTGGTTCACTTCCGCGTCAGCAGGATCTTTACCTACCTTACAGGATCAGTGATCGGTCAGCGCTCATCAATGAGCCCTCCATCGCTGCGATCACCCAGCTGTTTGACCTCAACAAGAAACGCTTCACCAACCGTGAAGCGCTCGATCTTCTCTCGGTCCCAGCCATTTCAGAACACCTCAATCTGAACGATCAAGACCTCACCACCATTCGTGAGTGGGTGGTCAAATCTGGTATTCGCTGGGGCTTTGACTTCCGTCACGTGCAGGACATTGCATCTGACTGCAAGGACTCCACCTGGACCTGGCGCGATGGTTTAGACAGACTCCTGTTAGGCTACGCGATGCCTTCAAAGGAATTTATTCTCTGGAGAAATATTCTTCCCTACCACGATATCGAGGGCAGCTCGACACGCCTACTCGGCGCGCTCTGTTCGTTCGTTGAATGGTGCAGTACCATCCGCAAACAACTTGCAGAAACCCGGACTCTTGCCGAGTGGGTCGAGGCGACCCGCGACTGGATAAACAACGGGTTTTCAAAATCTCCAGATGCCCAGCAATCCATCCAACCGTTGCTTCAAGTCCTCGAGCAACTCAGTGAGCAATCAGCGCTGTTAGAAGAAAAGATTCCAAGCGATGTTTTCTCTGAACACCTGCAAGATTACCTTAACGATTCCTCCCCAGCGTTCGGCTTTCTCAATGGCTCGATCACCTTCTGTGAGACCAAGCCGATGCGTGCCATCCCCGCACGCGTGATCTGCCTGTTGGGCATGAATCACGACGCCTTCCCGCGCACTTCATCGGACGTGCAGTTCGACCTAATCAAGGACTCTCGCCAGGCTGGCGACCGCTCCACCCGCGATGACGATTGCTACTTCTTCCTCGAAGCTATTCTCTCAGCACGAGAAAGTCTCTACTTCAGCTACGTAGGAACCTCGATAAAGGACGGTGAAGCACGCCCGCCATCGACTGCTCTGCAGACACTCATCGACACCACACCCGGCCTAGCCAAAGTAGTGGTTAGAGAAAAACTCCACGCCTACGACCCTAGCTATTTCCAAGAAGAACCCAGCAGCCATGATCCCCACCTGATGCAGGCGGCTGAGACTCTCACTTCAGAAAAAGTAACGAATGAGCCACGTGCGCACGTCACAGTCGAAGTGGATAACCCACCCGAGCATATCGACCTCGAGGACTTCATTTCTGGGCTCACCCGATCGACCTCGCACTTTCTCAAGAAGAGCCTGCAAGCGCGTCGCCATTACTATGACGCGCCATTAGAAGAAGACGAATCCCTCGAAATCAATGGACTCGTCGCTTGGCAACTGAAGAACCAGCTCCTACAAACTCGCCAGTTCGACTCGAGCAATGAATCAGCATGGCGTCAGCAAGGTCTCATTCCATCAGGAGAATTTGGCCACCTGCAGTTAGTGAAACAGTTAGGCTCAATCGAACCTCTACTAGAGGAGCTTCCCGAGCTCAGTTCCACTGCTATCGACCTGCGAATAGCCAACACCCACATCACAGGAAACATCCCTACCGATACTGATGGAAACGTGCTGATTCTGTCTCCGTCTAAGGCACCAAAGGGCCGTGACCTGATGCGCCTCTGGATCTACCAACTTCTCGCTACCTCCACTCTAGAACGTGAGACCAGCGGCCGGATTATAAATATAGCAAAGGGCTTGGTCGAGACCCATGTGACAGCGCCAAAAGACGCACTGCCAGCTCTCAAGTTTCTACTACAAATCTACCTCGACAACCTCAAAGCACCGCAGACTAATTTCCCTGAAGTAAGTTACGCCATGAGCCAAGCCAAACGCAGAGAGGATGACGACGAACATGCCTACCAGCAAAAACAACAATCAGCTGGGCTCAAAGCTTGGTCAGAAAACTCTGACTTCAAAACCGGCGAAGGACACGATCCTGAAATTGCCCTGTTCTTCACCGACAGCGCCCTCAGCAGCGAAACTTTTCACGCCATTTACCAAAACATCTGGCAACCACTCTCCGAAGCCATCCTCCCACCTAAAAAAACTAACATAGCATGAATAATCAATTCAATCCCGTTAGCTCGCCCATCGATCACGGACTCACCTTGTTAGAGGCCGGTGCAGGCACAGGAAAAACCTACTCGCTGGTACGCATTATCGTGCGTCAGTTGGTGGAAAAAGAACTCGACCCCAGTGAAATAGTCACAGTCACCTTCACCCG
>CAXMPP010000164.1:0-4955 GCA_964195395.1 uncultured Thermodesulfobacteriota bacterium
CCCTAACAGCTATATGGCTGGAAGAAGTGATGAATTTCAGAGTTCCTGCCAATATACCTGTTGGGCGGGCTTATAAACTTATCGATGTGAACCCTTCTAGTGTAGGTGGCTATGTTTCGGCAAAATTGTCTCAAAAAGGCAAACGCACTTTTCACGATAAGGTGAAAATTACGGCCAAAATGAGCGGTTCGACTTGGTGGATACCTGGACCAAAATCCGCTGCCATGTATTTAGAGTGGGTTCGTAGTAACGGGGGATCTGTCGAGAAGGATGAAAGTGATCAAATAAAAAATGCGCCAATATTTCTTGATCTGCCACCTGAGTTACGTAGAGCGGCTGAGTCTATTGAAGCGGAAAAATGGTCTCAGGCCTACGCTGCACTCAAGAAGAGTAAGAACCTAGAAGATCATTTTGCTAAGACACTAGTGAATAAAGTGAATACGCAAGTGGAGGGGCATCTTGCGCTTCTTGATAAGCAAAAATCTGTTGGAGATGTTTATGGTGTTTATGCTAATTTTCAAAAATACTCTAAATCATATAAAGGGATTCCTGCTTATGATGAAGAGCTTAAGAGTTATGCATCCTTTTTCAAAGCTGAAGAGAATAAAGCACAGCTAAAGCTAGGTCGCGAGTTCCACAGTATTATTAATCGCATGAATAAAATGAAAAGGGCGAGTGAGGCTGGCTTAGAAGTTCTGGAAAAGTTTGCGAATGATCATACGGAGACGGTGCACGGTAAAGCTGCCAAGAAAGCATTTGAGAAAATCTCTGAGGATTCATCTTTGAAGCAATCTGCAGAAAGTTATTATTTAAGTATAGGGGGGCAGGACTAGTTTTTTCGGCAGCTTTGCTGGGATTATTTTGAGCGACCGAGACGGTCGCGCTACGTGGAGTGTGACCGGCACATTGCGCAGATACAGCCTATCCCCTAGCGCTCGATCTGAATACGGCTCATGTTAGAAAAGTGTGGATTGTAGCGATAGGGCACGCGCTTCGATAGCTTCGGCGAGGGTATCGATGACTGGGTTGTCTAGTCCCTCGCTGTGAAGGAGTGCGGCGGTGTTGTTAGCTGCGCTTGGGATGAGCTGAATCAGCTCATGCAGGCGACCAATGAGGTAGTCTGGAGACAGCCTGAGTTCTTTTGCACAGGCCTCCCAGTGGCGAACTTCTATTTTTTTAAGCTTATATTCACTACCTATTTTCATAGCGAGTTTCACCTTATGCTGCGATATGGCTGAGTATGGTAAGGTGCTTGCCATGTCGTAGAGCGGAGCGAGACCATAGAATCCGTAACTGAGGATCAGTGAGAAGTTTTTAGCGTGAGCATCACTGCCGGCGATGAGGTAGTTGAAGAGCAAGGCATCAGCGAATCGCTTGATGTCAGCTAACGCATAGTTTGAATAATCCCAGAGCACTTCTGCGATGTCTTTTACCGATGGGCCACTATCACTTTGGTATTTTTGAGAAGGGTGCACAGCAAGAGCTTGGCAGAAGTCTTCTTGGTGAATTCGAAAGTAGAGGCCTTCATGAAAGAAACGATCATATCGCTTTACCACGATCACAGGGGTGTCACCAATCGTTTCGATGTAGGAGGCAGCCGTTTCCATACCTAAGGCTTTCGCCAGATGGAGGCAGTAGTGTTCGTTTTCAGCAAAGCCGGGGTAGGCTTTTGGAGCAGGCTTGAGAATGTGGGTGGTAGGGGTAGATCCTTTGGGGATTCCCCATAGATCGCTCTCAGGTCTCTGGTAGAGGGCTGTTTTTAGTTGAGCACCAGCAAGACTAAATTGGCCTTCGCTATTGGTGGGAATGCCCGCGCCTGAGCGTTGAATAGTATCCTGGATGTGCTCGTTGAGTTCATCCGTACTGAGCCATTTTACGTCCTCTGTGAATTGGGGATTCAGGTAAGGAGATTCTTCTTCGGGTGGGATGAACTGAATGGCGCCGGCGCAGTCAGCACCGATGTGCTTGATCATCTTAAAGGCGTTGTTCGCCGAAACCTGAAACTTTTTGGCAAGACTCTCCAAAACGAGCCTGTTGTCCGGAAGCAAGCCCCAGAGAAAGGCATCCACAATCTTGTGGGTGTGAACTGCAGAAGACAGGGGCATGGAGGTGGAGAGCGGGTAGGAGCTTCCATCTGCGAGCCACGCGGCATCATAGTGAAAGCTTAGCTTCCCTTTCTCATAGCTTAGGCTGCCCATGCGGAGCCCTTCTACGATGACACTAAGCTTTTCCATGAATGTTGCGATTTCTAAGATTAGCATGTCGCAGAGCAGCAGCCTTCGCGTCCTCTATAGAATTGCCGCTATAGATGAGCTTATTTTCAGTGGCATCTTTCTCACTGGTATGGAGTTGGATGTTAAGAGCCTTCAGAGTGCGGAGGACGAGTGCTAGTTCCACGCTCGGTTTAGCTTGCTCTAGAGCAATGATCCAGTCTCGACTCACGCCACTGCGCTCGGCGAGTTGGGCCTGTGTCCAGCCTATCTCTTTACGCCTTGTCTTCACTCGACTAGCGATGTCTCTGGCACTGATAATCTGCATACTTTACTCGATAACAAAGTGGATGAACGTCCGCAAGACCTAAATGTTGACGATCAACAACATTCCTTAAATGTCGTCGGTCACCGACTTTTTGAAGATGTCCTCTGAGACATGACTCTGAGAATGAATGGCAGGCGGAAGTCCGCTGGTGAGGTCTGAGCGCTGTGAGTTAGCAGCTTTGCTGGGGTTATTTTGAGCGACCGAGACGGTCGCGCTACGTGGGTCAACCAGAAAACCTAACATGTATTGTATGTCTATTAGTATGTGTGAGGTGTGCAGCAACTTGATCGCCGATGGTCATTTCGTTTTCTTATTTTTGACTTTCTTTTTTTCTTCAATTACGCCGGCTGTAATTTTAACTCGGTCTAGATAGCTCTGATTGATGCTGGTTTTTGAATCTTTCAAAGAAGCTTTATAGGGATCGAAGCCTTCACCCATCCAGTCGATAATGTTGACAATTTTCAAACCGGCATAGCTATTGGATTTGAGCAGGGAATTCAAATGAGCGCGAGCGGCTTGTTTCTCGCCAAAGTTAAATAGTGCCCAGGCCGCCATGGCTGAGACTTCGTGAGAGGGATCGCTCAAGGCCTTCTCAATTGCGCCCTTGTAGGCTAAGCCATCGTTCTTGAGCAAAAATAAACCGACCACGCCCCAATAGCGAACACCAGAGTCGGGATTACTGAGCATTGTCACAAGCGCTTCACTATTATTTCTATCCATTGCTAGAGCAATTTCCGATACCTCTAAATAACGTTTTAGAGGGTAGAGTTTTGGATCGCGTACTAGCTGATGAATAGTCATGCCGTTATCCATCGCGCGCTTGACCAGTTCCGCTTCTGGCAGAAGTCCGCTATCGTAGTTTTCGAGTTGCCAGGAGCGTAGCTCTTGCTTCATCTTCGCGATCATTTCTTTGAACTCGATATTTTTGGCGAGGTTGGTGACATTGTGAGGATCTTTGCGCGTGTTGTAGAGTTCATCGACTGGTTTGATTTGGAAGAAGCGACCAGTGACGTCATTGGTTTTACCGGCCTTGTGATGCGCTTCCCAAGCGCGCGCGGCCTCAGCTTTCCATAAATAATCAAGGTACTGACCGCGTGGAACAAAAGGCATGTAGTTGCGCAGGTAAACATAGTTTTTGTTGCGGATGGCGCGCACTGAGTCACAGCGCTCATCCATACGTCCACGGTAAGAGAAATGACTTTGACGTTCGACATCTTGCTTTGGACCGAAAAAAACATCGCCCTGCATATAGGCTGGTTTCTCAATACCGGCCAGACTCAGCCAAGTGGCGGGCATGTCGATAAAGCTCACTAGCCGATCCACTTTTGATCCCGGAGCAGTGGTCGGCCACAGGTGCTTAAATTTTTTAGGTATTCGAATGATGAGAGGGCAGTGAGTGCCACTATCGAGAAGGAAGCGTTTGCTGCGGGGCAGAACTCCACCATGGTCGGAATTGTAAATGACGATGGTATTTTCGGTCAGACCAGCGGCTTCTAACTGCTTGAGCTTTTCGCCAACATTTTTGTCCATCCGTGAAACTGCATCTTGGTATTTGGCGTAATTTTTTCGAATGGCAGGTAGATCAGGATGATAAGGAGCTAGCGTCACCTTAGCGGGATCATGCAAGGTATTCTCTACCGAACCGTGAGCGCGACTTTCGTGTGATTCCGTATGATTCAAGACAGCAAAGAAAGGTTGTTTTTGCTTAAGCTTATTAATAGGTACAGTTTTATTCCAGCCCGACTTGTCCTTTCGCCCTCCAATGTTGTAGTCGGTTTTACCTGGATTAATGCAGTAATAGCCCTGCTTTTGGAGGTGATCAAAATAATACGGAATGCGACCGTGCGGAATGTTGTAGCGACTGCGCATTGGTAGTGTGCCATTTGAGGCTGCGTGAACACCGGTGATCCAGGTGCTGCGAGAGGGTGCGCAGACAGGAGCATTGGCGTAGCTGTGCATGTACTGGAAGCCTTGCTTTGCTAGGGCATCTATATTGGGTGTGTCTGCATTGGGATTGCCGTATACTCCAACCCAGTTGACATTGTTATCTTCGGAAGTCAGCCACAAGATATTTGGCCGTGATTCTGAACCGAAAAGAATACAACTAGAGCCACAGAGAGCTAAGATCATCGATGTTATTATTTTCTTCATTATATTACTTAACTACTGCTAGGAATTTGCTTTTTGAGTGAGTTGATCGAGAGCCTCATGCGAGGAGGATATAGGGGTTTTCGGGGGGCAAGGGGCGCAACAAATAAAAATTCACATGTGGACTGCGGTCAGGCAAGGCATAAAGTGGAAACCAACTGGGCAGGTGGAAGTTCGCTGGTGAGGTCTTATACCATTTGAATAGTTAGAGTGGATCAATAGCGAAACAAGATGGTGAGAGTGGCGAGGCGGGAGGAGGACGCATAGCG
>CAXMPP010000165.1:0-4593 GCA_964195395.1 uncultured Thermodesulfobacteriota bacterium
TTCTAGCAATCATTTTTTAGTATGAACATTTTTCGTCGAAAGCCTAAAAAGAAGCTCTATTTCGTTGTCAGGAATGGATACCAGATTCCGCTTGGCCACCGAGTCGTAGAGTTCGAGGCTGATAACATTATTGAATGGGTGCAGAAGCACTGGGTAACAGATGAAGTGGATGAGATGCACTCAGATAATCTAGTCGGGAGAGTCTATAATTTTGATAGCATCTGGGACGCAATGCTAGAATACGGAAATAAGTCACCACGGAATACTACCGAGTTAAAAGAGTGGGCTGAACTCATTAGTGTCGAGGGCGAGGTAATAGTCGAGGATGGCTATCTCTCCACAATCACAGATGATGATGAGATCTGTGTAGAGTGGTGTTTTTTCACAGAAGAATTTAAGCTTCAGCATCCCGAGCGCGTGGACTATGCGCTACATCCTACCTGGGAGTTTCCACTTACTTTTGAGGAACAAGGTCAGGAAGTCAACCTCCACTCCATCATCCCTTTAAAGAAGCTTAGTGATGCTGAAGAGGGTACCACATATTGTGTCTTTCTCACAGCACGTGATGGAAGCACCATCCAGGATGTCACTGGCTCATTTAAGTTTGAAGGCATTAGACTGCCTGAGTTTGGCAACTACCTCCGTGAAACGGAAAACCCAATGAAACAAGGTTGGGATGGAAACATGAGACCGTTCTGGGAAGCTGAAATTATCTTACTTAAAGCTCATTTGATCTTGCAGGGAGTAAAGTCTATCCCTGAACTATTTACGCAAATGGGAGAAGAGGTGAATAAACTAAATGCAAATTGCTCACCACTTGGAAATAAACTTTATGCGGATCCATTTTTTATGGTCGGCGATAGAGAAAAACTCATACAAGATACTCAGGAATTACAGAGTCTCTGTGACTCACAAGGCGAGAGATCTGTTTGGAAGCATAAAACGGCATCTCCCCGAGTTCAAACCTCCGAGCATTTTTGCCAAATAAGATTCCATGAAATCGTCTACGATCCTGATCAAAACCATGATCAAACGGAACATCTTAGCTCTGTCTTTTATTTTGATGACCTATGGATTGCGGCTAATCCTGTATTAGCCGAGTCTTTGATAAGATACAGTAAGGGTCCTCATTTTGTAGATGGAGTGGATATAAAGAGAGAACGGTCAATAGATTTGCCTTATGTGGAGCCTACAGCAGAGGAGGAGAAACAAAATGAATTCGATTCTCAGCTTCGTAGGAAAATCGATGAGATTAAAGAACAATGGTCTGCTCAAGAAGAAAACAACAAGGATGCTTCCGACCCATTCAGTTTTTTAGAAATAAATTTTCACGGAGACTCCCTTACCAAATATGCCATTGAATTGGGCCTCAAGACTGAGGGCTTGAAACTTGATCCTGAAACAGGACTACCCGAAAGCTTCTATGAGTTAGTAGCTGCCAATATCGCAGATAAAGGGCAGTAAATAGAGGCAAGTAAAGTCACCACTTCAAGATTATAATGCGCTTCATTTCAGGAAGTTGTCACTAAGTTAACGCGCATGACTGCCTTATCTTCTAATTGGTCATTTAAATAGTCTGTTTTCATCTCTTTATTTGTTTATGATTTTGTCGGCCAGTTTAGGTGAAACCCGATGCGGAATTCGTAATATTTTTACTTTCCCAATATTGATTTCGTATTCACTGATGAGCCGAACCCAAAAAACTGAATCTAGCGACCTCCCACCAGGCGGGTCGACGATGGAAACGATCCTATCACAATGGCAGCGTGAACGACCGGACATCGACGCGTCGCCGATGGCAGTGTGCGGTGTGCGGTGTGCTAGTGAGAGGGTGCGACAGAGCGTGCTAGCGAACCTGTCCGACTATGATCTGGACCTTGCTGGGTTCGATGTGATCCTGACGATCCGCCGACAGGGTCGGGGTGAAACGCTGTCTCCGTCGGCGCTCTCAGAGGAGATGATGCTTTCCACTTCAGCAATGACCAATCGGCTCGGGCGTTTGGATAAGCGCGGATTGGTCGAGCGAAAGATGGATCCCAATGATCGTAGAGGGATTAAGGTGCATCTAACAGATGAGGGGTTCGCGTTGGCTGATGAGATAGTGGTATCCCACGTCGAGACTGAAGATCGCATGCTATCTGCACTAACAGCTTCTGAACGCACCCGACTGCTCAGCTTGCTGACCAAGATTGCAGAGCCACCCATCACGCCCCGGAAGACATAGCGCGCCGTGACGACCAGACCTCGGAACTTTTCATGACTCCGGTCGAGTTGACCGACGAATCCTTCGGGTCGGTTCCGAAGGCCTACATCCGCGCCTCGCTCGACAAATCAGAAAAGGGGGCCGTAAGGCAGGAATGATACACCACCTTCGACTCATTTTAGGAAAAACGACAATTAACCTTGACCGATCGGTCTTAGTTGGTTATTTCTCCAATCATGAAACCTGGACCTGATAAGCAATTCGACCCAGAGGTCGCCCTTGCAAAGGCAATGGATGTCTTTTGGCATCGAGGCTATGAGGCAGCCTCAATGGCGGAGCTGACTCGGGTCATGGGAATTGGAAAAAAAAGCCTCTATGATACATTCGGAAACAAGCGATCACTTTTCATCCAGACAATCCGCTACTACGCTCAAAACAACGTCGCAGAACTACGGCGAGAACTCTTTGCCCCGGGTAGCCACTCTGTGCTCGAAAATCTCCGTAATGTCCTTCAGTCATGGCAAAAAAGCCACAGTAAAGCGGGCAGCAAAGGATGCCTTCTCGGAACCAACATCGCAGACTTCGATACATCCGATGAAGAAATCGCTGCAGCCCTGAGGCAGAGCTTAAAGCATGTCGAGGACGCCTTCACCGAGGCGCTGGAGCAATCCCAACGCAATGGCGAAATACAGCTGGTGGCACCACCACGGGAGATCGCAAGAACACTGGTCTGCCTGAGCCAGGGTATCGCTTTGCTTGGCCGTGTCATGGATTCCGGCGAAGTCCTCGAAAGCGCACTCCAAGTCGCCTCTGCTCAAATCCTTGAGCCCATCTAATTTTTTTAATGTAACCTAGATCATTCGTTCTAGGATTAACAGCAACAAACAAAATAGAAACAGACAAATACCATGAAAGTAACCAACAAAACTATCCTCATCACTGGAGCAAACCGTGGCATAGGTAAAACGATTCTCGAAAGCTTACTGACTCACGGCGCGGCCAAGGTCTATGCCGCCGTCCGTGACGTCTCGACCGCGCTACCGCTGGTCGAAGCCTACGGAGATAGAGTCGTTCCAGTAGTGATTGACCTCTCCAAACCGGAGACAATTACAGCTGCCGCTCAAACCGCTCACGATGTCGACATCGTCATCAACAATGCCGGCGTACTGAAAACCGCAGGAGCGCTCGATGCTCACACCATTGAATCTCTGGAATTCGAATTCGACGTGAATGTCTTTGGTTTCCTCCGCGTCGCCCGTGCGTTTGCTCCTGTCCTTAAGGCCAATGGCGGCGGTGCACTCGTACAGCTGAACTCCGTGGTTTCCATTAAGAGCTTCGCTAACTATGCGACTTACTCCGCATCGAAGGCAGCTTCTTACTCACTCACGCAATCCCTCCGTGATTCGTTGAGCGAGCAAGGTACCCACGTCCTCAGCGTCCACCCGGGCCCAATCGCAACGGATATGGGAGAAGCCTCAGGACTGATCGAAATCGCCGAGCCACCAAGCGTTGTCTCGGAAGCGTTGATCGAAGGTCTTGAGAATGAAACCTTCCACGTCTTCCCCGACACAATGGCCAAGCAATTTGAAGCTGCCTACAAGGGCTTTGCCGAAGCGATTGTCGAACCGCAAATGGCCGAAGCGTAAACACTGACTGAGCAAAATAAGAATCCGGCGAGTCAAGGTCCGATCCCTTGATCCGCCAGCTTAAGTAACCACCACGAGGCTTAATGCTCACTGGGAAAGGCTGCTTTGTTCGTACGCAGCGCTACACAGTCGCATTTCAATTTCCTTCTTAATTCACCTTCTAACATTACTATAATAACATCATGAAAACAATTCTACATCTAGATTCCAGTGGCCGCAGTGAGGCCTCTCTCTCTCGCCAAGTTTCCCGTAAGCAAGTCGAAGCACTTGCCGCTTCAACCAAAGCCGAAGTTGTTTACCGCGATCTCTCTTCCGGCCTCGATTTCATCAACGAAACGATGATCGCTGGTTACTTCACTCCGGAAGCCGACCGCACTGAAGCTCAACGAGAAGCACTTAGGCTTTCCGACGAATTGGTCGCCGAACTTCAAGCCGCTGAAGCGGTGGTCTTGGGCTTGCCGATCTATAACTTCTCAGTGCCGGCTTCGGTCAAGGCTTGGGCCGACTTGGTAGTCCGTTATGGCGTCACGTTCGAACACACTGAAAATGGTCCCGTAGGCCTACTACAGGACCGTCCCTTCCATATCTTCGTCGCCTATGGAGGCACCGAAATCGGTAGCGAACGCGACCACGCCACCCCTTGGCTGAAAACCTTTCTCGCCTTTATAGGCATCAAAGATGTGAGTTTTTCTCCAGCCGTGGCTGAGAGCTAATACCACTTAGTGATTGAAACGAGATGAATGC
>CAXMPP010000165.1:4603-4906 GCA_964195395.1 uncultured Thermodesulfobacteriota bacterium
TGCCGGAGTGGTTTCTTGAAATGGCAAGGCGCGAGCAAGGAGTGGTGCGGGCACCATGACCGAGGAGTGACGCAGCCATTTCGAGAAAGCGCCCGGGTTCCACCCAACTGCGAAGCGCAAATTAATCCCCATGCCTAAAAATAGAACATTTGTCTATTTTGAAGTGCTATGTGGTATAAACATCGTAACTCAAACATTGGAGTTGATAGGAAATCGCTTTTTCAGGGGCTGGCTGATGCTACAGAATACGAATCTATCGGAAGAATGGTTCAAATCACTGTCGTGGGGGATTACGCTTTGATC
>CAXMPP010000166.1:0-240 GCA_964195395.1 uncultured Thermodesulfobacteriota bacterium
CGTTGGCAACAAATCGAGGTCTCCTTCCCCAAAGATTTCTCACCATCTCCAAATCAAAAACCATCCATCCAAGTTCAAACCAGCCATCCAAAGTTCAGAACACTCACTAT
Source organism: uncultured Thermodesulfobacteriota bacterium (assembly GCA_964195395.1). GTDB lineage: Bacteria > Verrucomicrobiota > Verrucomicrobiia > Verrucomicrobiales > Akkermansiaceae > Rubritalea. Next base: position 111 of record CAXMPP010000166.1, read on the forward strand.
TCCTCTCAACACCCAAAAGGTCGCAGTAAAGTAGATCTTGATCAGATATGAATGAGTCAGGCATAGCTAACAGCAAGCTTCAAACGCCTCACTGCCTAGCTAACTATTCACCTCTACAGGATTTTAGTTC
>CAXMPP010000166.1:329-4776 GCA_964195395.1 uncultured Thermodesulfobacteriota bacterium
AAGAGTTCTCATCAATTTCCAATATGGTCAAATCAGTCAAACCTTTGAGTATCATTTCATTGATAGGTTTACTGTGCGCTTTCCCGTTAGACATGACTAGGCTTTGCAGTTCGGTGTAGCCACCGATAAAGTCGTATTCATCTCGATTGCCGTGGCCCTCAATCCCGTTGCACAATACGAAGTGCTTCAGACCTTTGATACCGGCCAGCTTCTCCAGATCTTGAGGCGTAAAACGCCCAGACAAATTGAGAGATCTCAAATTCTTCAATTTAGCTATTGCCTCAAGTCCGATGGGTGGTGTCACAAAAGTCACCGATAAATGCGTAATCCCAGACAGTTCATCAATCCCAGTAAGGTCGAGCCTCGGTAGTCCGCTCGGCATAATTACTAATCGTTTCACTTCTGATCCTAGCATCGACCAATCCAGCTTTCTCTTACCAACAAAATATAGATATATATTACTCGCTTTGAGACTACGCCAATCATACTTCTTATTTTCATCAAGAGCTTTGCCGTAATACACTCCCCCACCAAATTTAATCACCCTTTTCACCTCAATACTTTGAACTACTGAAAGGCTTCTGAGATCCTGAACGACCTCACCACTAATGCGCTCTCCACGCTCATCGACCTTCGTTGAGATGTATGTACCACCGCCTTCCACGGTAACATAGTAATCTAAGATTTCACCATCGAAGCGTACTCCCCCACTAACGACTTTAGTTAGGTGAGTAAAATCAATATAAGCTCCCACAGGAAGATATAGCTCCTCGACACCTTTGATGGCGAGCGAGCTGTCGACTTGAAGCGCTTCACAACGCAAAATTAACTCCTCACCCACCGCACAATGAAATCGCACCAATTTCCAATCCAAAGGATGCTTGGTTGCTTCATAGTGAGCCTTCCACTCCGCGATATAAGCTTGATCTTTGTCACTCAAACTATCGGTTGCGACCGTGTACTTTTTCCCATTTTTGGTAAGCGCAAGCACTGCATCGCCATCATTCACCTCGACTAGTTCGGCTCGGATGCTCTGTCCCTTGGCATTCACAAAGTTTCGCTCTTCAGCGACAAGAGCACCGCTAAAAAACAGGGTTACGAATAGACAGAGGTGAAGGATTTTTTTTATTCGATTCATAATAGATTGTCCTAAGCGACTAATAGATAGTTAGAATGACCACGTAGATCACTCACCTTGCCGGACTTCAGGGTGGATATCTACTGGGGATTTCTTGCTCTTTTCGATGCCTGAGATTCTCCCATCATTTCGGCCATCACCATCGGCGTCTTCTACGGGGACGATTTTGATGTCGACCTCGACTGGTACAGCTCGGAGGCCCTCTATAATTTTTTCTAGATGACTGATCGTAGTCTCACCGAGGCTTTGCGGTTGGGCGTAATGAGTCGCAGCGTGGACGATACCGTCTTTGATAGAATCGAGTCCGTCGTTGAACTGAGTGAGTTGCGCTACGATCCGAGCGACTGGGTCATCATCGCCACCTGCGGCTCCCATCAAGAGATTCTTCTTGAAGCCTTTCTTGATATCTTCCCAGCGGGCTGATTGCTCATCGGTGAGGAGATTCTCCATCTCGCGGAACTTGAGGATATTTGATTCTGCACCCGTTGTGAGCGTCTGGGATTCATTTTCGTAATGATCTACGACTAATCCTTCGACTTCCTTCTCCGTCATCAACGGCAACACCTTTTCGGCAATGCGGTTCATGTTTCGGTAGGAGCCTTGGAGCTTGAATGCTGGCTCTGTGCGATACGCGTCTTCCTGCGCTGCGCTGCGGATGTATTCTAAATTCACGCGTAGAATGGCGTCTCGAACTCTATACAGGTGCTTGGTCACACTGACCATTTCTTCGATCTCAGCAGGCGTGTAGTTCGCCTCGAAATCAACTCCCTCTTGGCTGCCTGTACGGGCGATCTGCATCACTGCATACACGTCCTTTTGACTTCTGCTAGAAAGCTTACTTAGCACCACGTTAGAGGTGAGCGAGTTCTCGATGTAGGAACCCTTGAAGTCCTCAGCGTGCCCACCAATGATGTCGCCAAGGTTGTAGGTGTCAGCTCGGTTAGACAGCATGTCTGGCACCTGGAACTTACCACCAGTTTCCGTGTAAGGGTTACCAGCCATCACCACGGCAACTTTCTTGCCGCGTAGATCGTAGGTTCGGGCCACACCTTTGTAGACACCCTCGATCTTTCGTTGGCCGTCACAGAGTGAGATGAATTTCTGAAGAAATTCGGAATGGGTGTGCTGAATATCATCGAGATAGATCATCACATTGTCTCCCATCTCAAGTGCTAGGTTGAGCGTCTTCACCTCTTCTGCCGCTGTTGCGTGAGGTGCATCAGCTGGATCGAGCGATGTCACATCGTGACCGAGGGCTGGCCCGTTTATCTTCATGAAGGTAAGACCTAGACGGTTTGCCACGTATTCCATGAGAGTGGTTTTACCATAACCAGGAGGGGAAATGAGCAAGAGCAGGCCCATGCGATCAGTTCGTGTGTCCTTACCCGCTGTGCCAATCTGCTTGGCTAGGTTATCACCGACTAATGGCAAGAAGACGTTGTTGAGCAGCTTGTTCCGCACGAAAGAACTCATCACCTTCGGCTTAAATTCCTCGAGTCGCATGGCCACACGTTTCTCTTCCACAAGCTCTTGTTTAAGATGCTGGTAGGCTGAGTAGGTTGGCACGGCTTCACGTTCGAAGCTCTGTAGTCGTTCACTAAATTGGTTGTAATCGAGCTGGTACTTTCCGCCCTGCACCACAGCGTGATCACCGATCATTCCTTCGACAGTGTCCACCACACGCACGTGCATGACATCACGTTGCTCGTAGCCTCCACGGGTCAAATGCACGGCCGCCTCGACGATAGTAGAATGGCTCACAGCATTTTCTTCGCTACTAGCAGAAGAAAGGAAGCCCTCTAACCAATCAGTATTTATCTGATAGGCAGCTATCGGCTCATCTAAAAGTGTCTCAGCGTAGGCAGCCTCAGCGTGCTTCACTGTGAGGCTATGTTTAAACTTCTTCACCACATCAGCCGCCTCAGGTGATACCACAAATGCTTCGCCGTTAGATAATTCTTCGAACAGATACGCTGCCGCATTTTCAGCACGCGCTTCTCTGACCTGGCTCACTCCACACCAACTATTCAGCTGCGCTGTGAGTTCGGTCACTAGCTTATGAAGCTCATTGCTATTCACTCCAAAGATTTCTCTGCGCTTAGCATGAGCACGAATCTTACCAGCTAACTGTGCCTTTCCATCACCCTGCCAAGCATGCCAGAACAACATAGCTAGAGCTCTGTCGCATGCGCCGTAGCGGAGCAGTCCGATTCCTGTATGGATCGGAAGTATAGCTCCTAACAAGCACGCTGCGTCATTATCGTGCACCCCCTTGGTATAGCTCTCAGCGTAACGCGGCTGCATGAACTCCTGCACCACCGCTAATAAATTTTCGTGAGCCCACTGTTCACTTTCCTTGGCGAGTTGCTTACCGGTCTCGGATTCCAGTAATTGCTGTACCAGGTACTCAGCCCGATAGACCTCTTTATTCTCAGAAATAACTTCCTGATCCCACACTCCACGCGTTGCAAGAAAGCGCTCGTCAGCAATGATCTCGAAGAAGTTTGTGCCACTCAGAGTAAAGCTCATTTGCTCCCCGTGAGGCACGATCGTGAGTTCTAAGTCCTGCGTATTGACGTTGAACTTGTTCTTACCGAACTGAATCACGTTCTCACCATCAACATAGAGTTCGTTGCGATCTTTCAGAGCGCGTACCGCGTCTTCACGGACGGTTTTGAGTCGAGTCTGGATGTCATCACCCTTCACTACATCGCCTAGATCAATCAGCTGTGTGATGATATCACGCACCTTCTCGATCATCAGATCACCCGCGAAATAGCCGTTGATCTCATTGATCTCTTTAAATCCTGAAACCCGGTTAGTGATACCACTGAGCACGCGGTCTGCAGATTTGATCAAGCTGCTTGCACGCTTGCTCTTCTTCTCTAAAAGCTGCTGTTTACGGCCTTCAAAGGCATTGTAAACCTCCTCTCGCTTGGTCGTGAGTTGTTCGACATATTCATCAAATTCAGAAAATCGTCCTTCTAACTCTTCGATCTGCACCATCACCTTAGTGAGGTAACCATCGGTTTTCTCAGCCGTATCACAGAGGTCTAGATAGTTCACCACAGCCTGGCTCAGCAGGTTCATTTGCGCACCAAATTGTGCCACACCTTCTGATCGTGAAAGGTCTTTACGCTTGTTCTTCAGTTCGGCTTTCACTCCGTTCAGCTGAGAGTAAATCGCTGAAATACTTTCGATGATCGCCGTCGTCTGAGTCGAATCCTCAATCTTGAGGTTGGACACCACGTCGATCAACATTTCGAGCTCTTTACCGGCATCAGAAATTTCCTCACCTAGGTCATCGGC
>CAXMPP010000167.1:0-4728 GCA_964195395.1 uncultured Thermodesulfobacteriota bacterium
GTAGTAATAGAAGTATCCAGAAATTGCAAAGTGAGTCTCATGTGGTTTCGGCCGCTTCCGTCCGATGTCCAACCAACCATTACGTTTGATCAATCGGTCTAAACCCATCACCAATACCTCATCCGTAATTTTAGGGTCACCCCATTCACGCAGCGCGGCATTGCAGGCAGGTGTTCGAGCTAGTGAACCCGCGGGGCGATTGATCGAATACCGAGGACGCTTGATATGGCCAGTCGCATAAGCATAGGCGAAATCAGGTGAGCGTTGCCGTTGGATTGACACCACAGCTTTCTTGATCCGTTGATCGTTTAACTGTAGATCAAAAACTCCCGTTGCCTCTTTGATTGCGAGCAAAACAGTAGCTGAGGTAAAGCTATTGGAACCTGCACTCGGCTGAGCAGTGACAGAGTCAAACCCGTAATAGCCCCAACCACCATCAATATCTTGATTTGTCCAAAGGCTTTTCACCTGGGTTTGAGCTAACTTCGCGTACTCAGCCTTTTTTTCCTCAGTCACACCTTCACGGTTGGCTAAAGCCACTAAAGCTCGGAGCCCATAGGCGTGCCCCCAGTTATTGTAGATAGTTGATCCTCCAGCGCGTCTAAGCTTTGGCATCTCCCGAAACATCCACGCATCACAACGCTCAATCGCGGCATTCACCTCAGAGCGTTTATCATTAGCGGCTATGACACCCGCCAATGCGAGCGACGTTGTCCCCATTCTAAAGGCATGATGCGCCCCAGGCATAGGAGCATAGATATTGAGGTCTTTGGTGCGTGTTGCATTCCCCCACGAGCCATTGGGGTTCTGAGTTTTTAGTAGAAAATCGACACCCTTAGTAATCGAACTTTCTAATACAGCAGAATCAATCGGAGTATTCTCAAGCACTGGAGCCACAGGCACGACCTTCTTAGGCTGAGCTGGGTCTAGCGCTTGAGCCCCCGTTCCCTGCCAGAGGGTGAAAGAGCAGACTAAAAGTGACGCGAGTTTCCTCATGACTTTGCGTCGTAGATGATGACTTGGCCTTCGGAAAGACCGCTAAGAACCTCCACACGTTTACTATTACTTTCACCTAAAGTAATCGTGGTCTTTTCTTGCTTATCATCGGCCATTTTCAAGTTTACAGAAAAACTGCCATCAGAGTTTTGAATCACTGATTTTACTGGGATGCTGAGCGCATCTTCTTTGCGATAACTTACGAAGTCGACCTTCACTGATTCACCCACTGCTAGTTTCTGTTTATTATTTAGCTTGGCGGTAAGAGACACATCCCACTTAGCCTGCAAGTTAGGAGTTACTGCCACTGAACTAACTGAGCTATTAAAGGACTTCCACGGAGATGCTGCGAGCTTGAGTCGTCCAGTCTGACCTTTTTTTAGTCTGTTCGCAGTATAGGTATCTACGGATGCTGCGATGTGAGTAGCATTTCCTTCAGGAACGATCGTCATGAAGACCCGTTTTAGAGGGATTTTAGCACCACGTATAAGAGCTTTTTGGACTAGTTCACGCCTCCAGGAATTTCCTTTGAATTCACCATAGTACAGGATTCCAGCAGCTGGAGCCTTGATCACCATAGCGGCTAGGTCAGCCTTCACTTTCACTAGTTTATCAGCCTTCTTCTTGTCCTCACGAACAAGTTTAGAGAGCTCTAGCTCTTTACTTTCGAGAGCACGAGGAATGCTGGTTTGAGCAAATTCCCAAGCCGATTTAGCGGTTTCATGTTTGAGATTTCTGTCAATTTGACGACGCGGCAACTCCTTCTCCAGAGAGAATTTCACCTCATTTTGCTTTTGCTTATTACTAAACGCACCAGCTTTTACCGAATTCTGGGATCGCTGAACGATGATCTCCTCAGTGTCCTCAGTAAGCCCGTCAGCCTCGTACATTTTAAGTAATTGCTTCAGCTCTTCCTGAGTGTAGGAAAGATACCACTTAGACTTCTCTCCAGCAAACTTTGTCGCAGCGATGGCTTCGGGAAGTTCTACCTCGCGGAAGTATTTATAATTTTCCTGCTCGCGCTCAAAATTGCGCTTCGCCACCATCATATCACGTTCAGTTTTGAGCTGCAGTTCAGCGAGTTCCTGTTGTGCATTTTGCAACTGGATAGCATCGAGCTTTCTTTCTAGCTCTTGATCGTGGATGTACTCATCCACCTTTTCTGTATCAATCCAAACAACTTGATCACCCTTCGCGACCTTACTCCCCTGAGGTAATAATTTTTCGATGGTGAAATCAATCCACACATTGGGAGCTATGGTAAGCTCGGCACCTTTATCAGTCGTGGCAATTCCTTGTATCCTGAGTGTTTGCTCAAAAAGTTCTTTTTTAAGTTCGTAGTCTTCTGCCATGGCAGAGCTAATACATAGTGCTGTTGCCAGCAAACTGATTCGTGTAGTCATCTTCGTTGGTTTTGGTTTTGTGATTGGTAGTTACCATTGCGTGCCAGCCAGATTGTGTGCATCCGGCTCCTACGGCCGCGGTGCGAGGCTGGCACTTCCACATCGGAAACATCAAATCCCGCTTTGCGCAGTAACTTCGTAAATTTTTTATCGGGGTATGCTGACCATACGGCCAAAATCCCGCCATCTTTCAATGCAGCTTTAGCGGCAAGCAATCCCTCCATTGTGTACAAACTTTCATTCTCCTCACCGTGAAACGCACTCGGCCCATTATCCACGTCCAGCATGATCGCGCTATACTCTTGGTTAGCCTCAGCAATCAGTTTCTGCACTGGAGAAATTTTGATCTTAATCCGTGGGTCGTCTAGCAAGCCTGGATGCATGCCGTTGAGATGCGTTTTATTCCACTCCACTACGCCTTTAGTCAGCTCTGCGACCACGAATTCGGCTCCAGCTTGGGGTAAGCTTTCCACAGCTGCTGAGAGCGTGAAACACATTCCTAGCCCACCTATCAAGACCTTTGGCTGGCGCGCTGGCCGATACGGCTGACACGCCATCCGCGCCAATTCCTCTTCAGATCCATAGGCAACACTCGTCATCAGTCGTTCTCCGCGCGAGCTGATAAAAAACTCACCATCGTGCTCAAATAACTCAAGTGGTTCACCCTCGGGAGTCGTCGTTTCTGCTAATTTATTATACTGCTTCATTGCTTCTGATCGCACACCCATAGCACGCCGATGCCAGCTTGGCAAAGCTTACGAATTTGAATGGTCGGATCGAAGCTCTCTTGCTATAAAAACAGTATGCAATCTGTCAGTTGTGAATCAATGCGTGACCTGGAAAATGCAGTTTTCGCCATAGGCCACACCCCCGAAGCTCTGATGCTCCAAGCCGGCGAGCGAATGAGCCAAGCGATCCTGCGCTACTATCCCAGTAAAAAGCGCGCCACGGCCTATTTAGGCAAGGGCCACAATGCTGGCGACGCCCTTGTGATAGCCAAGCTGCTGCAAAAGGCTGGCTGGACCATCCATCTCCGATGCCCGTACCTGAAAGAGGATCTCAGCCCACTCACTCTAAAAATGTTCCAATCCTTGGGAGCTGTTCCCCTCGACTCACCCACAGCCCCAGGGCCGGGTTCCCTACTTATCGATGGGCTCCTTGGCATAGGGGCAGAGGGTCCTCTGCGCTCGCCACTACAGGAACTAGCCGCAGAAATGAATGAGGCTCGCGACTCTATGGACTGCACACTCGTCTCGCTCGACAACCCCAGTGGAGTAAATGCTAGCACTGGTGAAATCTACCCAGGTGCAGTCAAGGCCGACCACACACTCTGTGTCGGATACCCAAAAGCTGGATTACTCCAGAGCTCTTGCACACATTATGTCGGAGCTCTGACTCAAATCGCTCTCGATGCGCTGAAAGACCACACACCAGAAGTGAATCACCCCTCGCCCCAGCTCATCACACCCCATACTCTGCGGCGCAAGCGTCGTGACTTCGACACCCACAAAGGACAAGCTGGAAGAATTGGCATCTGGGCTGGATCCGAAGGAATGCTAGGTGCCGCAGTGTTGACCGCCACAGCTGCTTTGAGATCCGGAGCTGGCCTCATCACACTCTTCACCCCACCCGAGCTTTATCCGCTCCTAGCCCCCATGCTCCCCCCCGAAATAATGGTGCAGCCAAGCTCCAGCCCCCAAACAATGCTTAAGCAAAATTTTGACGCTCTGGTACTCGGTCCCGGCATCGGCACACCTCCCTCAGATCTAGCAATCCAGCTTCTAGAAGTCGCCGAAAAATCTACAGCCCCAACCGTGTTAGATGCCGACATGCTCAACCTCATTTCCCGAGAGAACAAGCAATCAGCACTACATCCGAAGTGCATTCTCACCCCACACCCTGGAGAAATGAAACGACTCTTTCCGTCCTCTGACAGTCGAGAAGAAATGGCACAGATCTTCTGTGATTCCTGTCCTGTCACACTCCTCCTCAAGGGCGCCCGCACGATCATCACAGATGCTAACTCCCCTCTATACATCAACTCCAGCGGAACTCCTGCAATGGCCACCGCCGGTCAAGGTGATGTACTCAGCGGCCTCATCGGCGGACTTTGCGCGCAAGGATATTCCCAGCTAGACGCCTGTAAACTAGCAGCCTGGCTCGCCGGCGAAGCTGCCCAACTCGCCCTCGCTTCACAAACAGAAACCGAAGAAACTCTCACAGCAAGCAGCATCCTCCTTTTCCTGCCCCAGGCATTCTTAGCAGTCCCTCGACAAGCCTAACGCACGACAAAAAAAGCTCCCAGCCGCTGGTGAGCTCGGCCGCAAAG
>CAXMPP010000168.1:0-4722 GCA_964195395.1 uncultured Thermodesulfobacteriota bacterium
ATCGGCACCTAATAAAGGTGCCGCGCTCGGTGTGACAGGCGAGAGAATGGCATCGACGTTTTGGTAGGCATTCTGGAAATCTTGACGGATCAGTGTGCGCACTTTCTGAGCGCGATTGTAGTAGGCGTCGTGGTAACCAGAGGAAAGAACGTAGGTGCCGAGGATGATGCGGCGCTTTACTTCTGCACCAAATCCCTGCGCGCGTGATTTGCGGTAGAGGTCGATGAGGTTCTCTGGGTTTTCGGCACGGTTGCCGTAGCGGATACCGTCGAAACGGGAGAGGTTAGAAGATGCTTCGGCTGGAGCGATGATGTAGTAGGTGGCTACTGCGTACTCGGTGTGTGGGAGTGAAATTGGAACGAGTTCAGCACCGGCGGCTTCGAGCTTGGCGGCAGTTTCGTCGAAGATCGCTTTGATTGCTGGGTCGATGGCGTCGCTGAAGTATTCTTTCGGTACGCCGAGTTTGAGCCCTTTGACACCACCGTCGATGTCCGCGGTGAAGTCTGTGTTGTCGTCTTCGAGTGAAGTCGAGTCCGCTGGATCGTAGCCAGTGATCGCGTTGAGCAAGAGTGCTGCATCGTCGACTGATTTGGTCATTGGCCCGATTTGGTCGAGCGATGAGGCGAAGGCGACGAGTCCGTAGCGGGACACGCGGCCGTAGGATGGCTTGAGCCCAACGATGCCGCAATGGGATGCTGGCTGGCGGATAGATCCACCAGTGTCGGAGCCTAGAGCAGCGATCGCGGTGTCGGCTGCAACGACTGCTGCGGAGCCGCCAGATGAACCACCGGGAACGCGGGAGAGGTCTGCTGGGTTGTTAGTGCGCTTGATTGCGGAGTTCCCAGAAGTGGATCCCATGGCAAATTCATCGAGGTTGGTGCGCCCGAGTGGTATGGCACCGGCTTCGCGGAGTTTGGTGATGACGGTGGCGTCGTAAGGAGAAATGAAGGCGCCTTCGCGGAATTTAGACGCGCATGTGAGCGGCTGGCCTTTGACGTTGATGTTGTCCTTGATGGCAATCGGGATGCCGCCGAGCGGCAGGCTAAGGTCAGCATTTTTCGCTTCTTCACGCGCGGTGTCGAAGTCGTAGGCTAGGTAGCCGCCGATTGCTGCGTCCTTTTCATTGATGGAGGCCTCAAGCGAGTCGATGATGTCGACTGGGGTGATTTCTCCGGCAGTGAGTTTGGCACGGAGCGAGGTGATAGATTCTGTGGAAAGCATGTTTTAAAAAGTGGTTCTGTTAGCAGTGTTCAGACTGGACTGATGAAACAAAAGGGGGCTACTCGATGACTTTTGGGACGCGGAGTTGGTCGTTGGCTGAGTCTGGGGCATTGCTAAGAAATGCGTCGCGGCCGATGCCTGGTTTGGCGACGTCTTCGCGGATGCGATCAAAGACTGGAGATGCGTGGGCGGTGGGCTCGATGCCTTCTACGTCGAGCTCGGAAAGTTTGTGGATGTAGCCGAGAATTTCGTCGAGCTGTTTGGGGAAGGTTGCTTCCTCCTCAGGGGTGAGTTCGATTCGAGCCAGATCGGCCACGTAGCGGACGTCGATGTGTTCAGTTGCCATGGCGGCAAGATGGGCAAGGGATCTGGTTTATTCAATACCAAATACGGGAGGGGAAGTGATAAGTTGGGAGTGAAAAGTTGGAAGAGTATAGCCAGTTCTGGAACTCCTTTGGCTGCTATGAGTGTCAAAGGTCGGAAAGTCGAAAGTCTAGCTAGAAAGTCTGGTGACTTTATTTTATTAATAAAATCGCGACCACGCGATGAAGCTGGACCTTGGACATTTAGACTTTAGACAGTTAGAGTTAACTCGAAAGGGTCTTAGCTGAGCTCTTTCCATCCTTACAAGAAGTAGGGCATGACCGTTAACTTGTGGAGTGTGCCTCTATAGCTGAGCTATGAAGTCGTCCGGGAGTGTGGGGAGGTCATCGAGTGTGCGAGGCTTTTTATCCTTAGCATTTTCAAGCGCGTCTGAGAGTTCTTGCTGTAAATTTTTAGCGTCTACAACGTTGCCTTTTTTATCCGAAACTGGGAACACGAGGAAGTGGACGTCGTCTTTGACGCAGCTAGGAAGCGTGCGGTTGAGGAATGAATCGAGGTCAATGCGCACCACGGAGGCATTGCGCCAAGTACTTGGCGCGAGCACCTGAGCGTAGTCAGGATGAGGCCAGACGGGGATGCTCATTTTTCCATTGTCGTCACGGAAAAGTAGCAGTTCTTCTCCCTTTTTGAGGGTCCAGACAGCTTGATGTTCTACTACTTTGTCAATGAAATGAAAGTGGCGTTCAACAGCGGTGAGAGCAGTAACGTGCTCACGCTGAGCTGGAGTCATTGGGTATGGCATTGCAGAAAATTTCTGAATTAGGGTGAGTGGACTACTTCGTTTTCCTTGCTTCAGGAATGGAATGGTAGATTTGCTCTAGAGTGAGAACCGCAAATGCAGTGACGAGTTCGGACTCATTTTCCCACCAACGTGAGTTCTCGTTGACCCATGATCCGTTGGATTTTTGGTTGGAGAGGATTTTGTTGGCGAGCTCTTTGCGCCAGTCATGCTTAACACCATCTTTAGTTGTGAGGGTGTCGATACCAGCAGCGTTGAGAGCTTTAGCCATGACTTGGTAGTAGTAATAGCGGCCTTGGTCGCCGAGGCCGGGGTTTTCTTCCAGCGTGTAGTTGTCGTTGAGCCATGTTTTGACAGCCTTGATGCGAATGTCGTTCTCGTCGAGGTCGGCGTAAATGAAGGAAAGCAGGCCGGCGTAGGACATGGAGCCGTACCCCCGGAGGGTTTCACGGCCATCGGCATGCTTCTCGGTTCCAGCTTTGGAGTTACCTGGGAAGTAAACGAAGGAGCCGTCGTTGCCGGTGCCTGGTTGGTCGTTGGTGGCCTCGAGATTTTGAGAGCGTGATACGAACTGGATGGCGGCTTCCCAATTGAGTTCTGGCTGGACAGTTTCGGAGTCTCTGGCGAACGACTCGGAGAGTTTGAGAGCTTCGATCGAGAGGTAGGTGTTAGACATGTCTGAGTGTGGATAGGAACCGCCGTAGCCGATTCCGCCGTCGTTGGCATTGTCGGTTTCGCCTTTTGTACCCCAATCTTGTTGGAGGCCGATGAGGAATGCGCGAGCCTTGAGAATGGGTTCCTTGTGCGCGGGGTCGCCGGAGGCTGATAGAGCCATGAGGCCGGTGGATGTATTGTAGTTGGCTAGGCCTTTGACATAGATGCCACCATCCTTGTGCTGGGTGGAAAGGAGCCATTCGTAACCTTTTTTGACGTAGGCGGCATCGGCGTCGGCATCATTTGGCGAACGACGAGCAGCGGTGAGCGCGAGAGCTGTGTAGGCTGGGATTTGGTCATTCTTCCAGAAGCCTTTTGGGTCTTGCTGCTGCTTGAGGAACTGATTTCCCTTATCGATAGCGTGCTCCATCTCAAGTTTGATAGAGAGGTAAGGGGCATGCTGGTTTTCTGCGGCTTGGAGCAGGCTAGTGGCGAGCATGGAAATTCCCATGATGCGCAGAGTGTGTGCGAGAAGATTCATTATTTTAGGTTCTTTGGGTTCGTCTTTGTGAAAGTAATTGTAACAGCTGCGCTGAGTGGCGGCAATACGCTTTGTTTTGCTAGCCAGAGGGTGTCATCAGTATTCTTTGGAGCGGTGGCATTCACCTCTTCAGCGACAAGTGCTGAGCTGGTCGTGAGGATGGTTAGAAATATGGCGAATGCGTGCTTCATTGAAAAAGTATGATGGAATAGCCAGCGCCAAGCGCAAGCGATAAGTCGGAAGACTTGCACTCCATACGCAGAAGTCGGGTGGATTCTTAGAGGTATTATGATGAATATTTCTCAATCAAGCTGGAACTGCCGTCTTCTAGCATGTCAGCGACGAGGTCAAAGCCATCTTGGCCGCCATAGTACGGGTCTGGGACTTCGGATTGCTCGTGGTGTTGGCAATAGCTGGTGAACTTCTGGACCTTTTCAGCGAAGGTTCCAGTGGGGTCGAGTTTTTTGACATTGGCGTAGTTCTCGTCATCCATGGTGAGGATGAGATCGAACTCTACGAGGTCAGCTGGTTGGATTTGGCGGGCTTTGCCAGTGACTTCGACGCCACGTGATGTGAGCGTCTGAGTCATTCTAGCATCAGGCCCCTTGCCAGTATGCCACGCAGCTGTGCCTGCCGAGTCGATAGAGAACTGGTCTGCCACACCGGCCTTGCGGGCGGTGTGGCGGAAAATGTTTTCGCCCGCAGGTGAGCGACAGATGTTACCGAGACAGACGAAAAGGATTTTCATCTATCGACTCTGAGCAAACCACGGGCTGTGCACAAGCTTGACTTATTTTCCTTTTCTAAGGACCACAACACACTCGAGGTGGCGGGTCTGTGGGAAGAGGTCGAAGGGCTGGACTTCTTTCAACTGGTATCCTGCTGTTAGGAACTCCTTGAGGTCACGCATTTGGGTGGCGGGGTTGCAGGAGACGTAGACGACTTTGCTGGGTCCGAAGGCGAAGAGCTGATCGAGGAACTCTTGATTACATCCCTTGCGCGGGGGGTCGATGACGACGGCTGTTTCGTCGGCAGGAAAGGTGATGTCTTTGAAAATAGCCTCGGCGCTGGCGGCGAGGAAGCTGGTATTGGTGATGCCATTCATGGTGGCATTTTTCTGCGCCCAGTCGGCTGCTGTTTCACTGACTTCTACGCCTGATACCTTTTCAAACTTGTGCGCGAG
>CAXMPP010000169.1:0-4679 GCA_964195395.1 uncultured Thermodesulfobacteriota bacterium
TATTGATCCTGCTTCTGGGTGAGTGAGCGAATCGAATCTAGAACGCGCTGATAGTCTGTTAGGCCATCTTTATATTGGATCATAGAAATTTCAGTGGCGCGCTTTGAGCTGTCCACCCCTTGTCTGAGAAATTCAGCTTCTTTCTTGGTATGCACGAATCCTGTCATCCCGTCTTCCACTTCACGTGCAGCATTCAAAACTGTATTCTGGTAGGCGGTAATCGTCTGTTCAAATCGAGCAGGATATTCCATCGGAATGTCGGGCCGAAGGTGAAGCCTACATTGTCGCTATCAAATACATCGTCTAATGAGGCGCCACCAACATCAGTGGCACTGCTTCCTAGAAATCCAACGAGAGTAAAACTCGGATACAGATCAGACTGGGCTATGCCAATCTGTGAGCTTTGAGCGAGCGCTATCATCTCGGCGCGTCGTATATCTGGACGGCGGCGCAACATCTCAGCGGGAACTCCTACAGCAACCTTGACTGGAGCTTTCGGGATTCCTTCCCCCCCTTTGACTAGAGCCCTAATCGTGTCTGCATCCTTGGCAACTAAAACTCCCAGAGCATTGTGCAGCTTATACAAAGTCGCTTGGAAACGTGGAATTTGTGACTGAGTATTCACGAGTAATGTCTTTGCTTGGAGCACATCCAACTCAGTGACCGTTCCCGCCTTAAATTGAAGTTCAACAATGTTGAGCGACTTAGTTTGCAGTTCAGCATTCTGTTGTGCTAAATCAATACGCTCCTCCAAAGTACGCACATTGACATAGGTCGTTGCTACTTCAGCCGTCAGTGAGGTCAATATGTCATCGAAGTCGGCAACATCAGCTAACAGACTCGCATCAGCGGAAGCGATTGACCGCCTAAATTTACCCCAAAAATCTAACTCCCAAGCGGCATCAAAACCAAAGGAAGTTGAGTTAAGGTCCCGTCCATTACCACCAGGATTACGAACCCTCAAGAAGTCACCACTAGCAGCCTGACTTTGCGGGAACATATTTCCTTGGGTAATGCCTAAAATAGCACGTGATTCAAGAATCCTCAGAGCCGCCGAACGCAATGATAAATTCTGCGTGTATGCTGTCTCAACTAAAGTATTGAGCTGAGGGTCGTTAAATTGCTTCCACCAAGAGAGATCAACCTTCGACTTTGCCCCCCGCGCTAGACTGGAATCTTTCACATCCCAAGCTGGTTGAATCGGAGCCACCGGCTCAATATATTCAGGCCCAACCATGCAACTCACCATCAAGGTTGGCAAAGCCAACGCTGAGAAGTTGAGGCCTAGTTTCTTCGAATTTTTCAATTGATTACGCATCAGGATTACTCAGTTTCAGCTTCCGCCACAGTGTCTTCAAGCACAGGATCAGCAGACTTTTCATTCACCCAAGCCATGAAGACAGCGTAGGTGATAGAAAGGATTACGGCACCTAAGAAGAGACCAATGATACCTGACATCATCATGCCTCCAATCGCGCCCAGCAAGATGACGAGCATTGGTGTATCGACGCCACGTGCCATAAGCACTGGCTTCAGTACTCCATCACTAGCTGACACCAATAAAGCCCAAATAAGGAAAATCACCGCAGGAGTTGTATCGTATTGAGCAAAACCATACGCAGCGATCGGACCGAGAATGATAATAGGTGGGAGCTGCACAATGGCACAAACTAGGATCAATACGCCCCACACTCCGGCTCCAGGAATACCCATCACCACCATACCTAATGTGCCTAACACTGACTGAATCACAGCAACACCAATAACACCTGACATGACTCCTCGAATGGTTGCTACCGTTAGTTTAGTGAATTCTTCGCCACGCACAGCATCAAAACTCCTGATAACTTTGCTCGTGACTGCGTAGCCTTTACTCGGATTAATCAGCAATACACCAGCGATGATGAAAGAAATAACAAACTGAACCATACCACCTAAACCTGAGCCAATACTGGCAACCAATTTAGTGGCCGCATCTTGCGCTAGAGGAGCTGTGGCGACGATCGCCCCCTTCAGGTCATGCGCTGCCATATCCCAGATATCGCTCACCTTTTTTCCGATAACTGGAATTTCGGCCACTTTGTCTGGAGCCTCTTTTATGAAGTTAGCCTCATTATTTTTAAGGTCACCAGCTACTTCCTGAACCACTTCCAGTGAAGAACTCGCTAGCATGACTACTGGCACGACAAGTACAGCTACAGCGACTAGACTAAATCCGATGCACGCGGTCTTGCGGCGATCTCCTAACAGCTTTGTAAGCTTATTGATCATTGGGTTAAATGCGACAGCAATGATGATCGCCCAGATTACTGGCAGCACGAACGGCTTAATAATGTTAAAGGATAAAACGAGGAGTATGCCGATAAGGAACAGCTTGGCTGCAACATCGATAGCGTTTTTGACAAATGCATTGTCAGATTCAGAAGGGTTCATGCGGAGTGTTTTTTGTAATTTCATTAGACATTGTTAGACAACCTAACAAATACCGACCTCTCTTGTAGCCAAAGATCGAACACTCCACAAGGTCATTCTGCACGAAGGCTTGAGCACACCGCACCAAACAAGCCACTGAATACTACTGTTAGATCTATATACCATCCCCTAACGATCTCTTCTTCACAAACGGCAGAACGAGTACGAAGAGTGACCCAAGGAAAGCATCGAGGGCGAAAATTTGGAAGTAGGTAAATCCCCAACCACCATCGATCTTAGAAGTCACCGCTTGGCCACCCCACCAATAGCTATAGATAGTGACAACATTGAGCAGAGCCATGCAGGCGGTAAAATGGGTGGCGCTGATTTTTGGATTTACGATATCCATGAAGAAGGCGCTACGCACACCATACATCAGCCCATTGAAGCAAATGTAGACACAACTAGCCCACCACCAGGCCTGAATGAGTCCTTCATGTCGAGGCCAAGTTCCATCGCCATTTCCAGAGGATGGGAAAAACCAGCCTTCATTGTGGAGCCGCCAGCCCATCCAAATCGTTGGAATCACGGTTCCTAGACCAAAGAGAACTAAGCTCAATTTTCTTCCCATTTTGTCTGAGATATATCCGCCGGTCATACAAAAAACGATGAAGATAGCCGAGGTAACCAAGCCCATCGTCGCAATTTCTGAATCCGTCATTCCCAATGTTGGAGTCAGCACTGTAGAGACAACCAAACTCAAGGCCATCCCACCAACAGGCATGAGAGCTACACACAAGCCTAGCACCCCCTGGATACTGCCAAAGAATGTTTTCACTACCTCACCGAGATAACCGTGAATCTCTTTCAGAGTATAACTTAGCCCCTTTCCCTCAGGTTCAGCAGAACTCTCAGTTGCCATCACGGTTCTACTTTCCACCATCCAGAACACCAGCATAGCCAAAATTCCGACTAGGCAGAGAGGCACCATCATACTTGCCATCTGAAAGCCGAGAACTTCTTTAAGATAAAGCACTCCAGAGCCACCAATCGCAGCTCCAAGCTGGGCTCCAGCAAACATCAAACCATTGCCGATCCCCCGTTCTTCTTCCGCGAGCGTGGTACACGCTAGACCATCGATGGCTACATCTTGAGTCGCAGCAAACACATTGTGAATCACCAACAAACCAGTAAATAGAGTCATCCCAACCATCTGCCCATTTTGCATGGTCGGGAAAAAGCGCATTGCCAGGCACAAGGTCAGCAACATCCCTATCTGGCTGACAACAATCCATTGCTTGCGTTGACCAAACCTCTTAAAATGCAAATTATCTACGAACGGGCCCATGATGAATTTCCAAGTCCAAGGCATCATGATAGTGGCAGCAAAGGTGCCTAAAGCAGCACCACTCATCCCCATGCGCTTAAATTCTAAAGCCAAGGCTAGACCTGTGAACCCCTGTGGTAGCCCTTCACTCACGTACAAGATAAAGAAGGCCGCTAGTCTTCCCTTTTTCGTCTTCAGTAAATTCTTGCCAACCATCTAGAGACGCTAGGCCACCCCACAACGCCCTGCACTAACATTATCACGACACGCTGATTTCTACACAACACGCTATGATTTCGGCACAAAAAAATGGGCGACTCACTCAAAGCAAGTCACCCATTAGAAATTATTACGCTTCTTTGAGATTAGGCTGGAGCACCCACTGCTTCGGGAGCGAGCGGATCCTCATCTTCAGAATCATCAACCACTTGCTTTGGCGTTGGATCATCAATTGATGGTGCCATTGGCGGCTCAGGTGGAGTTGGCTCACTCGGTGGGTTTTCCATCTCACCTTTGAGAAGCAGGTCGGTGATTTGCTCACCATTGAGAGTTTCGAACTCGATAAGCGACTGCGCAATGAGGTTCAACGACTCGCGGTGCTCAGTGAGCATCTCGACTGCGCGCTGGTAGGCGTCGTCGATGAAGGTCTTGATCTCGAAGTCAATCTTACGAGCTGTCTCTTCAGAATAGCTCTTTCCTTCATTTGGCACGAACATCTCGGTAGTGCTATCACTGCCGTATTCAACCATGCCAAGCTCTTCACTCATTCCCCACTCGCAGACCATTTTACGGGCAATGCTGGTAGCTTGGCGGATATCCCCCATCGCTCCATTAGTAGGATTACCAAAGACAAGCTCTTCAGCAACACGGCCACCCATGGCGACACAG
The DNA here is from genome assembly GCA_964195395.1 of uncultured Thermodesulfobacteriota bacterium. GTDB lineage: Bacteria > Verrucomicrobiota > Verrucomicrobiia > Verrucomicrobiales > Akkermansiaceae > Rubritalea. Next base: position 4,628 of record CAXMPP010000169.1, read on the forward strand.
AGCTGATCGAGAAGTTCCGCACGACGGTAGCTAAATTTGTCTTCCTTAGGAA
>CAXMPP010000170.1:0-4672 GCA_964195395.1 uncultured Thermodesulfobacteriota bacterium
TCCTAGTTTGCCCGCCCTTCCCCGAGACTAGAACGACAACTCGTTTTAGCTTCGACATGAGGACAACCAAGAAAATTATAAATATGAAAACATTTTCCGCCAAAGCTCAGGATATTGAGCGCAAATGGTACGTGATCGATGCTGCTGATAAAGTGCTCGGTCAAGTCGCACGTGAAGCCGCAGTTCTACTTCGTGGCAAGCATAAGCCAATCTTCACACCCCACGTTGACTGTGGAGACCACGTCATCGTCATCAATGCTGAGAAAGTTCGCCTTACAGGCAACAAAGAAACTCAGAAAATTTACACCGCTTACACTGGATACGTTGGTAACCAGAAAATCGAGACTCCTAAGAAGGTCCGTCAGCGTCACCCAGAGCTCCTCGTTGAGCGCGCGGTAAAGGGCATGATCCCACACAACAGACTTGGAAGCGCTATCTACAAGAAGCTCCACGTCTATGCAGGTACTGAGCACGCTCACGTGGCACAGAATCCAGAAGCATTTGAAATCGCTTAATTTTTATTACACTAACATTTTATCACTATGAGCGAAGCAAACGTATATAGCGCAACAGGCCGTCGTAAGAACGCCGTTGCACACGCATGGATCACAACTGAAGGCACTGGAGAAATCTCCATCAACAAGCGCCAGTTCGAAGAATACTTTCCTACACTTACTCAGCAAAATGCAATTCTCGCACCATTCGAGATCAGCAGCCTCAGTAAGAAGTTTGACGTACGCGTCTCCACCAATGGTGGCGGACTCAACGGCCAAGTCGGAGCAATCCGCCTTGCCATCTCACGCGCACTCATCCAGTTCGATCCTGAACTCCGTCCAGCTCTCAAAGCTGCACTCCTCCTTCGTCGTGACCCACGTATGAAAGAGCGTAAAAAAGCTGGTCGTCCTGGTGCACGTAAGCGCTTCCAGTTCTCCAAGCGATAGTACGCAACACGAACACGGTTCACTCCGGTTCTTTTACAAAAATCCACATCTGCTCGCAGGTGTGGATTTTTTTCGTTTGATAACCTACGTAGAAGCGTGCTTCCAGCCGCTTTTTTCTTATAACCAGAAATGCCAGCATGATGCAAGCGGCTGGAAGCACGCTTCTACGGCACAACTCAAGATTTCCTCTGATCCTCCCACATGAGAAATAATCGCATCAATCACCCCCTCTAACGGATAAAGTTGAGCTCATCCTCAGTGAGGTGCTCGCCATGCACATACTGAACCAACACCATCTTTGCATCTATATCCTGTCGATCCGTGCGCTTCCAGCGGTAACCCCAGCGCGACTCGTCATCTTCACGAGCCTTGTAGACCCAACCATCAGAATCAATCACTAGGTACTCCCCCTCACGCACATCACACCACTCCAAGCGACGGTTGGTTTCGACCAGTGAACTGGTAATACCCAACCATCCCTCTCGATTCACATCGTAATATTTCAGCGTCGTTATCTCCATGGCTCTAAATCAATGATTACCATAGACATAGCAGCCTAGAAGGCATGTGGGAATAGAAATCTAGGGCGATGATCTACAGATCACTTCCAGAGCAATTTCGGATCGGTGACAGGGGCCTGACAAGTTTCGCCTTCGCAAAGGTAGCCCGTCGTCTTCTCACCCTTCGCTTTCAAACCTTTTTCAAAGTCATCCACCAGCCCCTTATTCCCCATCAGCGTGAGGTTTGGTCGGTATCCAGCGGCTATTTCAGCATAAAACCCAGCGTCTCCATTGGCCCCTACAGCCAGGACCAAGCGTTGCCTCTTCGAGTGGTATAAATCCAAAGCCTGAAGCATGCTTGTCAGCGAAGTCGGCGCAAGCATCATCAGCTCACCATGTGCCCTAAAAGTCCCCTCAGCAACCTTTTGAAAATCTTTTCTCCCAGTGATCTCAGAGAGTTTCAGAAACTCCATCACCGCAATCGAGCTCGCCGTGGGCATCGCTCCATCATAGCTCCCTTTCAAGCGCACAATCACATCATCCGCCACCGCACTCCCAAAAAATCCACCCTTTTTAGAATCGTGAAACAAAGCAATTGAAGCCTCAGCCAAATCGACAGCAAATTCCAGCAACTCAGGATCCAAGGTCATTTCGTAACAACGCCGACTCGCCTGCAACATAAGCAAATAGCTCTCAGCCTGCGCCGACGCATCTAAGCCGTCAGCATGCCAGCGGTGCGCTAGTCGCTTACCGTCCCACATTTCCTTCTTCACAAAAGCCATAGCCTTGTTAGACGCCTCAGAATACTTCTTTTCACCCAGCACTATGCCGGCTCGCTGCAACGCCCCGATCATCATCCCGTTCCACGAGGCCAAAATCTTATCATCGGTGCTCGGACGAATACGGCTAGATCGCGCCACTTGCATTTTTTTAATCCCGCTCAGAACCAATGCTTCGCGCCCGGGTTTTTCACCTAGCCACTTTTCTCCCTTCACGAGAGAAAGTACATTTTGTGCCTTCAATGCCTCTGGGTCACTATGGTCATAAAAATTACCTTTATCTGTCACTCCAAAATACGCACAGATCTCAGTGAATTCGTCAGGACTTAACAACGACTTCAGCTCGCTAGTAGTCCAGCAGAAATACTTACCTTCCTTCCCCTCACTTTGAGCATCTTCAGCACAATAAAACGCCCCACCGTCAGCACGCATGTCACGTAACACATACGTGCATATCGAATCCGCAACATCTGCGTATTCCTGATTTTTAGTAATCTGATACAGGTCCAGGTAAAAATCTAACAACTGAGCTTGATCGTAGAGCATCTTTTCAAAATGTGGCACCAACCACTTGCCGTCGACAGTGTACCTATGAAAGCCACCTCCCAGATGGTCATGGATACCACCCTTAGCCATTTCTCTGGCTGTTAGCTCAACGAAAGCAAGCACCTTAGAATCACCACTACGCTTCCAAGAACGCAGCAGGAAACGAAGATGCGACGGCATAGGAAACTTCGGGCCCTTATCCCACCCCCCTTTTTGGGCATCGCCACTCTCCATCAACAACTGAGCCGCCATACCTAAAACAGCAGTATCGGGCACAGTCTCAGTCATTTTACCAGCTACAGAACTATCCAGTAAGTGCTGACGGAGCTCTTTGGCAGACGCCAGCACTTGCTCTTGTTTATTACCCCACGCATCCTTGAGCTGCAGCAGGGCATTCTTAAATCCAACACGACCACCACGGTCAGTTGGCGGAAAATACGTCCCACCGAAAAAGGGCACCAAATCTGGTGTCAGAAACATATTCAAAGGCCAACCACCGGATTGACCCGTCATCGTCTGATAAGCTGTCATATACACCTTATCCACATCTGGTCGTTCTTCTCGGTCTAGCTTGATCGCCACGAAGTGCGCATTCAGAATTTTAGCGATCTCCTTATTTTCAAAACTCTCACGCTCCATCACATGACACCAATGACAAGTCGAGTAACCAATACTCAGTAAAATTGGCTTATTTTCCTTCTTGGCTTTAGCGAATGCTTCTTCACCCCACGGGTACCAATCTACCGGATTTTTGGCATGCAGACGCAAATACGGCGAAGCTTCCTTAGCCAATCGATTCTCTTTCACCTGCCCAGCATCCGCGGCGGGTTCAGCATCACAGCTCACCGCTAAAAAAAACAGCGCAATAACCCCCAATAAATGTCGTACAGCCTTCATGTTTTAAACATAACGCTATCACTTGCATCTACAAGTCCAGTTCGCCGAGTTCACACATTTTTTAATATTGGCTTAGCTATCGATAAAATCATGATAAAACACGCATCGCTATCCTGTATTGAAAGCCAGACACCGTCTACCCACCTTATGATTAACCGACTACTCACCCTTGCCTGCGGCACCTTATTTTTAGCATCCTGCTCAGATAAGCCCACTACTCAACCCAAGCATCCCAGCACGCAAAAATCGAGTAGCGATGTAGTTCAAAAAAAGCAGACTGAGCTCCCCTCAAAGATATCTTTCAACGAGCACATCCAGCCAATCCTCTCGGCCTCATGCTACCATTGCCATGGACCAGACTCTGGAACCCGTTTCCCCGAGGATGAACCACTCCGACTGGATCAAGAAGAAGGAGTCTTTAGCGTCAGAGAAAGCGGTAAACCCGTCATTATCAAGGGCGATCCAGACAACTCGTTTTTACTCCAACTGATGGAGAGCCAGGATGCGGATGTCGTCATGCCACCACACCCGAGCAAGAACCCACACGGAAAAATCATGGACCCATCGGAAATTGCCATGGTCCGCCAGTGGATCAAAGACGGAGCAGAATTTGAAGCGCACTGGGCCTACATCGCGCCTAAAAAATCGGCCCTACCGGCCATTCAATCTGAAGAATGGGCGCGTAACCCAATTGACCACTTCATCGGGAAAAAACTCGATGAAGCGGGGCTCAAACCAAATGAAGAACAAGACAAATCGAGACTCCTTCGCCGTTTGAATTTTGACCTCACTGGGCTCCCTCCAACTGCCGAAGAGGCACAAAGTTTCCTCAATGACAAACGTGACTTCGAGTCCGTCTACGCTGAAAAAGTGGACCAGCTACTCAAAACTGGCGCTTACGCTGAGCACTTCGCTCGACACTGGCTCGATGTCGCACGCTATGGTGATACCCACGGCATTCACAATGATAATTATCGCTCGATCTGGCCTTACCGCGATTGGGTCATCA
>CAXMPP010000171.1:0-4633 GCA_964195395.1 uncultured Thermodesulfobacteriota bacterium
AGAAAGGATTGCTTCCTGACCAGCAGAACGAGCAACCTTACCACCTGAACCCGGGACGAGCTCGATGTTGTGGATGCTTGTACCGAGAGGTACGTTACCGAGGATTGTTGCGTTACCTACCTTAGGTGCAACATCTGGGCCGGATACTACTGTAGCGCCAACTTCAAGTCCAACTGGGGCTAGGATATAGCTCTTTTGTCCACCAGTGTACTCAATGAGTGCGATACGGCATGTACGGTTAGGATCGTACTCGATAGCAACGACTGTTGCTGGCACGCCGAAGTTGCGACGTTTGAAGTCAACAAGACGGTACTTACGTTTGTGACCACCACCGATGTGACGGCAAGTGATACGACCGCGGTTATTACGGCCACCAGTTCTCGGGAGAGGCTGCGTGAGCGACTTCTCAGGTTTTGATTTTGTGATCTCTTCGAATCCCGGTAAAACCTTATAACGGTTTGAAGGGGTGAAGGGTCTAAATGTTTTTAAAGGCATAATGCGCTATTAGTTTCGAATGAATTTCGTTTTTCAGCGTTAAATTTATTCGATCTCGGTGCTTAGATGAGATCGAGTGTGTCACCTTCTTTGAGGCGTACGATAGCTTTCTTCCAGTTAGCGGTGCGTCCTGCATCGCTACGGCGTTGGCGTTTCAACTTACCTGCGTAGTTGCAGGTGCGGACAGCTTCAACCTTCTTACCGAAGAGTTGCTCTACTGCACGCTTGATTTCGAGTTTGTTCGCACTGCGAGCAACTTTGAACACGTATTCGTTGTTCTGCTCCGCAAGGAGTGTTGCTTTCTCGCTGAGAAGAACAGTGTCGATTACATTGTAGATATCTTTCATCGTTTTCTTTTCGATTAGTGGTTTAAGCAGTACGCTTGGCGATTGCTTCAATTGCGTCTTCAGTGATTACCACTGCGTTCGCGTGAAGGATCTGCTCGATGTTTGCTTCCGCAGAAGTAATGAGCTGAACATTCTTGATGTTGCGGCCAGAGAGGTAAGTCTGTTCGGTAAAGCTTGGAGCGATAACGAGTACTTTCTTAGCATCTGTGATTGCGGCTACGGTTGAGATGAAAGACTTAGTCTTTGCATCTGCAACTTCGAAGCCAGGGATAGTGAGAATCTCACCAGCACTGATCTTAGAAGTAAGAACGCGACGAAGAGCGAGCTTGCGAACGCTTTTAGTAACTTTCTTAGCGTAAGAACGCGGCTTAGGACCGAACGCGACACCACCACCAACGAAGATAGGAGCACCACGATCACCGTGACGTGCGTTACCAGTTCCCTTCTGCTTGTACATCTTCTTACCTGTGCACTTTACTTCAGCACGGGTCTTAGTGTTAGCAGTGCCGGAACGGCGATTTGCGCGGTATGCGATGATGAGGTCATGTACTGCTTGAGTACCTTTACGACCTTCAACGAGAGTAATGTTAGCAGATGCTGCATCTGCTGCTGTAAGTGTTTTAGCTGACATTTCAGTTATTCTTTCTAAATTTTAAGATTACTTCTTGTTCGCTTTAACACCTGGACGGACGACAACGTAAGAACCTTTATGACCTGGTACTGCACCAGAGATAAGGACTACACCGTCTTCTTCACGAACCTGAACGACTTTAAGATTCTGAACAGTGCGACGGTATTGACCGTGACGACCTGGCATCTTCTTATTCTTCCATACACGACCTGGCCATGTGCCAGCACCAATACCACCTGGGCGGCGGTGCATCATGTGACCGTGTGAGTCAGGCTGACCTGCGAAGTTGTAACGCTTAACAACACCTTGGAAGCCTTTGGCTTTCGTGGTACCGATAAGGTCAACTACTTGGCCAACTTCAAAGAGAGCTGCACCTGGGTGAGCTTCTTCTGTGTTTGGAAGTGCTGAGTCGTCTTCGAAGCGGAATTCCTGAACCAGCTTTTTAGCGGTTCCGTTGTGCTTTTTGAAGTGACCTTTAGTTGGAGCGTTGAGGCGATTTTCCTTTTGGTCGTCGAAACCAACCTGAACTGCGGAGTATCCGTCAGTTTCAGTAGTCTTAACTTGGAGGAATTCATTTCCTTTAACGTCAACAACTGTGACTGGGATCATGATACCTGCATCCTTATCGAATACACGGGTCATGCCTACTTTTTTTCCTAATAGTCCGAGTGACATAGTAATATTATTTCTACGAGTTTAGGGCTCAGATACGGATTGTGATGTCAACACCAGCTGGAAGATTGAGCTTTTTGAGCTCATCAACTGTGCGTGCTGTTGGATCTACGATATCAAGCAAACGCTTGTGCGTGCGGATTTCGAATTGATCTGCTGACTTTTTGTTCTGGTTTACAGAAGCATTCACGCTGAATTTTTCAACGTGCGTCGGCAGAGGAATCGGGCCCGCTACTTTTGCGCCTGTGCGCTTAGCAGTTTCTACTATCTCCTGTGCTGAACGATCGATTGCGCGATGGTCATAGGCACGGAGACGGATTCTGATCTTCTGATTAGACATAGTGAAGATGTGTTGTTTTTACCTTATTTGTATTTGTTGTTTCTACACGCTTTCGCCGAACTTTTGTTCGACGATTGCCTGTGGGACGGGTTCAAAACTGGCCGGCTCCATAGTAAATGAAGCGCGTCCAGATGAGACTGTTCTAAGTGCGGTCATATATCCGAACATTTCAGAGAGGGGCACTGTAGCTTTGAGCGTACAGGCTGCACCTTTACTTTCCATGCCGGCGATTTGACCGCGGCGACGGCTGAGATCACCTAGAATATCGCCTTGATATTCATCTGGTGTGGTTACCTCAACATCCATTACGGGTTCCAAAAGGAGCGAACTCCCCTTTTCTAGCGCGTCTCGCATGGCAAATATTGTTGCCATGTGAAATGCATTTTCGTTGGAATCAACGTCGTGGGCGTCTCCATCTACTATAATCACATGTAAGTCAACCACAGGATATCCTGCGATGACTCCATTGATCATGGAATCATTGATTCCATTGTAAACGGCTTTGATAAATTCTTTAGGAATAGCACCACCAGTGACCTTATTTTCAATGGTGAGGCCTGTTCCTCTTTTTGACGGACTGACTACTAAGTTAACTTTAGCATATTGTCCGGTTCCGCCAGTTTGCTTCTTCAGCAAGCCTAATCCTGGGGATTCTTTTGAAATTGTTTCGCGGTAAGCGATTTGTGGCGTGCCGGTTCTGGCATCCACTTTGAACTCGCGTTTGAGGCGATCGACGATCACTTCAAGGTGAAGCTCACCCATGCCAGCGATGATGCATTGGCCGGTGTCTTCGTCTGTTTTCACTACGAATGTAGGATCTTCTTCCTGAAGACGTGCGAGACCAAGTCCCATTTTATCTTGATCCGCTTTCGTGCGCGGCTCAACAGCCATTGCGATAACCGGCTCAGGGAAGGTTGGTGGCTCGAGAAGAATATCGAACTTCTTAGCACAGAGAGTGTCACCAGTGGTCACATTCTTAATACCAACAAACGCTGCGATATCACCTGAATAGCAGGTTTCAATCTCGATGTGCTTGTCTGCCTGCATCTGGATGAGTCGCGAAACGCGCTCGGTTTTACCAGTGCGGGGGTTGAGAACCATGTCGCCTTTTGAAACCGTGCCTGAATAGACACGGAAAAAGACCAACTTTCCGACAAATTTGTCTGCCCACAGCTTGAATGCTAGGGAGCAGAATGGCGCATTGTCGTCAGCGGGAGCGAGAACGACAGCATCCTCATCATCAACCTTTTGACCTTTGGCTGGAACAATATCGACTGGACTCGGTAAGTAGTCGATCACTGCATCCAATAGAAACTGGACACCTTTATTCTTAAAGGCTGATCCACCAGAGACTGGAATAAATTTATTCGCTATCGTCAGACGGCGAATAGCAGACTTGAGGTCTGCATTTGTAATTTCCTCTTCCATGAGGAACTTCTCACCAAGAACATCATCGAGATCAGCTACCACCTCGACAAGTTCTTCACGTGCCGTTTCAGCGGTGAGTTGCAACTCACTATCGAGTTCTTCAATAGTGAATGTGGAACCAATCTTGTCATCATCCGAATAAATGACTGCTTTTTGGTTAACCACATCAATTTGGCCACGAAGATTTTCTTCGGAGCCGATTGGGATTAGGACGGCCGCGGCCGTAGCGTCGAGCTTCTCACGAATATCCTTGAGGACATTGTTGAAGTCTGCACCAGTGCGGTCCATTTTATTCACAAATACGATACGAGGTACGTCATATTTATTGGCTTGTCGCCAGACTGTTTCAGTCTGTGGCTGAACGCCTGCGACACCGCAAAATACAACGACCGCGCCATCGAGTACACGAAGAGAGCGCTCCACCTCAGCGGTAAAGTCGACATGACCTGGAGTGTCGATGATATTGACTCGCTGCTTTTCACCTTGGAAAAGCTTGGTAATACCATCGTTGGGTTTTTGAACCCACTCACAAGTCACCGCTGCTGAGGTGATTGTAATCCCACGTTCACGCTCTTGCTCCATGTGGTCGGTTGTGGCAGCACCATCGTGCACCTCACCGATTTTGTGAATCATGCCTGTGTAGAAGAGAATCCGCTCGGTGAGTGTCGTCTTACCCGCATCAATATGCGCCGCGATACCGATGTTGCGTGTTTGCAATAG
>CAXMPP010000172.1:0-294 GCA_964195395.1 uncultured Thermodesulfobacteriota bacterium
CCCGATGCTCATCAAGTGGCCCAAATCGATTGGTCGAGGCCCTGAGGTCGCAGAAGCGAGCCACCTAGACCTCATGCCTAGCCTGTTGCATTACCTCCGAGATGACTCCACCCCACTCGACACGGCAGGAGTCTCGTTACTCAGCTCACCACCAGCTCGGACGAGTATCGCCACCACAGCCCAAGGCGGAATCACCAAAGAGGCCATGCTACTTACCAGAGAGGGGTACAAAGCCTTCTTCACTTGGCCACACTACTTTGATGGACGACCTGGGACAAAGCTCACCCTCACCCG
>CAXMPP010000172.1:304-4599 GCA_964195395.1 uncultured Thermodesulfobacteriota bacterium
GATGCCGCCCTCAAGAGTCATTTCCCCGATGCCTTTGAGCGCTTCTTTGAGTCTTTTGAACTCAAGAAAAAATAGTTCGCATATCGCCACTTGCTAGAAATTCTCACATTCGCTATGGATGATGCCATGGCAACAGTTCTCATCATTGGCGGTTCAGGCTGCGTCGGAATAGAGACCACACATGCGCTCCTTTCGCGCGGTGTGGATAATATCATTTGCCTATCGCGCGGCACTACTGCAGTCAACCCCATCCAAGGAGTACAGTACGTACAAGCAGACATCCTCGATCTGCCATCGATTTTTGCCGTACTCAACGACCATGCTGTCACTCACGTCCTTCATGCAGCAGGCTTGCGCACCACGGATTGTAAAAATAGCCCCGCGCGTGCAGTAGAAGTCAATGTCACGGGGACCACCAATGTGCTCGAAGCCATCCGCCTCTACGGCAAAATTCAGCGCTTCGTTTTCACCAGTACCGCCGCAGTGTACAAAGTTCCTGATGACGGAAGCTTTGTCGATGAACTGGCCACTACTATTCCGCTCAATCCCTACACCGCCACCAAGCTAGCGGCGGAACAACTCATCGAGTGCTATGCTCTGCACTACCAGATCCCAGCCACTATTTTACGTCCACAAATCATCTATGGCCCGACGCGTGGCAGCGATGGATCCACTGCCGGCATCTCCCAAGCGATCAAAACTGCCCAAAAGGGAAAATCTTTCACTATCCCCTTTGGCGGAAGAACTGGATTCCACTACAGCCGAGACGTTGGTCAGCAGCACGCACTAGCACTCTTGGAAAGTCCCGAGCATTTCGCCTGCTACAATTTGCCCGCTGAATCCCTCAGCATTGCCGAGATTTGTTCCGCGATCAACACCCACCATGGCAACCAGCTAGTCGACCACATCGACAGCCACTACCCTTTCGCGCATGGACTCGACAGCAGCGCATTCCTCCAAGCATTCCCAAGGGCCTTGCGCACAAGCTTTTCTGACGCTCTCACGCTCGAGTAAAGGCGACTTAACTTCGAGTTGGACTGGCGGTAGCCCTTTAGCTCTGTCCACTTCCCCCCTTTAGATCTAACAAACCTCCACGCCTCATTTTAAACGTCTGTAATACTTTTTTTGAGAATACATACAGAAAAAGCTTGCAGCAAATCAGGATCACGCGCAGAGTTCTTGCACGACACAACGCAAGTTGCTAGTCTGGCCAGAACCGGTATTTCGGGGGGAATTTTCCGGTTCTGTGCCTAACTTTCCTAATCAAGCCCAATCATGCGACACAAGTTGCAGATTGGGCTTGATTCTTTTACAGAAAAGAGGTTCAACCTTCCCTTGTAAAGCACGGCAACCAACTGCCGCCTTTAAAAATCAAACCACGACACTGGAAAACGGACGACTCAAACATTAACTCGTTTGATCAACCTAAGCCAGTGAATCGATTTCCAGCAACACCTATGAAAAGCGACCTAGTCGAACAAGCAGCAGAGATCGTCACAGATCCACAAGTACTCGTCAACGTAGTCTCTCAGCGCGTACGCCAACTCAACACTGGCCGTGCTCCACTCGTTGAAACACTCCCAAGCATGGGAGCTGCCGACATTGCACTTACCGAGATCATCGAAGGTAAGCTCAAAGTCATTCCTGGCACATTTGAAAATCAAGGCGAGTAGCCTCGATCCTCCACCAACTAGTGACTTAAGAATCCTATGAGTGACGAGATTTCTAAAAACAGAAAAGCCCGTCACGAATACCACATTCTCGAGACCTACGAAGTTGGTATGGAACTCAAAGGTACGGAGGTGAAATCCATCCGTGCAGGTAAAGTCAATATTGCTGATTCCTTCGCTCGCGTCGAAAAGGGTCAGCTTTTTCTTTACGGCTGTGACATCCAACCCTGGGAAACCGCAGGGACATGGTTTCAACACCAGTCACGCCGCCCACGTCGCCTCTTAGCCCACAAGGCCGAGATACTTAAACTCGACCTACAGACCTCACAAAAGGGCTGCACTCTAGTCTGCCTCCGTATGTATTGGCAGAACCGCAAGGTCAAAGTAGAGATCGGCGTCTCCAAAGGTAAAACCCACACCGACAAGCGCCACGCTCTCAAAGACCAAGTCGAGAAACGCGAAGCGCAACGCGAAATGTCACGCTTCAATAAAGGGCGCTAATCCGCCCTGTCATTGGTCACCGGCATTAGTCATTAATCCGGCACGATGAAACCCTGTTCACCTCGCAGGAGATTGCAGCGAGGCGCTAGAACAATAATGTCAGCACCTCAGCCTACTACTGGGCGGCTATTGCTGCGATTACTTCAGGGTAGAGCGAGTGCTCCTCCAGCTGAATGCGTGCGTGTAGAGTCTCAGCAGTGTCTCCAGCTATCACAGGCACCTTTGCCTGCTTGATGATTGGCCCTGTATCCATGCCTGCGTCCACATAATGGACCGTGCAGCCACTTTCATTGGCTCCATCTTCTACAGCCTGTTTCCACGCCATTAGACCTGGATAGGCTGGCAGTAATGAAGGATGGATATTTAGTATGCGCTGAGGAAAGATGTCTAGCATCGGCTGCTTCACTAATCGCATAAATCCAGCGAGGCAAACAAGCTCCACTCCCGCCGCTTTCAGCTGGGCCGCAACAGCGCTCTGGCTTTCATCGGGGAACTTTGTCTTAAATCCCCCACAATCGATCACCTCTGCAGGAATACCCGCCTTACGCGCCCTCTCTAGGATATAGCCATCAGGGTTGTCACTGAGCACCAAAACAATCTCAGCATCCAGAGTTCCATCCTCTATCGCATCTAGGATCGCTTGCATGTTCGAACCTGAACCTGAGCCTAGAACGCCGAGTTTGATAGTCTGTGACATTGAAATGATAGTGTGAAATTTAACTAAAAAAAAACCAGCCTTCATAAAGAATGGCTGGATTGTAAACAAGTGGTACAGGAAGAGGGATTTGAACCCCCGACCGCCTCGGTGTAAACGAGATGCTCTACCGCTGAGCTATTCCTGCTTTCACTTGTTGCGTGCCACCTTGCGGCGACAGCGGAAATATCCACACAACCACAAAATACGCAAGCTAAATTCGGCTCAAATCTTCACTTTTTTCAGAGATCGACTCTAGATCCCACTGAACACCTGACCACAAGCTTGTAGCTCTCTTAATGAAACGATTTCCACCCGAAAATAATTTAAAATAGCAAGTGTACTGCCCCCCCTTCTTCACCTTGATGAAGGAGAAAATTGCCCATATCATGAGTTTTGCCACCTCGACTCTCAGAAAAAAGAGCCTCAATCCTTTATAGGATTGAGGCTCTTCCAAAGAAAAATTAGCTTGAACTATAGTCCAATTTTAAAATTCGTAATCAACGTAGAAGTTGAATTGGCCGCCTTGGTCCGCAGCTGGGTCTGGTGACTCGAGTGGGAATGCGTAATCGAGCGCAATAGGTCCGAATGGAAGATTCATGCGGAGACCAAATCCTGCATCAGAATAGTAGTCGCTGACATCAAAGTCGAAGCTATCAAGATTCACAAATCCTACATCATAGAAGACAGCACCACGTACTGAAGCAACGAGTGGGAAGGACCACTCAACAGTTGCATAACCTGAAGAATCACCACCAATTACATCTTTCGTCTTTGGGTCACGTGGCCCGACGTCACGGTACTCGAAACCACGAAGGTTACGTGCTCCACCAAGAAACTGGCGATCGTAGATTGGTGTGACACCGTCTGAAGTCTCGACCATGTCGATAGATCCACCTAACTCCAGGATTGAATCATACCAAAGGTTCCAGAATTTTGCTCCTGAAACATTGAAGATGAATGAATCCGAATCGCCACCGAGAGCATCGAGCACGGTAGTAACTCCAGTATCGATCTTGTGCCCTTTACGCGGAGTTTGAAGAGCATTTCGACTGTCGTATACATAATTAAAGCTCAACGCTGGTCGTGTAAATTTCCCATCGAACTGCTGGAATAATGATTTTTTCGAAACATCACTTTCAACATCCACACGAATTTTTTCATAGCGCAGATCCACACTTAGGTAGGATCGATTACTCAATGGCTTACGAAGAAAGATCGCTCCACCAACATTACGTTGGTCGTATTGATCACTCAGGTTTTGAGCGCCACGGTAGAACAGCTCAGTTCCCAAAGAAAGTCGTCGACCGAGGAACCATGGCTCCGTAAGCGAGATTTTGAAGTCTTGAGTCTCTGTACCAGCACGGAGGTTCATTCCAAAACGCTGACCACCACCACGGAAGTCCCAAGGATTTGAAATATCAAAGTTC
>CAXMPP010000173.1:0-4535 GCA_964195395.1 uncultured Thermodesulfobacteriota bacterium
AGAGGGAGGTGTTGTGCTCATCTTGGTTTTGCAGCTCAACCACACCGAGGAGGCGGTCTCCAAGACGTGGGTATTGCTTTGCTATGAGATGAGCGATCTGGTTTTCACGGCGGTGTTTGAATACCCATCGGTTGATCCAAATTGGCGCGAAAACAGCAAAAAGGGAGACACCTGCGATGAGGATGATGAGCCGCACAAATCCTGGAGTTGGGAACATGCGGTCTAATCCAAAGACGAGGACGTAGGAGAAGAATAAACCAAAAAATCCAGCAAAGATGGCTTCGAGCACTTTGATGCGCCATACCTTAGCTCGGAAATCCTTAAGTTGTTTACGTAGGGACTCCGGAAGCTGTTTTTGTTGGTGAGTATCTGACATGGTTCTAATGAAGCTCCTTAGCGGAGAGATTTTGAGAAATGTTCAAAATGACCCCAAGTAGCACTAAATACGAACTACTATACTCGTTCCTTATCAAAAAAAACCAAGGGAATTGTTTGTGAATAGAGGGGAAAAGTTGTCAAATTTGAGCGAATGAGAGCTACTCGACACGCTCGGCGCGTGGGGGCTTCCTAAAAATTGGATCGTCCTTGCCGTCACGGGGGGGCTGGAATGGAGAAAATTGCCAAGTGGGTTTGCTGATTTTACCGGTGCCTCGGAACTGTCTTAGTCCCTTGACCTCTTTGCCCGTTAAGATTGTTTTGAGAGCTTGGAAGGGGAGTTCGATGATCTTCATTGGTATCTCGGCCAGTCCCATCATACCTCGGAAATTCATACGGATGGTGAGGTCGAGAATTTCTTTATTGAGGTCGATCCATCCTTCGCCAGTGAAGGTGGTACTGGCAGTCATAGAGGCTAGATCTCTTGTGTGAAATGTTCCGTTTTTGGTGGAAAAGTTACAGGAGAAATTACGGGCTTGTTCGTGAAGAACTTGTTGTTTTGAGAGAGGGTTGACCACGCTGTCGACGAGTGATGAAAGTGGGCCAAAGAGAGGGACGGAAAAGAGGTCACCATTGGAGAGTGCTAGATTGCCATGGCCATTGAGTGATGATATTTTCGATCCATTGCCCTGGAACGTGAAAGAGCCAGTAAGAGTTCCTGAATTTAAGCCCTTCAATCCGTAGATTTTACTAATATCGCGCAGCTTTAGGGCGTCCCACTGAAATCGCCCAGAATAGGACGAATCTGAAGGTTTTACATGGAGGTAGCCAGACATGTAGCCGCCACATGTATTACTGGAAAGGCGATTGATTTGGACTTTATTTGGGAGGATGGTGACTCGCCCTTTGGTGTTACTAAGAGTGATGTCCTCTTTGAGGAAATTGTAGTGGATGTCACCAGTGCTGGTGAAATCGACGAGCAATTTCATATTATTAGCTTCATTTTTTGCCCAGCTTACGACCCCCGCACAGGAAATTGTTGGGGGGTAGTTAAATTTGTAACTTTCGAGATGGTCTGCGATGCTTGGAGCGAAAAGTCTCAAGACCGGAGCTGGCCAAGCGCTTCCTCTGAGACCCGCAATTGTGGTGTTCTTATCTTTCCATACGAAACTGAGTGATTTGGCTGTGAGGGTGCCTGATTTTGGCCCTTTGTAGGTGAGACGTAATGGATAATCGGTGTAGTCAAAAGTAGCAGTGATGTTTTTGAAATCTGCGGTCTCTCGGTTCAGAGTATAACTTCCTTTCGCATAACTTGCGGGTACGCCGTTGTAGCTAAAGTTACGGACCTCAGCATTGCCGTGAGATTCCCAATCAGTGACATCGTCTTGGTTGATTGTTCCGTTGGCGTGCAGGTCAATAAAGGATTGTTTGTCGAAAGCTAATTTGGAGAGCTCGGTTTTGAGTTTATCGCTTTTGATGAATGGAAAATAGACCTGAGCTGGGAGGCTTGAGCGCACTTTATAACGAATACGTCGATCTTTTATAATGACTCTTCCGGTAAGTTTACCTCTGCGGTGGTTGACGGATATTTTGTCAAGATAGAGGTCGCCATTGTTCCATGAAAATTCGGAGTCAAGCTTGTCAACCGAGGCGCCACTGAAGCTAAAATCGCTGCTACTCACCTGGCCAATTATTTTGAGATCGAGCTTCGGGTTGCTGGCATTAGGGAGGAGGTAGCTACCGTTGGCTTCGATCTGAGTTTTGCCCGCAGCACTAAAGCTCGGGAGTATTTTCTTTCCAAATACTTTCAACGCAAAGTCTTGTATGTGAATAGAAGAGTCTAACTTGAATCGACCACCATTTTTCAGTAAGTCAAGATCGGCTGTTAGTTTGCAACGTTCTGCCTGGTGGGTGAACTCGAACTTGTCGAGTGTGACTAAGTTTTGGTTCCAATCTCCCTCAAGGTAGACATCTGCCATGGAGTAATCTTTGTAGTTGAGGCTGGAGGCTGTGAAAAGATAATCAAAGTCTACTTTGCTCGGGTCAGAGAGGTTGCCCTCAATGGATATTTTAAGCTCAGGTGGCGACTCTGCAGGGATATTCCATTGTTTAAGTTGTTCTAAAAAGTTTTTGTAGGCGGCTATTCGATTCTTCTTCGCTTCTGGATCTGGGGTGAAATCTTCTTTTGGAGCATCACGCCAGATGTTGCAGCTTATAGAAATCTTGATGCCTTTGTAGTAGCCAGTTAGGCCTGTTGTGCTCAGAGATTGATTTCCAGGAAGGTCGATGTTACCGCTGACGCTTGTGATGTTGATTATGGGGCTATCCTGTTCACCTCTTACTAGCGGCACAGAGAGACTCGCATTAGTGATGGAGATCGTATTGATCTTCAAATGGCCACGCATCAATTTCGTCTTGTCGACGTGGATGACGATAGCTGGGAGTTCTGCAATTTGAATTTTACGTTTTTCTGTACGGTAGAAACGGACATTGTTTGCTGTCAGCCCATTTAGGACGTGAAAACTCAGGTGGTCAAAGGTGACAAAGAGACCATAGCGCTCCATTTCATGTGCGACACGCTCACCCGATGCATTAGTGAGTCCTTTTTCGTGGAGGTAGACTAGGACGCCAACACCAGACAAGATCCCCGCCACCACTATGAGGGTGAAGAAGACACGTAGGCGGATGATGAGGCGACGAAAGGACATGTAGAAGCTCTACCTTTCGTTGAGCCTTGGGCTTTCTGCAAATTTATTCTCAGCTCGATGGGCCAGCCATTGCTGCGAATACTGCAGTGCGAGTCTTTGAAGAATAGGGCGGACAATAGCGAGGGTGAGGCCTGTGAATACGGAACGCTTTATCGTTTTTTGTTGAGACTTTTTGTTCGATTTTCTCTTGAGGAGGAACGATGCCCCAAGGCCTGAGACTAGGGCGACACCAAAACTCTTTACAGGTTGTTTAGTAAAGGAGCGTTTGATGCGCTTCGGGAAATTAATAAAGTCAGAGATTTCTGACTTTTTCTCAGTGACTTGGTCATCGAGCAAGAGCTTCGCACCAAGTACTGATTTGCGGGCATCCGCAAGTTGCGCTACGAGCTCTAGCTTTCTTTGTTCGGTTTGATCTGTTGCAGCCATTGTTTGTCTTTTTCTATTTCAGCCTTGGTGTGGGAAAAGAGTACATACTTGCTCGCTGTCTTGAGTTTATCGAGGAAGATGAACACGAAAAGTAGATGCACAAGGAACAGTCCAAATGTCACTATCGGCCAGGTGCCAAAGATTTCTTCAACACTGCTCAGCTTACCTTCGAGTAATTCGGAGCCAACTCCTATAAGAGTGGCGAGCAGTAAGATGTAGCTAAAGAGGCCAACGAATGCGAGCAGGGCTCCTAGTGTGGCGCGCTTGATTCCTTCGTTAGCTGCTTCTTTGGCCTCTATATTAGCGAGCTCAGCTTTAGCTCGGAGATAGTCACTACCAGATTCTTTCAGGTAGTCGAGGGTGTCCTTGATGGTAAACTCTCTATCTGGTGGAGACGGGTCTGATTGTGGCATTGGCGTGGGGACTAAATGTGAAAAAACCGGCTCACACCAATGGGGAGGAGCCGGCTAGTAAATTGGATGGGGACTTCCTATACTTATTGGTTATCGGCGGCGAGCTAATAATCCAAAGAGGAGTCCAACTCCAAAGGCACCGAGCACACATTTAGTCGGGTGATCGCGGACGTAGTCCTCTGAGCATGCGTGCACGTCTTTGGCTTTGGCTTTGCTTTGTTCGTATTTTTCAGAAGCAGCTTGCTTTACTACAGTTGCTTTGTTGCCTGCTTCTTCTTTAAGAGCTGAGGCTTTGTCTCCCGCATAGCTGCGAAATTGCTGAGCTTTTTCGCCAGCAGCATGTTTGATCTGAGTCGCTTTGTTTTGCACGCCTTGGGCTGCAATGCGTGCTTTTTCTGTAGCGGCTTGGCGAAGGTCGGCAGTTTTACTTGTGATAGTTGATACTGTAGTAGTTTCTTCTTCTTCGTCCTTGAGAGCGTTAGCGTTGGGTGTTGCGTAATCCATATTCTTGTTTGTTGAGTTTGTCTTTCGTAGCTCTGAAATAGGGAACCTATTGACACTGCTAGGAGGGTTAAATCCGAGTGGCGAATGAACTACTTACTGTGAAGATACA
>CAXMPP010000174.1:0-4534 GCA_964195395.1 uncultured Thermodesulfobacteriota bacterium
AGAATATTCTAGTGAAAAATGCTTCGGGAGCTCTCGGTATCCTCAACGAACAAGCTATTGCCGGAAAAGAGCTCAGTCAGCTACTCGATGACGCCATCAGCTGTCTACGTGCACTACTTGTCGCGAAAGTTGACCCGAATGCTAGCAACGATGGCATCCCGCAAAACCTCTGGGAATCACTCTCGCTCGCCAGCAAGTCAGTACCCACTGACCGCTTGCTCCACCTAGTCGATATTTTTGCCGACACTGAAGCCCGCATGAAATGGGCAAGCAACAAGAAACTCCACTTTGAAATTGGCATCATCAAGGCCATCCAATCACTCAATGACGCCCGCATCAGCGACGTCATCGCAGCTCTAGCAGGCGCCGGCACTCTTGAGCCAGCACAGCTAGAATCCATCAATTTGGTTCAGACTCAAACAGCAACTGCTCCAGCACCAAAAACTCAGGAAACACCGGCGCCAAAAGGTGTGACAGAAGCACCTCAGCCTGAAGCCGTCGTCACACCAACGCCCGAGCCGATTGTTGACCCCCCTTCTGAAATCGAAGAAACTTCCCCCCCGGTACCTCCCCAGAAAGCCGCTCTTCAAGAAACTTTCACCCCGGAGCCGCTAAAGAAGCGCACAGCTAACGAGACAATCAGCGGCCTTGATGCCTTCATCGATTCTGCACCTGAAACCTCAAATGCTCCCCCTATACTTGAGTCCGACGCCGTTATTGCAGCTAAGCAAAAAGCAGCGCCTAAGAAAGAAGCCGCTGAACCTGAACCCTCCAAAATAAACGACAACGAGTTCTACAAAGACCCACTCATCCAAAACGCTCTCGAAATCTTTTCGGCCACACTTAAACCGGCCTAACTCAAACCACTAACACACTAAATTCTATGGATATCAACAAACTCATGAAGCAAGCCCAGCAAATGCAAGCTGGTATGCAGAAAGCCCAAGAAGACCTCGCAGGAAAAACTGTCGAAGCATCCGTCGGCGGCGGCAAAGTCATCGTCGTAGCCACAGGTGCTGGCGACGTCCAAGACATCAAGATCGATCCCTCAATCATCGACCCCGACGACGCCGAATTCCTCCAAGAACTCGTCCTCAAAGGTGTCCAAGAAGCCATCACCAAAGGCAAAGACATGGCCAGTGGAGAGATGTCCAAACTCACCGGCGGACTCAACATCCCCGGCTTAGGCTAAATCACAGATTTATCATTGAATCACCAAAGGCACCCCTCTATCAGATGGGTGCCTTTTTACATCCTCCCAACTAAAAACCTCCAAAGGCCCTCACTCCTTGAATAAAAAAGACCTCAGCGAAACTGATATCCGCACCAAATTCATCACCCCAGCCATCAAGGCCGCAAGTTGGGATATTCAAACTTAGATACTCGAGGAATAACGCTCACGAAAGGTCGTATTCGCGTCTTTGGGGACCATTCCACGCGAGAAAAAGGCAAATAGATCGACTACGTTCTTTTCAGCAAGCCCAACATCCCGATCGCTATCATCGAGGCCAAGAACAACAAGCACTCAGTAGCTGCCGGCATGCAGCAGGCTCTAGGTTACGCCAAAATGATGTCAGTCCCCTTCGTCTTTTCCTCCAATGGGGATGGATTCATTATGCGTGACATGTCACAGCCGACCTATAGCAGTGAAACAAATCTAACATTAGATGCATTACACTCGATCAAAGCAGCTAAAATCAAGGACTCGTAATGATCTTCGTTGTTCACATCCTTTTGAAGACTTTATTGAGGTTGAGCGACTGCTTCCAGGTTTTGTGTCGAGTTTCAGCATTCCAGCGTAACGCGTGAATTTCGAAGAGTTCTTTGGTTGTAACCTCACTACTAACATTGGTGAGAAGTATGTGCCATCCATCACGCACGAGTGCTTCAGAGCTAGCGCGTCCTTTGCTCTTTTCGTTACGCAACCTACGTCTTTTTCTAGCAGTGTCTTTGTCGACCCGCACAGCTACGAGACGCGCACGCATCTCACATGACCCTATCGAAACTTCCCCCTCAATAAAATTGTTAGATCTAGACGTGGGCCGCTTATCTAACGAAGTTTCGTTAGCAAAAGTAACCGACAAATTAGCAGGAAGCCGCGTGAGTCAGAATGTAGACATTTCAACTATTCGCTTGAAGCTATCCGTTACGAAGTAGCCCATGTCGCGAACAACTAGATCTCCTGGCCTAATGAGACTGAGTAGCTCTTCTTTAAAGCTCTTCACCTTGATGTGTTCAATGCGTAAATGTCTGGCTGAGAGTCGATCCTGTGAGCAAGTCAAAGGCCAGATTGATCTTGAATCGAGCTGTACGACTCACCCCATTACCGTGAGCTGTGAAGTTCAACGCATTGCCTTTTCTCATGACTTGAAAAGTTGAATCCTCAATGAGAGCTCTGGGAAACCCGTGCTTCTAGCAGAGCTTGGAGATAGACGCAGATGACAGCTTTACGAGTTCTCCAATCACTGCTCGCAAAAACTGAGGAGCACTATACGTGACCCTCTTATAAAAAGCGACTCTTGAAATAGTTTTACGCTCAAAAACACCTAGTTCCAGCGCGATATTGTTAAATGAACCATCACCTTTGATGGAGCATTTGATGAGAGCTGAGGTAACTCCCATGGCGCTGAAACCTTGCGTTTTTCGCGGGTTAAAAGAAACAAACTTGGCTAAATCCTCAAGCTGTAATAAATGTAATGGCGAGTCATTGGTATATAATCGTTTAGACATGCCAATTATACCGAATGACTCGTAACCTCAATAACTTAATTTACTCTTTATAAAAGAGTTGCAACCAAGTTGACGCGCATATCTAAATGCTATTTACCGCATTTTTTCATAATGAAGCGTAACAATCGCCAGGCTACTCACCATCACGAAATTTCTTCAGCAATTCCGTCTGTGAATGCACATCGAAAAATCGATACAAGCCTTTGACGTAGCCCGCCACAGTATTGACTGAGATATCAAGCTCCGCGGCAATCTCCTTCCTGCTTAGCCCAGCTAGCATCAAGTTTAGTACAGTCCTCAAACGTGGGCTCAAATTTTTGATATTTAATGGATTTGTATCCTTTGCCAGTTGAGCTTCTGACTGATGAAACCAATCAGCATGACTCAAAGCTAATTGCAGAATTCGGGCATCTCTTGTGGTGTATAATTCTCTGTCAAAATTGCGGTAAAATGCCGAGATGCTGATAGCCCCATCATCAAGCAATGACGCAGAGAGAACTAATGGTGCTATATTGAGTTTTTTCCACAAATCATAAACCTCCATTAATGGAAATTTATCCTCTAGATCAAATTGCTGCCGAAGCACAGTAACGTGTTTTCCATTTTTGGATAAAGCTTCGAGAAATGGGGCATTCAACTCGCCCATCTGAGGGTGTTCCATTGTCTCCAAATAGCAAGCAAAACGGGCATCATCAAACCCTCCATGCAACACATCTACCGCCAAAATTTTCTCGCCAACCTTGGTTGGAGAAACCAGCGTCCACACCCAACAATCAGTATGAGTTAAATCTGCAAGACACTGCATAAGTTGAATTTTTTTGACCCGTGTCGTCTCATCCAGAGCAACGAGGTCATTAAGCATCTGCACAATCGAGCAAACGTCCGACGGATTCAAAACATGACAATCATGTTCGATTTCACTCACTTCAAAACTTCGATGCGTCGCGTCACTCATTCTTCATAATCATGTTAGATTTTGTCTCGTTACTCAATAAAATAACCAACACGTCACATCATCAGCTTCCTATCGAGAGTTCTGTACTGGACGGCTTCCATCACATGGTGGACTGCGATATGTTCATTCCCCTCTAGGTCAGCCAGCGTCCGAGCGACCTTAAGAATTCTGTCATGGGCTCGCGCTGAGAAATTCAATTCACTCATCGTTTGCTCTAGGTAGCCTGAGGTCTCTGAATCGATATCACAGTAGGTTCCCATCAATCTGCTGGGCAACATACTATTAGAATGAATACCATCGTGACCCTTGTAACGAGATTGCTGTCGTTGCCGCGCCTCAACAACCCTTTTCTTCACATCTTCAGAACGTTCACCACCATCACCGCTACGGAGTTCTCTATATTCGATCATTGGGACTTCGACGTGGATATCAATGCGATCTAACAATGGACCGCTTATCCTCTGGCGGTATTTCTCTATTTGAGGAGGTGAGCAACGACACTCGCGCTTGAGGTCACCATAGTATCCGCAGGGACAAGGATTGAGCGCGGCAACTAGCATACAATTACATGGAAATGTGACTGACCCCGCAGCACGAGAAATACACACCTCTCTATCCTCCAGCGGTTGACGCAAGACCTCGAGTGTCTGGCGCCTAAATTCAGGAAGTTCATCAAGGAATAGCACTCCATTATGCGCCAGACTCACTTCACCCGGTCTGGGGTTCGTTCCACCTCCTAACAAACCCGCATCAGAAATGGTATGGTGAGGTGACCTATAAGGTCTAGAAACAATGAAAGATCGCGTTCCGTTGAGCTTTCCAGATACTGAATGGATCTTGGTTGTCTCG
>CAXMPP010000175.1:0-4521 GCA_964195395.1 uncultured Thermodesulfobacteriota bacterium
TCTTGAGTCCTGTGAGGGCCTTGGTCTTATCGAGCATGGCTTCTACCCTTCGAGCGTCATCTTTCTCCATCGAAAGAAGGTTGTCGCAGGCGATGAGTGCGTTGGTCCATTGCTCGTTCTTGAGTTGGGCTTTGGAGAGGAGTCGCCAGATGACTGTGGGAGTCTTCTGGGGGACTCCATCTTCGCAACCTTTGGTGAGGTATTTTGCCGCTTCTCTGAAGTCTCCAGCATTGTAGCATTGGCTGCCGAGCCAGCGGTAGACTGGAAGCGGGATTTGCTTGCCGAGTTCTATGTCTTCCGCTTGTTTAAGAGCTGCCTTGAGCCCGTCAATATCCTTGAGTGAATAGCGAGCTAGAATCAGCAACATGGCTGTTTGCTTGCCATAAGCTTCGTTGTCTATTTGCTGGGCGGCTTCGAGGTGGGGGATCGCATTCTTAAATTGGTCGATCTTGAAATAGCCGGAACCGAGCCAGTAGTGGCTGTTGGCCTTGACGGTTGGAGTGAGGTCTTGGTGGTCGCGGAGTAATTGTTCGAGTCGCTCGACGACATCAGAATAGCGTTTAGCGTCACGCTGGATACGGGCGCTGAGCTGGAGCGACATCGCCGCAATTTGCGACTGGGGCACCTTGTTGATGACAACATCGAAGTCTTTGAGCGCTTTGACTCGATCGCCGAGTTTCATGTAGGATTGGCCGCGTTTGGCGTAGGCATTGTTGATGCGTTTGTCTTGAGGGGCGGCCTTGATGAACTCGCTAAAGCTAGCGGAGGCACCTTCGTGGTTGTCTATTTCAGAGAGGCACCAAGCCTTTTTATAGAGTAAGGAGGGGAGGTTGCGCTTGTCTGTGAATTTTGTGATGATGGCATTGTAGGCTACAGCGGCTTCCTTGTATTGCTTCTCTCCATAGAGGGCCTCGGCCTTCATAAGAATGGCTTGGTGGATGTACTTGCTGGTGCCGCGGCCTACTGCATAGTTCTGGATGAATTGGTCGACCATCTTGGGGATGCGTTCTCCATCAATGTTGTAGAGTGAGAGTAGCTTGTAGTAGGCGGCTTCAAATGCTTGGTCGGTGCCGGGAGTTGAGTCTTCGACTTCGAGGAAGTAGTTGATGGCTTCGGCGTAGTTTTTCTTTTGAAAGTAGCTTTGGCCGACAATGACACCTTGTTGGGCGAGTTGTTTAGCGTCGAGCTCTACCTGGGATTTACCGAGTTGAGCGAGGATGGAATCATAGTCCCTGGCTTGGTAATAGAGACCGAGTAAGGCAATGTGGGCATTGGATTTCCATGGAGATTTGGGTGCATCCATCGCGATGCTGAAGAGCTTTTTAGCTAGCTCATTTTTCTTTAATGCCGCAGCGCAAACACCAGCGTGGTAGGCGGTCTCTGAGCGCATTTCAGGTGACTGGGAAGGTAACAGTAGCGCTTCATAGAGTGGTAGAGCTTTGTCGTATTTTTTCTCGGCGAGCAGAATGTGTGCGGAGGATATTTTTGCCTGCGTCTTGTATGGGCTATCGATTGGGCTGTTGGCGACCTTCTCGAGCAGCGGGTGGGCGCGCTTTGGATCTTTGAGCAAGAGATAGCACTGAGCTCGGAAGTAGATGGAGCGCAGTTGGTCCTCTGGCTTTTGGGCATTGGCTGCAGTGAGGCCAAATAGACGAGCGGCCTGCTGGTAGCGCTTGTTGTTGTAGTTCTCGTAGGCGAGGCGGTAGGCTGCTGCTGCCACATAATGGCCAGTCCGGTATTTCTGGATGATTTGATCAAAAATCTTGGCTGCCTGACGAGGCATGCCGATGGCGTGGTGAGACTCCGCTAAGTAATACATAGCGGGTTGGGCAAATTTATGGCGCGGGTAGGTTCGGACGTAGTCGTTTAGAATTGGGATAGCGCGCTCGTAGAGTTCTTTTTTCTGCGCGGGCTCGACCTCTGCGACTGCGGCATCGTAGAGTTGTCTGGCACGGGCGAAGTAATCAGAGCCTGGGTCAGCCCGCAGGTTTTGTTGTCCAGCCTGGGCGTGGATCAAAGTGGGTGAGAGTGCGAGGCTGAGGCCAATGAAAAGTGCGCGCATGGAGAAAGTGTGGAGTAAAAAAGGAGAAAGAAAAAAGGAAAATCTTGGAGCTACGGAGTCTTCGGTTTTTGGGTGGCGAAGGAGACATTCCAGATACCCGCTTTACGGCAGCGGTCGATGACATGGACGATGTCTTGGTACTTGGTGTCTCCATCTCCGCGGATGCGGATGGGTTGGTTTTTGTTCACTCTAGCGAGTCGTTCCATCTTAGCCTGCAGCTCGTCGAGGGTGTAGACCTGCTTCTCCAGAATTATCGTACCGTCCGTCCGGATGTTGATGACTTGTTCAAGGTGGTGGCGGGGGGAGGTGGCACCTTCTTCAGCTGTGGGGACACTGACATCAAGCTCAGTCTCGTAGTCGGAGAGTTGGTAGGTGACGATGAAGAAAATAAGCAGCAAGAATACCACGTCAATCATCGGGGCTAGCTGGAAGCCTGTCGGTGGTGGTTGGTTGTCGCGAAATTTCATTGATGAAAAAAGTGTGGAGTGAGCTACTGCGCGTAGGCCCTAGATTCCTTGGACGTCTGGACGGGTATTGTCGATGGGTGACGGGGTGCTGCGTCCTTGGCGGCCGACTGGGGCAAAGCCGTCATCGTCATCACCGCCAAAACTGGCGAGCTCTTCAGCAAAAGCGGCTCTCGGAGTATAGCCACCAGCGCGGTTGTATTGAGCGGATAGCAGAGCCATCAGGTGTGTGGAGGCTGCCTCAAGTTCCGCGATGTATTTCTGCACTCGGCCACGGAAGACCGAATAGAAAATAAGTGCGACAATACCGATAACTAGACCAGATGCAGTGGTGATCAATGCTTCGGAGACACCACCAGCGAGTTCCATCTGCTTGACTCCTTCGAAGTTGCCGGCAGAGATTTGGTAGAATGATTTGATCATACCAATGACCGTGCCTAGGAGTCCAACCATCGGAGCAATGGCACCGATGTCTGAGAGATAGGAGATCCGTTGGCTGAGGATGCCAGCTTGGCGTGAGCCTTCAGCTTCGGCGACTTCGCGTACTTCCTTGAAGGAAACTCCAGAGTTCTGGGTCATGAAATCGAGCGATTTTTCGGCAACTCGAGAGATCGATTTATTTTCGCGGTGGCATTGGGCGACGAGCCCGAGGTAATCGCGCTTGCGGATGAGGGCCTCGGCTGAGCTCATGAAGCGATCGCTGACCACCGAATTACGCCGGATGGTGATGAAGTAGAAAAATACCAGGATCAGAGTGAGGATGGAGATCAAGGCCAGCGGGTACATGACAAAGCCGCCCTTATCGACGACGAGGTCATAAACATCGAGTTCTACTGGTGCGTTCGCTGGAGCGGCGGCATCTTGAGCATGGGCTGCCAGAGTCAGGAAGGTGAAGAAAAGGCCTTGGAGGCTTAAAGTGCGTATCATATCAGGAAAGTTAAAGTGGAGTGTAGCGCGAGAATCGCATGATGCAAGCATGGGGAATGGGATGCAATGCTGTTCTGTCTGGGTAGTAAAGCGAAGCGAAAGGTGGAGTTTGCTCAGCAAATGCACGCGCTGGTGTTGCCGATTTGTCGGCAGGATGTATCTTCATCCTACGTTTACGTTAGCCTGGCTCTTTCGCCAAGTTTCCGTAGTACCAATCACGATGCAGGATAAAAAGCCAAATTTCCGAGAACGCATGAGGAGCACGACCTCTGAGCCTGGGGTCTATCTTATGAAAGACCGTATTGGGAACACCATCTATGTGGGAAAGGCGAAGAATTTGAAAAAGCGGCTATCTAGCTACTTTCTGCCATCGCGCAAGTCGAAGGCGGACCTGAAGACGCGGACGTTGATCGAGTCGATCTGGGACTTTGAGTTCCATGTGGTGCGCAATGAGGAAGAGGCTCTTATTTTGGAGAGCAAGTTGATCAAGCAATACCGGCCGCGCTACAATGTGAGCTTGCGCGACGACAAGCGGTTTTGGCTGGTCAAGGTGCAGCTAAAGACGGCGATCCCACGGTTCGAGCTCACTCGGCTGCGCAAGGAAGACGGAGCAAAATACTTTGGGCCATTTGTGCATTCTACAGCACTCAAGGCGACCTTGGAGTGGTTGAATAACGCATTCGGCCTGCGGACCTGCGCGCAGAAGTCGCCAGGTGCGCATGAGTACAAGCATTGCCACGCCGATGTGATTCGCAATTGCAGTGCCCCCTGTGTCGGTAAAATGAGCATCGATGACTACCGCGCGAAGGTGATGGAGGCGGTGGACTTTCTCGATGGAAAGGGGAAGCGTGGGTTGTTTGCTAGTTTGCGGGAGGAAATGCAGCAAGCGGCAGAGAAGATGGATTTTGAGAAGGCCGGAAGTTTGCGCGATGTCATTCAGAACTTGGAAAAAACATTGAGCCCAGCGCGTCAGTTTGCCCGTGGCCATGGCTTGCCAACGACGGTGAAGCCGACCGAAGATCTCGCTGAATTGGGCGAATACCTAGGGCTCGATCGACCACCTCAGGT
>CAXMPP010000176.1:0-4446 GCA_964195395.1 uncultured Thermodesulfobacteriota bacterium
TATTTACCCCTATGCTGAATTTCTTTAAATTGGTGTCTTCCTTTTCTTATGATTAGGAGCTCTTCGGAGAGCAGGAACAGTAATTTCTCATGTAGTTCCGCTCTTTTGTAAGGGTGATTATGATGTCCTTTGAAGTTGGCTCTCTGACTCAGAACTTGATCAATACAATGTGTGAAACTTATCTGGTGGTTCTCAACGAGGTGGGCATCTCTAGCCGATTGAATCAGCGAGTAAACCATGTTGTAGCAGAGTTGCAGGATGAGAACGGTTTTCTCTGCTAGTGCTGGCGTCTTAGCTCGGATGATTAACCTAGGGATTCCGCTCCACTTCATCCCTAGGCTTGTGTATGATCATCTCTGATGGAGATCACGATGAATCGGCTTAACTGAGTGTCATTACCAGTCAGAGGTTATAAAGAACTTAAAGTTCTTTAACTTTTATATTTTTGAAATGAATTGTTCCTGCTTCGCCTTTGTGAATCTGTAGGCTGAAAAAACCTTCAAGAAAAGTATCATTACCTGACCAGTTCGCAGCTGGGATGCCATTGACCCAAGTCAGAACATGGTCGTTGACAGCTTTTATAGTGATGCGGTTCCAGTCATCTTTTTTCAATGAAGCGCGGGCTTCTTTATGGGCATCTAACCAGAGAGGGTAGAAGTAGCCGCCGCAATCTTGGCCGTAGATACCGCCTGACCAACCACGTTTCTTTTCGAAGCCTTCCATTTCTGCCTGTGGTCCGAATACTGTTTCCTTACCTTTCTTTCCAGGTTTGGTTTTGGCTCTAAACATGACGCCGGTATTGCCATCGACAAGCCACTTGATTTCACAGCTAAAGATGAAGTTTTTGTAGTCATTTTTTTCCGTCGAGAGGTACCCACTGTTTAATCCGGGGACACAGGTGCCGACAAGTACATCGCCTTTAGCTTCAAATTTATGTTTGCCGCCTTTGTTTTTCCAGCCGCTTAGGTCCTTCTTGTTGTAAAGATCAGTGAAGCCATCACTTAAGCTAGGTTCTTTGTCAGTATTGATCACCATTGTTTTGGGATCGGGAGCATTCTTTTGTTTTTTATATGACTTATACCATTTCTGTTGATTCTCGGAGATAGTCCCAGAAAGAGCGATGGAAGTGGTTGTTAGAAAGGATAGAATGAAAGTAAGTTTATTTGTTTTTTTCATTGTGATAGATGCTGATGTTTAGAGTCTCAAGAGACTCTAAATAATTGATTTGCGTAAAAGTCGATATTTACTGCTATGGGGAAACTACAAGGCAGCTAGAAGTAGAACAAGTTGTTGGACTAAGCCCTGATGACTGTATGTCTAAATGTGCAGAAGGAGTAAGGTGGCCTTTGAATTAGTTGTTTGGCTCGCTGGTTTCTACTGCTGCCTTGGTTTTGAAGGTGTCCTTGATGCAGACAAAGTAGTCTACTTCGTTCCATTCAATGAGGTAGAGGAGGCAGTCGGTGGGTTTCCCGTTGATTAGAAGCGTGCCGGTTCCTGCGCTGTTGCGTGTGACGTGGCCATTGAGCTCGGCATCATCGTATTTTTTGTAGATGTCGATATCTCGGCCGTTGACCTCGGCGATGATAGCTAGGATGTCATCGTTGAGAGTGACCTTGTTGTCTGAGAATTTCAGAGAAACATCTTGTTCGAGAGATTGGGTGATGGAGTCAAAGTCGGTGCCGTAGCTCTTTGATAGAGTGGAGGCTTTGGCGTAATCAGGTAGGTTGGATGCCTGATAGGCTGCGACACCAACCACAGTGGCGCATCCACCAATAGTGAGTGTTGTGCAGCCAGCGATGCAGAGAGTCACAATGCCAACTGTGATGAGGAGGGCCTTTACGAACGAGTTCATGGTCAGCGACGAATGTAGTTTAAACTGTTACTCGGTCTCAAACTTTATTTTTCTGAGGGCTTCGATTCTCGTCAACATTGGCGGGTGGGAGTATTCCATGAAGACGGGGAATGGGTGGGGGGTGAGGTTGACTAGATTGTCAGCGGAGAGTTGCTTGAGAGAGCCGATGAGGTGCTCTGGAGATTCTTGGGCGTTGGCGGCGTAGGCATCGGCTTCGAACTCGTGCTTGCGGCTGCTCATGTTGGAGAAAATACTGAGGATCTTATTGATCGGTGAGAAGAGCATGAAGAAGAAAATGAGGCCGGCGTAGACTGAGATGTGCTCCACATAGAATGCATTAAAGAGTGAGC
This sequence comes from uncultured Thermodesulfobacteriota bacterium, assembly GCA_964195395.1. GTDB lineage: Bacteria > Verrucomicrobiota > Verrucomicrobiia > Verrucomicrobiales > Akkermansiaceae > Rubritalea. Next base: position 2,203 of record CAXMPP010000176.1, read on the forward strand.
GTGCGAATGCTCCGTCTTTGTCGGTTACAATACCAATTAGGAAGAAGAGCACGGCACTCTGGAGGATTCCTACCACCATACGCTGGATGATGTGCTTGCATTTAAAGTGGCCAATCTCGTGGGCGAGAATTCCGACAAGCCCTTCGGTGGTGTGGTTTTCGATTAGCGTGTCGAATAGGGCAATTTTCTTATTCTTTCCAAACCCAGTGAAGAAGGCATTGGATTTGGTTGACCGTTTGGAGCCGTCCATGACGCAGATCTCGGTGAGAGGGAAGTCACACTTCTTGGCCAGTTCATTGATCGCGGATTTGAGTTCACCATCATCCATAGGTTCAAATTTATTGAAGAGTGGGAGGATGTAAGTCGGGGCTAGGTAGGTGAGTAGCAACTGCAGGACGGTGAAGGAAATCCATGCCCAGAGCCAAGCGTTATCGATTGAGTTGAAAATCCAAAGAATGAGCGACAGGATAGGGGCTCCGATGAGTACCATCAAGATGAGACCTTTGATCTGATCGATGATGAATGTTTTGGAGGTGGTTTTATTGAAACCAAATTTCTCTTCGATGACGAAGGTGGAATAGAGCTGGAAGGGGATGCCGATGAGAGTTTGGCCTACGAATAGAATTCCCATGAATACTAGACCAGTGATGATTTCGCCATATCCAAGCGCACGAGCCCACTGATCTAAGTAGCCGAATCCTCCGGTGAACCAGAAGATGAGGGTGACTCCGAGCGAGAATGTCGTCTGGATGACATCGAACTTCGAGTTGACGCGAGTGTAGTGCTGGGACTCGGCAAATTTGTCTTCAGTGAAGATCCCTTTGAATTCAGTGGGGAGTTTTGGTTGGAGCGCCTTGAGGTTGAGAAGGGTGGAGATAAGATCGAGATTCCAGAGTGCGAACAGTGAAATGGCGATGATGATGCCCAAAGTGTTATTCATGGCGGGGAGTAGAGGGTATCTAGCAAAGCATGCAAGCCCGAAATCTGGTGTTGGCAGATAGCATTCATTTGTTAGCTTCTGACACGTATGAAATGTTTCTTGTTCCTATTGCCTATATTGTTTGTGAGTTGCACAACGAATAAGCCGCTAACCGAGGGAGTGTGGCGGAAATCTCCAGGTGCCTGGGTCAACGGCGCTGAAGTTTTTAGCAATGTCGAAGCTCTGAAGGGGGTGGGTATGATCGAGAAGAATAAGTTGATCTATATGGCTTCGACTCAGAACTTTGACGGGCCGTTGCGTTGGCAGTTCATGGCTGAAGGGACTCAGGGAGAACACCTCACTATGAGAGTCGATGGAATGCAGATATCGACCTCTCGCACTAAGCGATCTGTGAAAGTGCCCACGTCAATGTTGGGTGGTGAGAATGCGTTTGTCCTTGAAAAATTGCCTAAGCCCAAACGCAGCTTCAAGAAAAAGTCGAAAGAACAACTGGAGCGCGATGCTGCTATGTTAGCTAAAAAACCACGCTGGATGGCGAGCTATACATTGCCCGACACTTTCCAACTCTATCCCAAAGCTGATGGAAAGGTCGTGGTCGCGGCAAAAATTGTAGTCACCACTGAGAAAGGCGCGCAGTCGGAGTGGGTCAATTTTGCCCTTTTGCCAAATACGAATCGTTCGAAAAGCTTCACCTTTCGTCAGACGATGGTGGAGTATGATGGGGTGCCTATTGAATGAAAGGGATTAGATATAAAACATTGGCCCTGAATCGGTCTCGGTCAGATCTGTGAGTTTGATCGTTCTGAGGCTTTCGGCGAAGTTTGTGCTAGCTTTGCTCCAGGCTTTGTTGACAGCTGTGCCTGACGCGCCTTCCGTATTGGTGGTGTCTTCCAGTAATGTCGGTTCTACTGATTGCACAATATCGAAAAGTGAGATATCTTCAGCCTTGCCAGAAAGTAAATACCCGCCAAATTTACCACGCTTGCTCGTTACTAGACCAGACCTTCTTAAATCATTGAGAATTTGCACCAAAAAGTTTGAAGACACAGCTTCGCGTTGTGCTATCTCATCAAGTCGTGTAATGGTCTTCGCATCGGCTTGCTTCGCTAGCTGCGCCATCGCCCGGCATGCGTATTCTAATTTCTGGGATACTCTCACGCACACATCCACACCATATCATGTCTAATAAATCGAGCCTTAAACCTCACAATCTCTGTAAGAGTACTAATGTATCAACGGAAGAAGTCTGGATACAGGTGCGAGACCATGCTCAAGAGATAGCTGATAGCGAACCTCAGTTGACT
>CAXMPP010000177.1:0-284 GCA_964195395.1 uncultured Thermodesulfobacteriota bacterium
GGCTGCATGGTCACCAAAAGAAGCTCCTCAGAAAGTGGCATTGGAGCATTTCGCTACTCCTGAAGACCAAGAGTTAGAGGTCACAGTGTGGGCGAAGTCCCCGATGCTATTTAATCCAACAAACATGGATATCGACCAGAAGGGACGTATCTGGGTAGCTGAAGGAGTGAACTACCGGCGCAAGGCTGGGCGTCGTCCAGAGGGGGATAGAATTGTGGTGCTTGAAGATACCAATGGTGATGGAACTGCTGACAGTTCCCACACTTTCGTTCAGGATAAAGACC
>CAXMPP010000177.1:294-4435 GCA_964195395.1 uncultured Thermodesulfobacteriota bacterium
TCTCAGCCACCTAACATGTTGGTTTATACTGATGTGAACCGAGATCTAAAATATGATCCAACAGTGGATAAAAAAGAAGTATTACTCACTGGTTTCAACGCCCGTCAGCATGACCACTCACTTCACTCTATGACTGCCGGGCCCGATGGTAAATGGTATTTTAACACGGGTAACTGTGGTGCTATCTTCAAAGATAATTCCGGCAAGACATTCAACATGAATGGAGTTTACCGCGGTGGTGGTGGAAAATTCTACATGGATAACAATAAGCTGAAAGGCAAAGCGTCTGATGATGGCTATGTCTGGACCTCAGGTTTCACAGTGCGAATGAATCCAGATGGAACCCATGCTGAGATTGTTGGGCACGGTTACCGTAATTCCTATGAGCAGTCGATTAACTCAATAGGAGATATTTTCCAAAGTGATAACGACGACGTTGGCAGCTGCAGAAATTCCTATGTTTTGGAGTACGGTAGCGCTGGATTCTTCTCTAAGGATGGCCAGAGAACTTGGCGCTCAGAAAGACGCCCCGGGCAGACAAATCAGCAAGCTCACTGGCGTCAAGATGACCCAGGAACCTTTGACGTAGGTGATGTCTACGGCCACGGCTCTCCTACAGGTAACGTTTTCTATGAAAATGGTGCACTAGGAAAGAACTGGGAAGGATCCTACCTAGCTTGTGAGGCGGCACGTAACACGATCTTCGGCTATAAACCAAAGGCAAAGGGGGCAAGCTTCGAGCTCAATAGAACCGATTTCCTTACCTCAAACGTCCAACGTGAGTACATCGGTGGTGACCAAACCAAGCGCGTTTCAAACCACGACCAGATCAAGTTCCAAGGTGTGCTTTTCCGCCCTTCCGATGTCTCAGTCGGTCCAGACGGAGCCGTGTATGTGACGGACTGGTTCGATGGACGAGTCGGCGGTCATAGTACCCTGGATGATTCTTGTTCTGGAGCGATTTACCGTATCGCGCCAAAAGGATTCAAACCGAATATCCCAAGCTTTGACCTCAAGACTACCGCTGGTCAGATCACTGCATTGAGTTCACCCGCGGTCAACGTGCGTCACCTCGGTTTCAATGGCCTCCGCGATAATAAAGAGAAATCGCTCACTGCGGTTGTTGCTCTGCTCGACAACCCTAACAAGTACATCGCATCTCGTGCGATTTGGTTGCTACCTCACCTCGGAGCTCAAGGGCTAGCGAAGTGCGAAAGCTTACTTAAGAGCGCGAATCCAGATGTACGTGTTGTCGCCTACCGAGCACTTCGCCGCACTGGAGCAAACATGCTGGCCTACGCTAAATCACTAGCAGGCGATCCTAGTCCAGCAGTGCGCCGTGATGTGGCTCTCTCATTGAGACACTACAGTGCCGATGAAACATTGCCGATCTTCGTGACTCTAGCAAAAGCTTACGATGGTAAGGACAAGAACTACCTCGAGTCAATTGGACTTGGTGCGGAGAACAAAGAAGAAGCAATCTGGACCGGTCTTAAAAAGGGACTTGCTGCAGGTTCTCCTGCTAGCTGGTCGGATTCGTTTGCTCGTCTCACATGGCGTTTGTGGCCTGTGGCTGCTGTTTCAGATCTGAAGCAACGCGCCCAGAGTAAAGAGCTAACACAGAAGCAGCGCGAGTTCGCTGTGGAGTCTCTCTCCTTTATCAATGATAAGTCAGCAGCGACTGCAGTGTTAGATTTGGCTAACGATAAATCGTTGGTGAAAGTCAAAGCTGCCTATTGGTTGTTCAAGCGTGGTACAGGGGCATGGTCGGAAATGGGAATTAAAGATGAGCTTAAGGAGCGTGGTATCTATGATCCATCAAAGCTTGTTATCAATTCGATTACCGTACCAGAGCCACCCAAGTCGTCTAAATTGCCGTCAGTTGCTGAAATTCTAAAACTCAAAGGCGACGTAAAAAAAGGGGCAATCACTATCCAGCGTTGTGTCATGTGCCATAACATCAATGGAGTGGGACCTAACTACGCTCCAGCTTTGAAGGGATGGGGCTCAACTCAATCACGAGAAGCTATCGTGAGGAGCATTCTAGAACCATCTGCTGATGTTGCCCACGACTTCAAAGGTAAAGAATTGGTACTCAAGGATGGTAAAGTAGTTCATGGGCTAGTTGTAGCTGGTGATCCTTTGCTTGTGACATCTACTGGTGGTGTGGTGCAGCTGATTCCAAAGAATCGTGTGAAGTCAGACAAGTGGATGCCTCGTTCACTGATGCTTTCGGCCGAGCAGTTAGGACTTAGTGGTCAAGACGTGGCAGACATTGCTAGCTACATGCAGCAGTGGAAGTAACATAACCGCATCTATCAAAACAGTAATCCCGCATGGAGTTTCTTCCATGCGGGATTTTTTTAACCTTGTTAGATTAGAATTTTTTAGTGGTGGCACTCGCAGGAGTACTCTTTGTTTGAGCAACTGGAACAGTCGTTGAGGTTGAGGGTGAACTTGGTGATCACTTCGTCAGAGTCAGAACTGGTCTTGATGGCAACTACGGTAGGGAAGTTGTTACCTTTTGGTAGAGCTTCTTTTGATACCAATGCATTCCCTTCGGCAGTGAAACTCATTTCGAGTGGGCTGATACGATCACCAGAAATGACGCTGACAGTTTGACCAGCAGGAGCCACGGCTTTCATATCAGCATCAAAGAAACTAATCTGTACACGGCCATCATCCATTACGAAGAATTCGGCCTGAGGAGTGACGCTGGAGATCATGCGACCTTTGTTTGGTCCGGCTTTGATGTGGTCGTGGCCAGAGTGGTCATCATGCTCACCTGCGGCGTGGTCGTGCCCTTCGTGATCATCGTGCTCACCTTCAGCGTGATCGTGACCAGCGTGGTCATCGTTATCGCTATGTTCTTTAGGTTTATCTCCGCATGAGCTGAGGAATGCGAAGCCTACTGCGGCTAGTGTTGTTATGGTGTATTTCATGATATTTGTTTTATTGTTTGGTGTTTTTAGTGAGCTTGTTAGCCCGCTGCTGGAGCGTTGTTGGCGATTGATTTTTCTGCAGCTTTTCTACCGAAGAGGTAGAAAAATGCTGGGGTGACAGCAAGTCCTAGAATGGTGCTAGACACGAGACCGCCGGTGATGACGATGGCTACGGGGTGGAGGATTTCCTTACCTGGTTGATCGCCAGCGATCACCAGTGGAATAAGTGCCAAGCCAGCTGATAGAGCGGTCATGAGAACGGGGACAAGCCGCTCCTGAGTTCCACGTATGATCATCTCTCGGGTGAAACCTTCGCCTTCGTGTTTCATAAGGTGGAGGTAGTGAGAGATCAACATAATGCTATTGCGGGCAGCGATACCAGCTACGGCGATGAAGCCAACGAGTGTCGCGATGCTGATGTTGTTGACCGTCATCCAGGTGAATACGAGCCCACCCACCAATGCTAGTGGTATGTCGCAGAGTACCTGGACGGCGAATGTAATAGTTCCAAAGTAAGTGTAGAGTAGGAGTGCGATGACTAACAAAACGACACACGTGGCCTTGAAAATAGTCGAAGACGCTTCCTTTTGCGCCTGGTATTCACCTTCGATACTCATGTCGTATTCTTTATATCTACTTTGTGACATGACTTCATCATTGATCCGCTTTTCTAGGGTGTTGATCATGGATTCGAGATCGCTGCCGGTGGGGTTGATACTGACCACAAATCGACGTCGAGTATTCTCACGCTTGATCACATTTGGTCCCTTGGCATTACGGATTTCAGCAATCGCTTTCAGTGGAACTCTTTGTCCATCATCATTGGTGAGCATGAGTTCGTGAAGGTTTTGCGGTGATTCACGCCAGCTTTCAGGTAAGCGCATCACCAAGTCGATGCTACGTTCGCCCTCAAATAATTCAGCGACAGTGGAGCCTCCAAGTAGGGTGGAGAGTTGCTCGTTGACGGCAGCTGGGCGGAAGTTGTACGCCAGGGCTCGATCGCGATCGACCTCTATCCGCAATTGGGGGATTGGGGCTTGTTGTTCAATACTGGCAGTTTCTAAGCCTGGGATCTCTTTACAAATTTTTTGGATCTCTGTGCCCATCCCCCGAAGGGTTGCAAGGTCAGGACCAAATAATTTGACGGCAACTTTGGCGGGCACCCCACTGAGCATGTGACCAATCCTGTCTTTAAGAGG
>CAXMPP010000178.1:0-4376 GCA_964195395.1 uncultured Thermodesulfobacteriota bacterium
GATGAAAACGATGAAAACGATGAAAATGTTAAAGATACTTCCCGCCACCATGCTCTTCTGCACCTTCGCTTCTGCGGAAGACACCGCGACGACTCGTGGAATTATAGATATAAGTAAATCAGCCAAGCCTGAAGGCGTGGTCCAGATCGTCGGCGAGAAGGGATATGATATGGTCCCAGACGGCGTGGGCTCCGCCAAGTGGGTGTTCAAGGACGGCGTGCTTACCGCTTCACCAAAGTGGGACAGCCTGTTGACCAAGGACTCCTACGGAGATTTCCGAATGCATGTGGAGTTCAATGTGAACGAGAAAAAAGACGCCAAAAATCCCGAAAACAATGGCAATTCCGGTGTCTACATCCAGCAGCGCTACGAAGTCCAGATCCTTAACTCCTTCGGAGTTTCAAAGGAAGATTACAAGCCAACCTATTGCGGTAGCATCTACAAACAGAAAATGCCTGACCAGCTCGTGAGCAAGAAGGCCGGCGAATGGCAGACCTACGACATAGCTTTCCGCGCCGCGCGCTTCAAAGACGGTAAAAAAACTGCCAACGCTAGAATCACCGTCTACCACAATGGCGTGCTCATCCATGACGACCATTCCATTGCCAAAAAAACCGGAGCCGGCAAAAAAGAAGGACCAGAACCAGGCCAAATCAAACTCCAAGGTCACGAAAATACCGTCAAATTCCGCAACGTCTGGATCAAAAAACTCTCACTCTAGACTGAAGCTTAGACGCATCGGCAATAGTTTCCGTGCTTTACAGGTCAACCTAACAGGAGCCGAGTTCGGCCTTGTTAGGTTGCGCGTTACCCAGCTCGGCTGCCCACGACCACAGTCGAATCCCACACGGCCTCAGGTTAACGAAAACTGCAGCACTACTAGGCTAACGGGCTTACGAAACTCAGCCCAGTGTTGTGAAGTAGTCGCTACGCTGGGACTCAATCAAAACCCTAGCTAACTCTGAAGGAGTTGGTGGAGCAACGCCATCACGAGTTCGGTTACAGCTCACACGTAGAAGAGCGCTTCCAGCCTCTTTCCTCCAGCCAAGCATAACGAAGCATTTTTCGACCACAGATTACGCTGATTCTCTCAGCCAGATGAAGCCTTTCTAACGCGAAAAAGACGAAAGACGCTAAAAGGCCAGCACAAAGAAACGCCTCTACTACAAATCGACACGTATTTCTCGAACAGTAGCGAGCAAGTAAAGCGGCACCGATGTTCTGACCGTACCCATCGTGCTGGAATTCTTAATTATTCAACAGTAAGCCCCCCCGGCTTTGCCAGGGTGACCCCAAGAGTTTTACTTATACTGAAGTAGTCCGCTGTTAGGAAGTGCACTGCAATATCGCGGTAGGTGGCACGTTCGATTTTCCGAGAGCTGAAGATACCGTTGCTGTAGCAATAGATAAGTAAGGCGAGCATCATGTGAGGTGGCATTTAAGCATTGCCACAGTCACGTGTGTTCGTTTTGAAGCTAGAGAGAGGTAGGCGCTCAACCGCTTCAATAATGAAGTGAACAAGGTCGTCATCAGCTATCTAGCCCCGTAAATCAGGAGGGAGTGGCATCGGGGTGTAATGGTCTATAGATTACGAATCTCTCAGACATGCTCGAACTCTAGCAGATTTCAAGATTGAGGGGAAGGTAAGTCCGACTGACTCTTAAGCTGGGAATCCAGTATTTGAGACCATTGTTATCCAGTATTCTTTCTGTATCAAATGTTAGAGTGTTGTGGTAGTTATAGTCAGCGATGATCACTGAAAGAGAGCGGAATACCCCAGAGCGAAAGCGTCTTGAAGAAGAGGCTTCTCTTGAGATAAACTGGAAACGCTGGGGGCCTTATTTGGCAGAGCGCCAGTGGGGAACTGTGCGTGAAGACTATTCTGAGAGTGGTGATGCTTGGAATTACCTTACTCATGACCAAGCTCGCAGTCGCGCGTATCGCTGGGGTGAAGACGGCCTGCTAGGGTGGTGTGATAGAAAATCGCGCATCAACTTTGCACCGGTTCTGTGGAATGGGAAAGATCCAATTTTGAAGGAACGTCTTTTTGGCGTGAGTGGCACACAGGGAAACCACGGTGAAGATGTGAAAGAATGTTATTATTATCTCAATAGCACACCGACTCATTCGTTCACCCGTGCGCTCTACAAGTACCCGATGAGTGAGTATCCTTATGCTGACCTCGTAGATACTAATTCTCAACGCGGTCCAGATGAGCCTGAGTACGGGATCGATGACACAGGAGCATTCGACAATGGCGAGTACTGGGATGTGGAAACGGTGGTAGCAAAGGCTGGACCGAGCGATCTTTGTTGGAGGCTCCGAGTGACTAATAATTCGGACGCTGAGCAGACGATTCACATTTTACCGAGTGTTTGGATGCGCAACAGCTGGGCGTGGGGAGAAGACCATTTTGAATCTAAGTGGGACAAACCTAGTATTAAGTTAGATGGAAATCGATTGCAGCTAGAGCACTCGGACATGGGTGAATTCCATTTTTACTTGGACGAATCAGATGGTGTGGAGCACGAGTGGTTGTTCACTGAAAATGATACCAACCTCAAGGCGCTTTTTGATCAGGAAAATAAAGCGGCATACCTCAAGGACGCCTTCCACGAGTATTTGATCAATGACCATAAAGATGCTGTGAATCCGGCAATGGAGGGAACTAAAGCTGCGGCGTGGATGAAGGTGACTGTGCCAGCTGGCGGGACGCACGAAGTACGTTGTCGACTGATTGCGGTGGAAGATGATCACGGCCAACGATTCGATGATTTTTCTGAGGTTGTGGCTGCTAGAGAGTCTGAGGAGTCCGAGTTCTATGGCTGCATGCTTCCAAAAGGTCTGAGTGTGGAAGAGAGCCGGGTGGCGATTCAAGGCTATGCAGGGCTTTTGTGGTCGAAACAATTTTACTACTACGTTGTTAAGTATTGGTTGGAGGGAGACAATGGTGTTGATAATGCCACTCAGTCGAGAGTTGATGGCCGCAATAAAGATTGGCGCCACATGTTCGCTCGCGATGTCTTATCGATGCCAGATAAGTGGGAGTACCCTTGGTTTGCCAGTTGGGACAGCGCGTTCCACATGGTGGCCTTTGCTAGGCTCGATCCAGACTTTGCCAAGAAGCAGCTATTACTGTTCCTCCGCGAATGGTACCTCCACCCGAACGGGCAGATTCCGGCCTACGAGTGGAGCTTTTCTGATGTGAATCCTCCCGTGCATGCATGGGCTGTCTGGCAGCTGCATCAATCGCTAGAGCGCAATGGGATAGAGGACCTGGAGTGGCTTGAAAAAGCAGTTCAGAAGCTCAGCCTCAATTTTACTTGGTGGGTGAACCGCAAGGATGTGGACGGTAATCACTTGTTCTCCGGAGGGTTTCTAGGGCTCGATAATATCGGAGTCTTTGATCGCTCTCAGGAACTCGGTGATGGGGCTCACATTTTACAAGCTGACGGAACCGCATGGATGGGTGGGTTTTGCTCACAAATGTTAGAAATGTGTCTGAAGCTTGCTGAGACACGTCCAGCCTACGAAGACATGGCGTCGAAGTACTTCGAGCATTTTGTGCGCATTGCGCGCGCAATGAACGAGGAATCTGGCCGTGGACTTTGGTGCGAAGAAGATGGATTCTATTACGATCATTTAGTTCTCAAGAATGGGGAGAAAATCCCAATGAAGGTGCGCTCGATGGTTGGTCTGCTGACCATGATGGGTGTCGCTGAGATCGACATGATGAAGATCGATAAAATGCCAGGCTTCAAGAAACGCTTGGACTGGTTTATTGAGAATCGTCCAGACTTGGCAGAATACACGACCTACTGCGATAAACAGCGAGAGGACAAAGAGTCGCGACTGTTGATGCTGCCTCTGCGTGATCGGTTCGAGAAACTTCTTGAGAGGATGTTAGATGAGGATGAATTCCTCTCGGATTACGGACTTCGATCGCTATCGAAAGACCACAAAGACAAACCGTACAGCATTGTCTGGAAGGGTGAAGAGCACACGGTGAGTTATGTTCCTGGTGAGTCCGATGGCTACATGTTTGGTGGTAACTCGAACTGGCGAGGACCTATCTGGTTCCCAGTGAACTACATTATCATCACCTCATTGAGAAAGTATCAGCACTTCTATGGTGATAACTTCCAAGTAGAATTTCCGAAGGGATCAGGCGTGAAGATGAGTCTAGGAGACGTGGCCGACCAGATTAGTGATCGACTCGTGAGCATGTTTTTGCCGAATGCGGGCGGATGTCGGCCCGCGTTGAGCAACATGAAACACTATAGCCAAGGTAAAGAGTGGCAGGATCTAGTACTGTTCCATGAGTATTTCCATGGAGACACAGGTCAGGGATTAGGCGCGAGCCATCAGACTGGATG
>CAXMPP010000179.1:0-4360 GCA_964195395.1 uncultured Thermodesulfobacteriota bacterium
CACGCTTCGGATTGGACGGGAAAACGCCCATGACACTCGAAGAGGTTGGTCGTGAATTTGGGGTCACCCGCGAAAGAATTCGTCAATTACAGAATGTTGCTCTTGCCAAGATGCGTAAAAATTTGCGAAAAAGAGATCTGCCAAAGTTAAAGCCGCTTTCGGGTGGTTTAGCTGAGGCTTCATAAAATAATAATCCTAAGTGATTGGGACAATAGGTGTGAGAGCGGCAGATGCGAATCTGCCGCTCTTTTTCGTCTATAATTAAGCAACACTCCGACCCAGCCCTATCTGACCAAGCAATGAGCGAAAACCTCTCGATCTCATCGATCTCCGACTATTTATCCGGTGACAAATGGAAAACGCTCTTCTCTAGTGGTTCCCTCCAACAAGGAAAAAAGCTAGCGCGAGCACGCAAGGTGAGCCAATCGAAGGCCGAACATCTGCCGACAGGTGATATCGAAATCGTCAGCTATGTATTAGCTGAATCTGCGCATCAGCACGAAAGCATTATTGCTCTCTGGTTAGAAGATGGTGAAACACAGATAGATGCATCATGTTCGTGTGCAGTTCAAAGTAACTGCGAACATTGCGTCGCCAGCATTGAACACCTCATTAGAGGAGAAAGGCTAGCCATCGCATTTGGCGAAACTCCGCACATGGAAGCTGTCACGGAAGGAAAGACCATAGAACTTGCCTCCCCTGCTCCAACTAGGAACTCAGACGGCCCCAGCTTTCTCCTCCGCATCGAACGCAGAAACAGCTCTGAGAGATCTGGCCCGGAAATCTACGCACACGCATTTGCCATTTATGATGGCCACAAAGTGCCACTAGAGCCATCTGGCCTCCTCCTTCCTATTGTCACCGCTGAACGTAAAATCAGCCGGAATCGAGCGACTGAGATGTCGGCGCTACAGACTCTCTACGCGCTCGATTTGTTACCACTTAATCCACCAACTTCTCCTGAGAAGAAGAAATTTGATTCCCGCCCGAAATGGATGATCGCAGCCGAGACTAAACCCGCTGAGGCTGGAAAAACCTGGTCCCCTGATAACAAGCAATGGCCGCATCCCGAATTTTACTGGCAACGATTCCGTCACGAAGCCACCAAGGCTCTGGAAGCCCGTGATTGGGAAGTGCAATTTTCAGCTCACGTAGGGCTCAAACCTCTGATCTTCCGCAGCGACACATGGAAGGCTGAAATGGTAGAAGAGGCCAAAGGCTGGTTTAACCTCTCGGCTGGCTTTGAGATCGATGGAGAACACTTTGAGCTCCAGCCTATTCTAGCAGCCCTACTAGCTAACAACTTTCTGGAAGTCACCGAAGGCATGCCAAAGGGGCAAGAGTTCATGATCTTCCTCCCAGATGGCCGTGGGCTCGCCCTCCCGGTCGGACGTTTCCGCCACATGCTCACCACACTCGGAGAATTACTCGAGTATAAATTCACCGATGGACCGATCAAAGTTAGCACACTCGACGCAGCATTGTTAGAAAATGACTGCGACATCGAACTCGACGTCCCAGAAGAAATTGAAAAAATAGCCGAGCAAATCCAATCGCTCGAGAAAGTCACGACTGTAGAGGTTCCCGGCACACTCAAGGCAACTCTACGCGACTACCAACTCCACGGATTTTACTGGATGCAGTTTCTCGCGCGCCACCATTTTTGTGGTATTCTAGCAGATGACATGGGACTGGGTAAAACTCTTCAGACGCTCACACACATTCTCACTGAGATCACCAGTGGTTGTTCGAAAGGCCTTCCGCATCTGGTGTTGGCACCCACCTCGGTGGTTGTTAACTGGCAACGCGAGGCTGCGAAGTTCGCGCCGACACTCAAAGTGCTTATACTTCAGGGAGCTAGACGCCATGAGCATTTCACAGAGATCTCTAACTACGACCTCGTTCTCACATCATATGCTCTGATCCACCGGGACCTAGACCAACACCTGCAGCAGCACTACCACCTGATTGCGCTGGACGAAGCGCAGCATATCAAAAACCCTGGTGCTCAGGTATCGACTGCGGTGAGACAGCTAAAATCAAACCACAGACTCTGTCTATCTGGCACACCGATCGAGAACCACCTCGGTGAACTCTGGAGCCTCTTTGCCTTCCTTATGCCTGGTTTGTTAGGTGAGCGATCCGCCTTCACAGAAAACTACCGCACTCCGATCGAAAAACAAAACGACAGGAACAAACGTGATGCCCTCAACCGAAAAGTAGGTCCACTTATTTTGCGTCGAACGAAAAACGATGTCGCCAAGGAACTCCCTCCAAAAACGGAGATTCTCCATACTATCACCCTCAGCTCAGCGCAAAAAGATCTCTACGAGACAGTCCGTGCAGCTATGGACAAACAAGTCCGCCAAGCGATTGTCGCCCGTGGTGGTGAGGCCCAGATTGTGTTCCTCGATGCCCTCCTCAAGCTTCGCCAAATTTGCTGCCACCCCAACCTTCTAAATTTTGAGACGCAATCGATGCAGGATGCGGCCAAGGCGGAGTCTGCCAAGATGCTCTACCTCATCGATCTGCTAGTCACCCTCCGCGAGGAAGGCCACCGCGTTCTTTTATTCTCCCAGTTCACCTCGATGTTAGCCATCATTGAGGACTACCTCATACAACAAGAAGTCAGCTACCTCATCCTCACAGGAGCCACCAAAGATAGGCAGTCCTTGGTTGAGCGCTTCCAAGGTGGCGAAGGTGAAGTCTTTCTTATATCACTCAAAGCTGGTGGTACTGGACTCACTCTAACGGGCGCTGACACAGTCATCCACTACGACCCATGGTGGAACCCAGCGGCCGAGAACCAAGCAACTGATCGGGCGTACCGCATAGGACAAGACAAGCCAGTGATGGTGCACAAACTCATTTGCTCCGGCACGGTTGAAGAAAGAATTCAGCAAATGCAGGCAAAGAAAAACACGCTCGCCAACAACATTCTAGACGGCGCAACGCAGAGCCTCGACCTCAACGAAAAAACGCTCAGTGATTTACTGAGCGCTTCTGAAGATTAAGTTGAGGCCCGCTCCCTACGGACGAGGGAGCACCACGGACTTAGTGAAGTAGTGGCTGTTCTCTTTCACAAACTCGGCAAATGCTTCTTGGTTTGTAAAAGGTTTCTTATTCAATGCTCTCATTCCTGAATCTGAAAGTACCAGAATTCCGAGCTCAGCACCTGCCAATCGCGCTGATGAAGCTACATTATTACCTTTACTATCTTTAATGTCGGCAGGGTTACCTTTAGTCGCACCTTCAATCATATTTCCTTTGATCCGAATTTCTTTAAAATCTGAGCCACTCGTCATGATTGGCACTCTTTTCTGCTCAATCTCATCATCAGAATTGGCGAATTCAAATATGAGGGTCACTGTGAGATTGTAGACATTCTCAGCAACGAAGTTGTTCGCGTTGGTCAAATCTTCATTCGAGGTCAGAGCTTGTATGTCTTCACTTGCCAAATATTTGGTGAACGTCTCATCGGGATTGATCAAATGCCGGTAGAGCGAAAACACAGGGAAAGGTGTTCCTCCTGCCCCATCAAATTGATCTTTATACACCAACTTATAGATCACGGTGGATATATCCCCCCCCTTATCATCGGCAGTTGCTATCTTTCCGTCGTAACGGTCAGTCGCTGCACTGAAGAATACAAACTCCAGTGGGTTCTTCATTTCAGCATTACTAGATGGCCCTAGATCATCACCTTCAAGGCTTGTATCCATTTTCACCGAAAGCCATTCGTAATCATTGCCAGAGCGGATAACGATACCTTCTAGGTCACGTGCCATCAACTCGATACTTTCTTTGGCTAGGCGAGAAGCTCTCGCTTTGTCGCGACTGTCTTTCCATGCATCCATGGACATACGTGTTGCACCAATCAAGACTCCAATAATGACAGTCGTGATAGTCATGGCGGTCAGGAGCTCGATGAGCGTGAAACCTTTTCTGGTGGTTTTGTGAGTTTTCATAAAAAAATTAGCGGCGGACTGCGATGTTCTGAGTGGCGACTGGTGAACCTAACTTATCAAAGTCCCAGCTTCCACCAGTCACATAAGCGTGAAGATTGTTATTGAGTGGGAAAAACTCCACTTGGAGAGTGATGTAGCCGTCCTCATACTGTGAGCTATTTGAAGCCTCAGTCAGAGAAGTCCCATCCTTAAGGTATTTTATTTTTTCAGGGTCTCCTAAAATCAAACCTGAACCAGCCCCTGAATCTTGGATCAATTGAGTCATACGCACAGCATACACCTTTCCTTGAATAACACCTGGCGAGAGTTCGTCAGCTAGAAATGCGTCATTGTCGAGTCGTCGAGCCACAGTCTGCGTGATGTAATCCACCCCTGGGAGGTTTTGCTCATCA
>CAXMPP010000180.1:0-4342 GCA_964195395.1 uncultured Thermodesulfobacteriota bacterium
GGCATCCTGCTGGCCGTTCTCTATGAAAAAAGCGGCAGTATCTGGGCATGTATCCTCTGCCATGGTCTGTTCAATACCATCAATGTCTTCTTCATGCTCACAATGGGCGACCAACTATGAAGCTCAGTGACAGCTCTGAAGACCAACTCATTAGCCGTATCACTCGCCGTCTAGTGCAGAGAGGCGATGTGCTCGTAGGCCCTGGCGATGATTGCGCTGTCGTCACCCTCCCCAGCGGCGATCTCCAACTGCTAAAAACTGACTGCGTAGTAGAAGGCGTGCACTTTTATCCCGATGAAAATGCCGAGCGCGTCGGCTGGAAAGCTATCGCTCGCGTCGTCAGTGATATCGCAGCCATGGGCGGCACGCCCCACGCCTTTGTCGTGACTCTCGTACTCACTCCTGACACGACCGTCGATTGGTTAGACGCCCTTTATGTTGGCATGCAAAAATGCGCTAACACCTTCCAACTCTCAATCGTCGGTGGCGAAACCTCATCAGCACCCACTGGCTCAGCCAATGTCATTTCGGTTGCCGCCACTGGTCACGTGCAAACTAGCAAACTCGTATTACGCAGTACATCTAATGTGGCCGACGCTATTTACGTCACCGGAAAACTAGGAGGCTCCCTCGCAGGCAAGCATCTCGACTTCACCCCAAGATTAGAACCAGCCCAGTGGCTAGTAGAAAACTGTAAACCCACCGCCATGATGGACCTCTCCGATGGTTTAGCCAAAGACCTCCCCCGCATGGCAACGCTTAGCGATGTCAGTTACGAGGTCGATTTATCTAGAATTCCTTGCTCTGAAAACTGCAACATTGCGCAAGCCCTCAGCGACGGCGAAGACTACGAGCTACTTTTCACTATTTCCCCAGAATTAGTAGCACCGCTAGAATCAACTTGGCCAACCAACTTCCCACAACTCACCCGCATAGGCACCATCAAAGCCCCCTCTATCCCCCCAACAAAGCTCGATGGAGGCTGGGAACATTTTAGCAGCTAACTCGAAAATAGTAGAAGCGTGCTTCCAGCCGCTTTCATCGTGATAGAGCTCTGATGGACGCCATCTTTAGAAACTCCGTCGGCGGTGCATGAGTGCTAGCCCTCCGAGACTTAGGAGAACTAAGGAGGATGGCTCGGGGACCGCTGCAACACTAACTGATACTGGTGGGGCAAGAGTATAGCCAATATCATAGAAGGATGCTAGCGTCGTCAGGCTGACGTAAGCTGGTTCATTCAGCCACCCCGTCATGAGTTCGTCGCGTATGTCATTGCCTGTTACGGTTTGGACTATTCCAGTTGGTCCGGCGCCGTTCTCGACTTCGTTCCAATGTCCGTTCGCTGTGCCTGATCCCCCACCCAACTCAACAGGAACGTAAGCATTTCCTTGACCAAACTCCTCCTGCCATTGAGCCGTGGCAGCTGCTCCGGTGAACTGGCCTGAATCAGCCGTATAGAGTTCTTGTCTACCCTCGCCAGCAAGACTTACACCCGCAGCACTCCAGAGGGTGCCGAAACCAAGAACGTGCGCCATCTCGTGTTCTATGACAGATGGACTGAGTGCCGCAGCATCAGACTCATCGAAGGTCATATTTCCAGCGCTGGTCAGAAGGAACACATTGCCACCTGCTACTCCGTCTTCGTCTTGTATTGTAACGCTGGTCGGACCAGCCGAGCCCAGAACTCCACCTACTCCGTCGATCGGTGCCACGACAGCGTTTATCGTAACAGCCGAATAACTCATGACACCTCTGTAACCGGTGATACGAGACTCCCAAGCGCGGGCAGCATTAGTGAAGAGTAGTTCGTGCTCTGCAGACCCGGTGAAATTAACATTGATTGAGAACAATCCTGCGCCGAACGCACATTTGCTAGTAAGGACTACAGCCAACGCTACTGGTACGAGTAGTTTTTTCATTTCCTTAGAGTTTTTTTACGAATTAAATCAATCGAAGTATTGAAAATTAACTCAAAAAAACAATGCACTCACATCTGATTTTGAGTCAACCCATAAGATTTTTGATCGCTATGATTTGAGAGTTGTCATCAATTGGACTGAGAATGCACCCTTTTAGCCTCTGGAAAAATAGGAACCATCACTGAAAATGACCTACGAGTGTTCGACGCCATTGGTTTTGGTCGCGCTGCTCCACAAGCTGTAGCCGTTCCAGAACCGTCCGCTTTCATTTTAGTTTGGATTGGATCTCTTGCATTTTTAGGATATCGAAAGAAATAACTCGACCCTGACTTTGTGCGATTTTTAATCTCCTTTCTTTTTTCTCTAGCTTTCACCCTCTCATGCTCTGGGCATGTGGTGCAGCAGCTCTTCGTCGATTTCTCTGCCGATGAATCATCTTGGATAGCTGAAATTCGCTTTGACGCCGGTATCGCCCTACCGGAAATGCGTGCTGACAAAGAGGCTATGCAACCCAGGCGTCAGTGGTTGATCGACAAGACTCCAGCGCAACATGCCGAACTACGCAAACAAGCTGAGATCTACCTACGCCAATCCTTCCAATTCTACTGGGTCACGCCATCCACTGAAACCCCAGTTCAATACACTGTTTATTTTCCTGAATGGAAGACCGCCCCTCCTGAGTTTGCCAATCCATTCACCGATCTCGGCTTCGCCTACTTCAGCATCCAATGTTCAGGTCTGATCCCAGAGTCTGGTGGGGAGCTAGAGATTCGCATCAGTGAGGGCGACAACCCAGACTTCGCCTTCGGCTACGAACGCGTGGGCTCCGACAGGATCGTCACCGCCTACCCGGGAAAATCGCTCACCCTCTGGACTGCCGAGTCCACTCCGCCCACTGCCCAGCAATCCTTCCTGAGCTTCCTCGACTACGGTTACCGCCACGTCATTCCAGAGGGATGGGATCACGTCCTCTTCATCGCAGCTCTGTGTTTCCTCAGCTTCGCTTGGCGGCCACTGCTCAGCCAATCGCTGATCTTCACCCTCGGCCACACTATCACCCTCGCTCTCAGCATCTGTAATGTCATACCAGCCATCGCGCCAGCCAGCATGGGATGGATCGAAATGCTGATTGCCGCCACTATCGTTTACGTCGCGCTTGAGAACCTTTTTACTCAAAAACTCAAAGCGCACAGACTCCTCACAATCTTCATCTTCGGCCTCATTCACGGGCTGGGATTTGCCTCCGTTCTAGGTGAAACCATCCGTTCCTCAGGCAGTATCGCCATGCCGCTTCTAGCAGCCAATCTCGGCGTAGAGCTCGGCCAAATCACTGTCATCGGCTTCGTCCTGCTCACACTTTTATGGGCCAAAGAAAAAAGCTATTTCCCCATACTCGGAAAAATAGCCTCAGCTTCTATCGCGCTCGTTGGCGCGTATTGGATGGTTCAGAGACTTCTAGCAGTCTAATGCCATCTCAGAAGAATCGATCGATTCGTCATCCCGACTCTTCGCACGCTTTTTAGAGATCAAAACAACTACCGTCGCTGGCACCATCATCCACAAGCTGTAGATGCTAGGAGCGATCGACATCTCCATGCTCTTCAAAATCGTCGTTGTCACCAGCAATGCTATAGTTCCATTCTGCAGTCCCACCTCTAGCATAATACAGGTGCGTTGGGCGCGCTTGAGCTTCGCCAGACTTGCCACCGCAAAACCTAATGTCATGCCGATCAAATTCATTGCCACACAGGCGGGCCCAGCAAGCACGGCAAATTCGTTCACCTTCGCCACTCCTAATTTCACATAAAGAGCCACAATAACCAAAGCTAACACCGCTGAAGACCCCATCCTTACCAGTCCTTCTATTTTATCAATATTGCCCTTAGTCCAGCGCCTAACAGCCATGCCAATTGCCACAGGAAGCACTGAGATAATTAGCAATGTCCTCACAGTTTTAGCCACAGGAAGAGCAAAGCCCTCATTGCTCATTCCCTGCCATTCAAAGCCCCAATTCACAATAAAAGGAATTGTGAAGGGCGTGATGATTCCGATAATAGCCGTGAGACTCACGGACAAGCCAACATCCCCTTTAGCTAGGTAAGTGAATAGGTTGGAAGTCACACCCCCTGGGCATAAAGAAATCACTAATACCCCCATAGCCAAGGCACCCGTCAACCCTAAGGCAGAAATCACAACATAGGCCAATATGGGTAGAAACACTAACTGACAAAATGCCCCAATAAAAAACGCTCTTGGACATTTTGCTACTCTTTTGAAGTCGGCTATCTGAAGGCTCATTCCGACCCCAATCATTACTAGAATCAGTGCTACCGGCAGGGCTATTTCTACTATTTTCTCAAACATAGGATGATGTGTGTGCGCACCTCATACCATTGATACAGTCGTTTCCAATTCTTTTTAAA
>CAXMPP010000181.1:0-4272 GCA_964195395.1 uncultured Thermodesulfobacteriota bacterium
TGAGTTCCTGCCCGAGCCCGCCTTGAAAGCTCCAGCCTTCACCTTTCCAGGTGAGTTTTCCTCCATCAATGGAGTATTGGGAATCTTTGTGGACTTGCATATCCACATAGCCGTCACCGACCTCGACAACCTTGTACTCGGCCACGGGCGGGTGTTTGTAATCGAAACTCAATTTGGAAACCGTCACATTTTCGCAGTGGTCCACGCAGACCTCTATCATTTTACCTCGACACATGATCAAGGCTCCAGCACCAGTGACATTGATGTGTTTGCTGTCTTTTAGAAAAATAGCGATCAATTTATCAGCCTCCGGTGAGGCATTGGTATTGGAAATATTGAATTTCCGGCGGCACTGGTTTTTGGTATGAAAATCGTATTGGCCTGGGGCAAAGCTGAGCTCTATCGGTGCGCTAACAGTACCAGATCCCATCAGCATGATGGTCTGATCAAAGGAGCCGGGAGAGGTGATTTTTACTTTGTCGCCAGCGGCTAACAACAATTGATTTACCCGCTGGAAACTACGCCAAGCTGATTTTTCATCTAGCCCTGAGTTGCTGTCATCTCCCTTGGCTGGATCGATGTAATAGCTGGTGTTACCCGGCGAAGCTTTTCGGTTTTCTTGTGATGGATAGAGGGCGTCAGAGGAGAGGCCGAATGCGGAGCTGAGGACAAACGCAGCAAGTGCGGCGAGTATGGATGATGTTTTCATAATTTGACGGAGAGGGGAATCTGCTATGTATACTCGGATTTACCACAGATGTTTCAATCTCAATTAGTGCACGGCATTGAGTTTTTTCCCAGGGCTCTACACTAGTGAGGGACTTGGGTTGATGCCTGCGGCGCTCGACAGAATGAACAGAATTTTTCAGAATTAACCAATGATGGCCGATGCTCTTGCGCTATTTCAGAAAGAATGAAAGGTTTGGTCCTTTTTTTAGCCAAGTCCTTTTGAGGAATTCTGTAGAATTCTGGGAAATTTTGTTAATTCTGTCTAAAAAATAGCTTTCTTGCTTCCTAGTGTAGGAACCCTGGTCTTTATCCCGGTTTGATGGAGAGGCGTTGCGAGACAAAGCAGAGGATGTTTAGCTGTCTAGTAAACTTGATTATGTGTTCCTGTTTTGAGGAGATACACCACCGTATGACTCCCTTCTTGGCGATAGAGAATACGAAGGTCAAATCCTGCCGAAAAAGCCCTCTTGCCTGCTAGCTTGCCTTTGATAGCATGGTTTTTAGGTCGGGGTGAAATGGGTCTTCTTCAAATGCTTCAAGTGCTCGGTTCACGAGAAATTTCTCACCAGCAGAAAGCTTCGCGTAGGACTTGGTGAACCCTTTACGAAAAAATAGCGTCATGCTTTCTTAGTAGACGCTTGTAAAAATTCTATCGCCTCTTTCGCTGATTGGAACGGCCCATCCAAGTTCTTAGGATCGAGGGATTCCTCCGCAGCTCGCAGGATTTCGGTTTCTTCTTCTGGGGTGAACTGGTAGGGATTTTCTTCCACGATAAAGGGGAGGGAACGTGTCGCCACGACCTTCTTGAAAAACATTCGAATAGCGGTAGGTGCATCCACCCCAAGGTTAGCAAAGACGGCTTCCGCATCTTTCTTGAGACTTTCGTCCAGTCGAACCTGAACACTGCTTTTGGTAGTAGTCGCCATGATTTTATTTGTTACAAACGAAGTATACTCTTAGATCATGCAAAACGCTACCATCTTGCATGACGAGTGGGAACTCGTCGAGATTGACCGAGAGAAAAACGACTTCCAGCTCTACCGTCTGACCGACGACAACGAGGAGCGCCACGACCTCGCCGCCACGCACCCAGAAAAGGTAGAGGCGCTCAAAAAAATCCTACTACGCGAACTCGATTCCGCTCGCCCCGATTTACCCGATTAATAGACTCTAGGGCAAGAGCGTCATGATAAGCTCGCCTAGGTAGTCCAGAGCAATCAATCCCTTGGTGGTTCTCTCCACCCCAGTGGTAGTCAACGCCCTCATATCTTACTAGGTTTTGTAGGTAACTCGCATGGATGGCTTGCTTGTCGTAGTCATCTAACGGCCAGAAGATGATTGCTGCTGCAGTGAGTGCTGAGAGAGAAATGAGCGTCCAGAATACTTTTCTATAGGTCGAGAGTAGTTGTGAAGCTTAGTATCAAGCACTAAGTGCAACACCAGAGGACTAGCAAACTCAGGATTACGCTGATGCATAGACGTTTAGTGTGCAAGGGGTCCTGATAGAGGAGGTAGATACCTGCAATGCCTAACAACAATAAAACCCAGGCAAGGTTTTTCTATGGGAGTAGTTTAGGCGTAGGTTTCATTGTGAATCTGCGCTATTCTAGTCGCAAAACGGAACAGTGAAAGCAGAACACCTAAAATGCCCTAGCGTAGGTTTCACAACGATTGTGCCAGCCTTCTTTCCAGCGTTTCTCTCCACGTTCAGCTGGGGAGTTCTTGATTCTTTGGTCGAGTGTGAACTTGGCGCTGTCGGCGAATGCTCTGGCTGAGTCTTGGCCACCTTTGCTTGGGCGCATGTTAGAAAGTACTTGGAGGAGCCCCCATCCTTGGTTGTTGTAACGTTCGCGTGGATTGATGCCTTCACCTTTGAAATTGACGTAGTCAATGAGGGCATAGGTTCCATTGGTGGTTGTGGCGACGAGGTGGTAGTTCGTCTGGATGAGGTGACGGTTGGCTGCTGGTGCGGCTTTGAGTATTTTTGGCAGAGCTGCCTGAGATTTCTGAATGATGAAATCAGTCTGAAGTGTGACGCTGTTAGCTAGGAAGGTTCTTAGGCCGCTGAGTTGGGCACCATTGAAGTCGGCTTGAAAGGCTGCCTTACTATTCCACGGGCAATCCTTAGACTGCAGCACCCATGCTGGGATATCCTTGCGGCCAGAGGCTTGGGCGTAGCGTACGAATTCGGGGAAGGATTCGGTCCAGCGACCATTGAAGCCTTTAGGGTACCAAATGAAGTGGCCAATTCCCATCGACGGGAATTCTTCTCCTTTATTCCAAGTGGTTAGACCTTTGACTGAGCCTCCGCATTCATTTTTCCAAATTTTGTTACCAATCTTTTTCTTCTGAGAAGAGCTTAGTTTCGACGCGCTGTTTGTCTTAACGAGGACGGGTGAGGTGGCCTGAGTAGAGGAACATGAGAGAAGTGGTAGTGCACAGAGCGCAAGGATAGGGATAAATTTCATGAGGAAGCAGTTGAAGGAGATCAGATAAAGAGGTAAGAGTCTTCTAACTGCTATCGAGTAGGATTTCAAAGACCTAATCTAAAAAGTCATGCCCATATTTCTAAAGTACCTCATCACAGCAGGCATTGTTGTGCTTGTGTCTGAGTTCGCCAAACGCAGTGATAAGCTGGGAGCCTTGATTGCAGCCTTACCCGTTGTGACCACTATTGCCATGATCTGGATGTTTGTGGAGTTGCACGGGCAGGAACAGACAGACAAGATTGGCAACCACGCATGGTTCACGTTCTGGTATGTATTGCCCACGCTCCCGATGTTCCTTGTGATCCCTTGGATGCTCAAGAAGGGAATCCATTTTGGCTGGACTATGGCGGCTTACTGCGTGGGCACGATGATTCTTTTTGTCCTCCTTCACCTCATCATGAAGAAGTTTGGGGTGCCGCTGATGTAGTGAGAAGTTCTAGCGCAGGGATCTGTGGAATAGGTCGACAGTTAGTCTGTGACAGAGGGTGGCGATTTCTGGATCGTATCGGTCACCTTCGTCACGCATGAACGCATGCTGGGCATTGAATTCGTGCCAGGTGTAATTGCCGCTGACATCGTTGAGCGTGCTATAGAGGAGTTTGCGTCCCTCTAACGAAACGTGCGGGTCTTGTCGTCCCCAGATAAACATGATTTCGCCAGCGATATTGCCTAAGAGCTCAATAGTTTGAGGCTTTGTGCCGGCTGGCATGGTGGAGGAATGGATGTCGGTGGCGTACAGGCAAGCGGCGGCTTGCACCCGAGGGTGGAGCGCGGCACGGCAGGCTAAATGGCCGCCCAGACACACGCCGAAACTACCTAAGCTGCCATTACAAAACTCTTGAGCATCGACCCACTCGACGATGGCTGCTGTGTCAGAATCATGACTGGTGAGAGGCTTGGTGAATTTGTCATCGTTTCCTTTGTCTTTGCCCGCATCATCGTAAGCGAGAATAGTACCGATCTCATTGAGTTCGTGGAAAACCTCGGGCACGATCACGACATATCCATGGCCAGCTAAGTAGGATGCTGTGCGAGCAATAGGTTCCGTAATTTG
>CAXMPP010000182.1:0-4264 GCA_964195395.1 uncultured Thermodesulfobacteriota bacterium
CGAGAATGCGGCCGATGATGTACTCCACACCTTTCCCCTCAGCTTCCGCCTTGTAGGTGATAGAGATGCGGTGGCGCAGGACATCCGGTGCGATCCATTTGACATCGGCTGGAGTCACATAATCGCGTCCTTCTAGCAGAGCGTGAGCTTTGGCTCCTTTGATCAGGCAAATACTGGCCCGAGGTGAGACTCCGTGGCCGATCAATGCTGTGAGTTCCTCCAGCCCGTAGTTCCCAGGATTGCGTGTGGAGTCGACTATTCTTAGGACATACTTCTCTAATGCTTCACTGGTGTGAATGGAGTCGAGCGACTTGCGCATAGTGAGGATGTCATCGGCAGACATCACCGAGCGAACAGCGGTCTTTGGCTTGTTCACCGACATGCGCTGGATGATGGTGTGCTCTTCTTCTAGAGTTGGGTACTTGACCATCACTTTGAGCATGAAACGGTCTAACTGCGCTTCTGGAAGCGGGTAGGTGCCTTCTTGTTCTATAGGGTTCTGAGTCGCCAGCACGAGGAAGGGCTCATCGAGTGGGTAGCTTTCGTTGCCGATCGTTACTTGCTTCTCCTGCATAGCCTCTAACAACGCGCTCTGAACTTTAGCGGGTGAGCGGTTGATTTCATCGGCTAATACAATATTGGAAAACAAAGGACCCTTGTGTGGGGTGAAGTCGCCCGTTTTTTGGTTGTAGATAAGTGTGCCAATAAGGTCACCAGGCAGCAGGTCGGGAGTGAACTGAATACGGCTGAAATCAACACCCAGAGTCTGAGCCATGGTGCTGACTGTGAGCGTTTTTGCTAGACCCGGGAATCCCTCAATGAGGACGTGGCCATTGCAGAGAAGGCTGACGATTAAGCGATCGACAAGGTCGCTGAGGCCGACAACGACTTCGCCGATTTCTTGCCGCACTTGGGAAAGTTTCTGATTTTCTAGTTGGAAGGATTGATCTGAGCTCATGAGGAAAGGTGTTTGAAGGCAATGCCACCCTTGTTGAGGTAGCTTTCTCTGAGAGATATACGTTAAATAGACGATAATCTACCGTGAATATGAAAAAATGGCTGAGTTACTACGATTTTAAATGATCGGCTATTTAAAATAAATAAAAAATGACCCCCTAGGAATCATTTCAAAGAGGCCATAAAGATCTGAGATAGAGATGAATTATACGACGCGTGGCTTTCAGTCTCAGCAGGTTTTAGGTCCACCAAGCCGAACTCTTCCGTGGTGTAATTCCAGAGGTGACGGCGTGAGCCGATCCTAGTCAGTGTGGAACTCAATTTTTATATGATAGGTGTAACGAGATCCATCCATATTTCCCGCACTTAATCGTGTGGCTGAACGGACCGAGGAAAGTATTGCCAGTGGATAGGTGACAGGCTAGAAATGGCTGTAATGAGTAAAGACCGTATCGCTGCAGCAGTGAGGCAGGCTCCCCTGAGTGAAGGCGTCGAGCGCAAGCTTGAGGGACGCATTTTGTCTGGTCAGTGGGAGCAGGGTTATAAGTTGCCTTCTGAAGGTAAACTCTGTGAAGAATTTGGAGTGAGCCGTACAGCGGTGCGTGAGGCCTTACGTGAGCTGAGAGGTCGCGGGATTATAGAAACCATCAACGGCAGCGGAAGTTACGTGGCTGCTGGAAACCTGGAAATGGTTTCTAAGGCGATGACCGCCTACTCAAGCCTAACCACCGACGCCAAGGCCAATAAAGATTTACTTGAATTTCGAGTGCTGATCGAAGGGGCCGCAGTAGGGCGCCTGGCCCGCAGTACGCGGAACAAGGAGGCACGACTCCAGCGCTTGACTGATATTTTAGACCAAATGCGTGAGACTTCAGACCGAGTGGAGTTCGGAAAATTAGACTCAAAATTCCACCTCATTATCCTAGAGACTTGCAATAATGCCTTTATCAATATGATTGGTAAAACTCTCTACGCGCACTATCAGCGGTATATTAGCGAGGCGCACGCGACGGCTACGGAGGAGATGCGGCAAGACACACTCTCCGAGCATACTAGCATCATTGACGCGATCAAAAATGCGGATGCAGATGCCGCGCGCGAGACTCTTGAGAATCACCTGAGCGCGGCAGCCGAGCGCTCAAATATGCTCGGGGTCAACAAATAACCCAGAGCCTGACCATTCTATAAAAAAAGCGCCACTGTTACAGCGGCGCTTTTTCATGCTTTGAAAGGTGTGTTGGGCTCTAGATGGAAACCAGAATGTTCTTACCGTAGAGCACGGTCCATGCGGCTGCAGTGGCCAAGGTGAGGAGAATGATCCAGGAGATGAGGTCAGGTAGCAACTTGCGCTTGACGATGACGAGCGCACCACCGAGTGCGAGCCAGATAGCGAGTTTGATGAACATCCATGGAGCCATATTATTGTTATATTTTGCTGAAATGAGTCCAAAGCCGGAGATGATGATGAGTAGCAGGCCGATGCCGTGAGCGATGGCTGCGCCTTTGCTCCAAGACTTCATACCGTAGGCGAAGCCCATGAAGAGTGTGATGATGCCGACGATGTGGATTAGCTTGTAGACGTTGAAGTCGATTAGTGATGCGATGATAGTCATATGCGTGCTTGTTGTTGACGCGACTTATACGAGTAGAGCAATTCCAGTGCAAGCCAATCTCACCGGCAAGCAATTTAAGGAACCCTTGCCAAAGTGCTGCAGAGTCACGCTTCCGATGTCCTAATTTGACAAACCGTGGAATAAGTGGGAGTATCCAGAACTCTCATGAGGGAAGTGACTAAACAGCTGACAGGTATTTTTCTATTCTGCGTGATGACAATCGTCGTCGCGTTGGAGACACCTGCGCTTAAGTACTGCCTCTGTGACAGCTCTTTTGTGATGAGCGATTGTGCCTGTGAGGCTGAACTCGTGACGCCGGAAACTTCATGTTCTTCATGCTGTAGTGACGAGCCAGTCACCAAACCCGATTGTAAAACGCATGGTGAAAAAGAGGACTGTATACTGAGTTTTACAATGGACCTCGGTGAGTATCACCAAGGAAGTAATTTCGAGTTCTCACCGCTTGATACGCTTGTCTTGCTTCCACCTGTCGACTACCTACTTGTAGATCATTTCGTGCCGGAGCAGGTGTACCACACGCGTGGTAGCCCAGAGTCTCCGCCACCGCTTGCTTCAGTGCCTCTTTTTGTAAGGCATTCTGTCTTTTTACTTTGATATTGAACAGCCACAGGCTCTATCGTTTTTGATAGATCCGTAGCGATTTGTGTAGCCAGGCCTAACCATCCGTTAGTTTTCCCTGTGCTAGGATACGCTCTTGCGTAGCTTGCCCCCATGTTGAGCTTTCCCGCCGCGCGGACTCACCATTTTTTTCATCACAATTTATTCAATTCAATGTCACTAGATATACTCACTCAAAGTGGAGGGGAATCCTCTCCCACCAGCATGACACCCAACAAGCGAGTTTCGCTGACTTGGCTCCTCCCGCTGGGATTACTCCTAGGATTCATCCTCATATTAGCCTTTCTTTTTGGCTCCAGGCTCATGCCAGCCACTCAGGTGCAGACTGCTCCAGTAGTTACGGTGCGGGCAGCAGAGGGTGAACAAGTCACCTCAGGCGGCGGCAGTCAAATGCTCTTCCAAGCTTCCGGTTGGGTCGAACCAGATCCCTACACCACCTACGTCCCAGCCTTGATCAATGGCATCATCGATAAGCTAGAGGTGCTCGAAGGCCAGTCTGTAAAAAAGGGTCAACTCTTAGCCACCTTGATCGATGACGAGCAAAAACTCACCCTCCAAGCCGTTCAGAAAAAGTACCAAAGCATGGAGAAAACGATCGACGCCCACTGCATGGGAATTCCCATCGTGGAGGCTCAAATTGCGGCTGCGGAAAAGAAAATCGTAGCAGGCATGCGCTTGCTCGATCAAGAACGCGATAATCTCAAACGATTAGAATCGATTGGTAAGAATGCTGTTTCTGAGCAAAGTATCGTGCAAGCTAGGTTTAGCGTGGCGCGGCATGAAGCACTCTTGGCGCAAGTCGAAACTGAGGTGCCAGAGCTCACCGCCAAGATCGAACAAATTACAGCGCAAAAAGAATCGATGCTCGCTTCTCTTAGTGAACTCAAAGTCGAAGAAGCCCAGGCGCAGTTGGCCTTAGATCGGACTAGAATCACAGCGCCGATCGATGGTGTTGTGCTCCACCTTCACGCAGCACCCGGCAAAAAGCGCATGCTGCAAATGGATGACCCGACCTCTTCAGTAATTGTTGAATTGTATGACCCAGAGCAACTTCA
>CAXMPP010000183.1:0-4226 GCA_964195395.1 uncultured Thermodesulfobacteriota bacterium
GGATCCCGGCAACAAGTTCTTCACCTCCTTTACGATCTACGATCTGAACGGCTATCTCGTGGAAGGCAACTCCCACATCAACAGCTACACTTGGAAACCGAATTCTGACGGCACCATCACGGTGCACTTCAACGCTAAGGGTAAAATAAATAATATCAGCTCTGGTGGTAAGGAATTTAACTACATCGTCCGCAACTACGGAGCGACCCAAGACGTGATCGATAAGAAGATCAACCCAGTGAAGCCAGAACCAGTAAAATAAAAATCTAAACCCTAAATTAACACAATGAAAACCATCGCACTAGCCACCCTCCTCACAGCTTCGAGCAGTTTTGCTGAAATCAGCAAGCAGACGCTCGACTCCATTTCCACTCCTAACAAAGTCGAAACATCCATCGGCACCCTTGAGTTCCTAGATGGAGCTCCAAGCGTGGATACTTCTAAGAAAGTTTACGACTACCTCGACACCATGCGAGGAGTTGACGCCTTCCTCAAAGGAATGCCAGCAGCGTCTCTCCAAGCTCTCATCAAGGGCAATCACAGTCTCGGTGCGAAACAATGCAATCAGGTGATGATCATGGACAAGCTACTCAACTCGAAGTCGCTGTTCCTCACACCTAACACATCCACAATGTATGTGATTCCAACCCTCGATCTCCTCAGGGATGGGCCAACTGTGCTTGAAGCTCCAGCGGGAATGTTAGGAGCATTCAACGATGCCTGGTTCCGCTACCAGCAAGATATCGGACCTGCTGGTCCAGACAAAGGCAAAGGCGGTAAGTACCTCGTGCTCCCACCCAACTACAAAGGAGAAATCCCAAAAGGCTACCACGTCGTACAGTCGAAAACCTATGATGTCTGGGTCTTCATGCGTGCATCCATCGCCAAGGGTGTCGATGTCGCGGCGAAGAATGTCAAAGAAAACCTCAAGGTCTATCCACTTTCTAAGAAAGACAGCCAACCGAAGATGGAGTTCATCAGTGGCTCCAATGTAGAATTCAATACGATCCACGCGAACGATCACACCTTCTACCATCACCTCGACGAAGTGATTCAAAAAGAACCACTCGAAATGATCGATCCTGAGACGCGCGGACTGCTTGCCTCTATCGGTATGGAAAAGGGCAAGCCTTTCAAGCCTGATGCGCGCATGAAGAAAATCCTCACAGACGCGGTCGCTCTCGGCAATGCTGCAGCGCGCTCTATCGTCTGGCACCCACGCACAGATGGCACAATGAAAGGCATCCGCGTCTACCCAGACACACAGAGCGCATGGGTGATGGCATGGGTCGACAAGAACGTCTTCTTCAATGGTAAAGATGGTCACACTCTAAACAGCGATGCACGCGTCATGTTCCACTACCCATACACAGCTGTCACTCCAGCTATGGCTGTGAGTAAAGCTGGCGTAGGCTCTGACTACGCCATTGCCTTTGTCGACGCAGAGAAGCAACCTCTCGATGGATCAAAAACCTACAAAGTGAACCTTCCGAAGAACCCACCAGCAAAGGATTTCTGGGCGCTCACCATGTATGACAACCAAACCCGTTCACAGCTTCAAACCAGCCAACTGTTCCCTACCGTGGGCAGCCAGACTGAAGGTCTAAAGAAGAATGCAGACGGATCCTACGACATCTACTTTGGCCCTAAAGCTCCTAAAGGATTCGAGAACAACTGGCTCGAAACCATCGCAGGAAAAGGTTGGTTCGTCGCCCTCCGACTCTACGGACCAGAGCAAGCATGGATCGACAAATCCTGGAGACCCAGCGAAGTCGAACTCGTTAAGTAGACAGACTCGATAAGTCTCTTTATTTTCCCTTCAGTAAACCGTCTTTAAAATCAAAATATTTCTAAAACCCTACTATGAAAACCCAAAAACTAATTCAAGTCACCACCGCCATAAGCGGAGTGCTTGCCGCCTCCACTCTATTCGCTGAAGTTAGTCCGACCTACAAAGCGGATGTCCCTCAGGAATTACTCACTCCTGACAAGTCACAGAGCTCGTATCTAGGTGAATTAGATTTCAATGATGGTTTCCCATCAGCTAAAACAGCGAGCAAGGTAAACGACTTTGTCGACACCTCTCGCGCGGCTGAGCTCTTTATCAATGGCACACCAGTGGCATCGATGTACGCATTGCTCAACGGCCACACTGAAATTGGATTCAAGGCCAATCACACTGTTGGGATCACGGAAGATCTGATGAATGCGCGCTCGCTTTGGCTCACTCCTCAAACAACCACTCCCTACGTCCACACTGAAGTGAACGTGAAGGACGGACCCGTGGTCATCGAGATCGGCACACCCGTGATTGGTTTAGTAAATGATGCTTTTTTCCGCTACGTCACTGACCTTGGTTTGGTGGGTGCTGACAAAGGTAAAGGAGGCAAGTACCTCTTCGTTGGTCCTGACTACAAAGGCGAAATCCCTGACGGCTACTTTGTCTACAAGACATCCACTTACCGCCACTGGGCATTGATGCGTATCGCAGCTAAAGATGGACAAACGAAAGAAGCGGTTGAGGCATTCAAAAAGACATTCAAGATTTACCCGCTATCAGAAGCGAAAAAACCTAAGCCCAACGAGTTCGTCAACCTATCTAACAAACAGTACAGCACCATCCACGCCAATAACTCTGGCTTCTATGACGAAATCAATGAAGTGATTCAGTACGAGCCAGCTGCAGCTTGGGATCCTGAGCTCGTGGGCTTGGCTGGCGCTATCGGCATCAAAAAAGGCGAGGAATTTAAGCCCGATGCGCGGATGCAAAAAATCCTTACGGAAGCAGCAACCATCGGTAATGCCTACGCTCGCTCGGTAGTCTTCAGACCGAGAGATAGAGACGTCTACTTCTACCCAGGAAAGCGCCAGTGGTACTCACCACTCAGTGGAACCTACGATTTCATGGACAAGGGCGAGCGCATTCTGGATAACCGTATCGGGTTTTACTATTACGCTACAGGCAGCACGCCAATGATGGTGAAGCCAATGATCGGAAAAGGTTCCGTTTACGAAATCGGAATTGTAGATAAAGAGGGCAACCGTCTAGACGGCAGCAAAACATACTCGGTCACCTTACCAGCACCAATCCCAGCCAAAGACTTCTGGTCATTCATGGTCTATGACAACCAAACGCGCTCGATCCTCGAAACCGATCAAAAAACTGGAGGCCTCGACAGTAAGGCAAAAGGCCTGAAGCTCCACGAAGACGGATCGGCTACGGTCTACTTCGGCCCTAAGCCGCCTAAAGGAATGGAAGCTAACTGGGTGCAGACGATGCCCGACAAAGGGTTCAACGTACTGCTCCGTCTTTACGGACCGCTCAAGCCATGGTTCGACAGGACCTGGATGCCCGGTGACTTCGAGCTCGTTAAGTGATTTTTCAGAGCCCCTTGGATCCTTCCAAGGGGCTCTTTTCTTCTAGCTATCTGGCTCCTTCTTCACATAGTTACAACCGTGATTTCCGGGAAACATTCAGCAAAACTTCTTACAGCTCTCGCAGCCGTTTCTTTGCTGAATCTTGCTCAAGCTCAAGACGCGGCCATTGGACCCGGGCGAGAGCGCCGACAGGAACGTCGCTCCATTGCCCGCGAAGAATACCCGGAACTCACAAGAAAACTTCTCAATCCACTCGCGCGGGTTTTAACCATCCCCACTAGCTTCGAGTACTTAGAAGGAGCGGGCGCCAACGGAAACGGTCAATCGTTCACCACAAGAATAGCACCGCGTGTCCCCTTTGTATTGAATGACGACTGGCACCTCATCAGCAAGACTGACCTCGCATGGACCACCCAAAAAAACGTCATTGGAGTGAGCGAACAAGAAGGCCTAACAGACCTCTTGCAAACTCTCTTTTTCTCACCAGATCGCTCCCTAGGATGGGGAGTCTACTGGGGAGTTGGCCCCACCTTTGTCCTTCCTACTGCCACTCAGGATTTCCTCGGCACAGAGAAATTTAGCATCGGTCCCAGCGCAGCGGTTTATAAGCAAACCGGCCCGTGGACCTCCGGCGTACTCTTCAACCACGTGTGGTCCGTCGCCGGCTCCGATGATGCCAACTACGTCAGTGCCAGCCGGATCGAACCATTGATCGCCTACACCGCCCCCACAGCCACCACCATTGCCGTCAGCGCTGAAATGAACCATAACTGGCAAGCCGAGTCCTGGATCATCCCTGTCGAGCTAAGAATCGCCCAACTCAGCATGATCTTCGACGCCCCAGTGCA
>CAXMPP010000184.1:0-4164 GCA_964195395.1 uncultured Thermodesulfobacteriota bacterium
TAGGAGAGTATTTCTGTGACCACTCTGCAGGGTGCTACACCGGTGAGTTTGAAATCGAGCCCCTGGGTTTTGTAGGTGAGGCCATCGTGCTTCATACCTAGGAGGTGTAGCATGGTAGCGTGGAGGTCATGAACAGATACGGGGTCTTTGACTACTCCGTAGCCGAGGGCATCCGTCTCGCCATGGGTGACACCGCCTTTGATGCCGCCACCTGCTAGGAAGATGGAGAACGCTTTGATATGGTGGTCTCTGCCAGCTCTATCACCAGTGCCCTGCGCCATAGGAGTTCTACCAAATTCTCCCCCCCAGATGACGAGTGTGTCATCTAGCATCCCGCGTTGTTTGAGATCAGTCAAGAGAGCCGAGGTCCCTTGATCAACGTGTTTTGCGGTGGCCGCGGTGCCTTTCTTGACAGCTCCGTGGTGGTCCCAGCCTTTATGGTAAAGCTGGATGAAGCGGACACCTCGCTCAGCCAGGCGACGGGCGAGCAGACAGTTTGAGGCGAAGCTACCATCGCCTGGCTTACAGCCGTAGAGATCTAAGGTGTCTTGCGTTTCTCCTTTTACATCCATCAGCTCAGGGACCGCAGCCTGCATACGAAAGGCGAGTTCGTATTGTTCTATACGAGTCGCAATGTCGCGGTGCTCGTCTCGAGCGGCTTTGATGCCATTGAGACGATTCACTGCATTGATAACGTCTTTTTGGGATTCATCTGTGACTCCCTCGGGGTTCCGAACATAGTGAACGGGTGATCCTGCTGCCTGAAACTCTACGCCTTGGAGGTGACCGGGTAAAAAACCGTTACTCCACTGTCGGGATGAAATAGGCTGGCCTTGTCCGCCACCTGAACTAGTGAGGACCACGTATCCTGGAAGGTTTTGACTATCGCTACCAAGTCCGTAAAGCACCCATGATCCCATAGAGGGGCGGCCGGGGATAATAGAGCCAGTGTTCATGAAGGTATGAGCGGGGTCGTGATTGATTTGCTCAGTTTTCATAGAGCGGATGATGGCGATGTCGTCCGCATGTTTGGCTATGTGTGGGAAAATTTCTGAAATTTCAGCCTGACTTTGTCCGTGCTTGTTGAATTCCCACTGAGGTCCCATGCAGCGGAGAGCTTTGCCTTGGAGCTGAGCGAGCTGCTGGCCTTTGGTAAATGATTCCGGCATCTCTTTACCGTCGAGTTTAGCTAGCTCAGCTTTGTAGTCGAAGCTTTCTAAATGCGAAGGTCCGCCTGCCATGCAGAGGTGAATGACGCGTTTGATCTTAGGCCGGTAGTGAGGCAACTGAAGCGCACTCTCTGAAGCATAGAGGCGTGAAAATGCGAGGGAGCCCAGTCCCGCTAGTCCATGACTAAGAAAGGTTCGTCGGTTGATAGGATTCATTTGAATGGTGTGTTGTGAGTGCGGTGTGTTGAATTACGTTCTTATTACTAGGAGTGAGCAGCTCTGGATTCATCGTGCTGGAATTCACCAGTCACTATTCCTCACTCACTATTCTTAATAACGGGTGATTGCTTCGTGCAGGTTGAGAATAGTACGGGTGATTGAGGTAGCTGCGGCAAGCTCGGCTGAGGGGATCTCACTAGCGGCGGGTGCTGGAGAAGCTCCTATGGAAATGAACTTGGTCGCGGCCACTGGATCAGCAGTGAAGCGCGTGAGTTCCTCTTGATGTAGCTTGGTGAGAATTTTGAATTCTTCAGCGGTAGCATTTCTACTCAGGCAGGCCATCATAGCACGCTGGATTAAATCTTTTTTGCTTTGCTTGATTAGCTTCGTGGCGAGGACTCGAGCGGCCTCGGTGAAGGTAGGATCATTGAGAAGTGTGAGCGCTTGGAGTGGTGTGTTCGCGTCTGGGCGCTCAGTGGCACATTCTTCGCGAGCGGGTGCACCGAAGTTTTTAAGCATCGGGTGAAGGAAGGTACGTTGCCAGTGAGTGTAGATACCACGGCGGTATTGCTGGCTACCTTCGCTGGCTTTGTATTGACGTCTCGGGAAGTTCAGGTGCTGATAGTAGCCTACTGGCTGATAGGGATAGACACTGGCTCCGCCTATTTCTCGACTCAAGAGACCAGAAACTGCGAGCGCATTATCACGGATGAGCTCGGCTGGGAGCCGGAGCTGAGTTTGCCTTGCAAGCAGCCGATTGTGCGGATCACGCTCGATAAATTCTGCTCCAGGAGTGCTCGTTTGTTGGTAGGTTTTAGAAAGGACGATGGTGCGAATGAGTTGCTTTACGCTCCAGTTATTACTCGTGAATTCCACGGCGAGCCAATCGAGCAGCTCTGGGTTACTTGGATACTCACCTTGGAATCCGAAGTCTCCCATGCTGTTAGAGAGGCCTGAGCCGAATAATTGGCTCCAGACGCGGTTGACATACACCCGTGAGGTGAGTGGGTTTTCTGGTGAGGCGATCCATTTGGCGAGATCGAGGCGAGTAGTGCCTATTTTTTTTCCTTTGGTAAGAAAGGCGGGTGGCGCAGGCTGCACAATAGGGCCAGTTTCGTCTGTCCAGTCTCCACGAGGGAGGAGACGGACGACACGGCGCTTGGCAGATACGGTGGTTGGGATAGAGCGGAATTTTTTAGACAGCGTTGAGTGCTTCGTAATCAGAGTTTTGAATTCGTTGTGTTGAGGCGTCTTTACTGAAGCACTAGAGAGGTAGTAGTTGAGCAGCTTGGCTTTATTCTCAGGATCAGCTTCGCTATTTGGAGTTTTGATAATCTTGGCGACGTTGGATGGATGCTTATCTTTTGATTTACGAAGCTTTATAAGCCACGCTGTGAAGTCTCCATCAGTATTTGGGTATACTTTATAATGATCGGCCTTTAGGGCTTTGATTTCGGCTTCTAGGCTCTCAAGATTTTTGAGGTCTTCAGGTTCTGTGACTTTAAGATAGGGGCCATACCTTTCTCTGGAATTGACGATTCTTATTATGTCTGGGCGCTCATATTTATCGAAGTCATCTTGGTATTTTCCGTCATTGGTCCACGCTCCCTTTTCAAGTATATCTGAAAAATATGCCCCGAAAGAGTAGAAGTCTTTGGCAGTGGTGGGATCGAACTTATGATCATGGCACTCGGCACATGCTATCGTTGATCCAAGAAATGTGGCTGAGGTAGTACGCACTCGCTCGGCCCGATATTTAGCAACGTATTCTTTATCCTGAATACCGCCTTCTTGAGACATTTGTCCTAGACGATTATATGCCGACGCGATTCGCTGACCGATCGTTGCATTAGGGATGAGATCACCAGCAATCTGCTCAATAATAAATTGATCATAGGGAAGGTCGTTGTTGAAGGAGTCGATGACGTAGTCACGAAAAAGTGAAACTTCCGTATTCTGGTCTCCGTGATAACCTACGGTGTCCGCGTAGCGAACCGCATCTAGCCATTTCACTGCCATTCTTTCGCCAAAGTGAGGCGAGGCAAGGAGCTTGTCTGCAACGGCGGCTATGGCCAACTGCGGGCCTTTACTATGAGCCTCGGTAAATGCGGTAACGTCTGCTGGGGTGGGTGGCAGACCAGTAAGGTCAAAATGTAGACGGCGTAGTAGTGTGCTGGGATTGGTAGGCTGCGAGAGGATGAGACCTTTGCTCTTGATATTCTTTTCTACGAGTGTGTCGATTGTGTCTCCTTTATTCTGCTTTGGAGATTGATATGACCAGTGAGGCTCATACTCAGCTCCAGCTTTGACCCAGTCGAAAAGGAGTTTGCGCTCACGGTCGCTGAGTTTCTTATGGCTCCTGATCGGCGGCATAATCTTTTCATTATCGAGAGTATTGATCAGCTTAATAAGGGGACTTTTCCCGGGGTCACCAGGAATGATTGCTTTACCCTTGATGGCTTCTTCACGACTATCTAGGCGTAGTCCTTCTTCGCGGGTCTCAGGGTCTGGACCATGGCAGAAGAAGCATTTATCAGAAAGGATAGGTCTAATGTCTCGTCCATAGCGGATCTCACTCTCTGCCGACTGCAAGGTAGTGACTAGACAGGTCAAGATACTGAGAAAATTTATGCTGAGCGAGCGGAAAATCATAATGGTAAAACGGATTAATCAGGTGAATTCTTTCAAAATAGCGTAGGTAATGCCTCTTGGATTCAACTAACTAATGCAACTTTCTCTTCGTTGGTTAATTGTTGATGTTTTTCTTGAGGTGATT
>CAXMPP010000185.1:0-393 GCA_964195395.1 uncultured Thermodesulfobacteriota bacterium
CCATAATTTTGGAAGCGCGGAGTTCCTCGCGACGGTGAATGAGGTAAACTTTACTAGCGAACTTAGTGAGGAAGCTTGCTTCTTCAGCCGCGGAGTCACCACCACCGATAACACAAACTGGCACGTCGCGGTAGAATGCTCCATCGCATGTAGCGCAGGCGGTAAGGCCTGCACCACTTTTCACGAGATCCATCTCACCAGGAAGTCCTAGATATCTAGCAGAAGCTCCAGATGCGATGA
The DNA here is from genome assembly GCA_964195395.1 of uncultured Thermodesulfobacteriota bacterium. Classification (GTDB taxonomy): domain Bacteria; phylum Verrucomicrobiota; class Verrucomicrobiia; order Verrucomicrobiales; family Akkermansiaceae; genus Rubritalea. The sequence goes on from CAXMPP010000185.1 coordinate 241, forward strand.
TTACAGTCTTAGTCTGCCAAACGTGCACGTCTGCGCCGAACACATCCTTAGCGTTCACAGTGAATGATCCGTCGTCGTTTTTATCAACGCTGGTGACTTCCACGCTATTCTGGACGCGAGCGCCAAACTTCTCAGCCTGCTGCTGCATTTTCT
>CAXMPP010000185.1:403-4160 GCA_964195395.1 uncultured Thermodesulfobacteriota bacterium
GTCGGGGAAACCTGGAAAATTCTCGACATCTGTCGTTGTCGTGAGCTGTCCACCTGGTTGAGAGCCGGTGAGGATGAGCGGGCTGAGGTCCGCACGTGCGGTATAAATCGCTGCTGTGTAGCCAGCAGGTCCTGTTCCTATGATGATTACGTTCTCCATATAAAAGTGTTTGAGTAAATTCTGGCGGGATTATGCCCACGATTATTCAGCCCGCAACCGAAATGATGATGAATTCGATCTGATATGGTTTATTAGATGATCGAATGACAACCTTTACGGTCTATTGCTAAGTTAGATCAGCTATTTCAATTTTCAGTATTGAATACAAGACGAGCAAGATGCAGAACTGTGCCGTGGCACTTATCCCTGAGGAAACTATCCAAAGCATCTTAGCTCAGACTGACATCGTAGATGTGATCTCTGGCTACATCCCCCTCAAGAGTGCTGGAGGCGCCTTCAAAGCTAATTGCCCTTTCCACAACGAGAAAACACCCTCGTTCAATGTCAATGCAGGGAAGCAGTTCTTCTACTGCTTCGGTTGTGGTGAAGGTGGCTCAGCAATCACATTCGTACAAAAGTACGAGAATATGCCCTTCGTCGATGCCGTAAAAAAGCTAGCCGTTCGTGCTGGAGTAACCATCGAAGATGCCGTCTATGACCCTAACGCGGAGAAACGCCGACGGTCAAAGTCTCGTCTAGTTCAACTTCACAATGAATCGGCAGCCTATTTCCACCAACTCATCCGCAAGTCACCAGATGCTCAAATTGCTCGTGACTACTTAAAGAAGCGCGGCTTCACCCTAGAGTCAGCTGAACGCTGGCTGATAGGTTGGATGCCTGATAACCCAGCCGTTTACCTCCAATGGGCTAAGCAAAAAGGGTACACAGGAAGAGAACTCAGTGACTCAGGTATTTGTGGTTTAAAAGACGCTCAGAACCCACGTGCGGGCATTTATGTCAACTGGCGCAACCGGCTACTGTTTCCCATTCACAACGACTACGGCGATATTATTGGTTTCAGCGCCCGCCAGCTGATCAATGATCCTAATTCTGGCAAGTATATCAACACTAAGCAAACTCAGTTGTTTGATAAATCACGCATCTTTTTTGGTTTAGACAAGGCGCGACGCCCGATCTCTAAAGCGAAATACGCGATCCTCTGCGAAGGTCAGATCGACGTCATTTCACTCCACGAACAAGGGATTCAAAATGTAGTGGCCGCCCTCGGCACTGGTACCACCGAGCACCACGCTAGATTGCTCAAGCGCTACACCAAAGACGCCGTGCTTTGTTACGACTCCGACGCCGCTGGCCATAAAGCCACGACTCGTGCATTCAAAGTTTTTGTCACCGAAGGTATCAATGTTCGTTGCGTCACCATGCCAGAAGGCGAAGATCCAGATTCCTACATCCTAGCCAATGGAGTCGATGCCTTCAAAAAACTACTCGACGACGCAGAAGAATTTTTCGACTACAAGCTAAAACACGCCACAGCGACGACCGACCTCAATAGCATCAAAGATCGCTCGGCTTTAGCCACAGACCTCAGCGAGCTGGCACAGATGGTGAAAGATAAAGTGGCTCAGGAGATGATCATCTCGAAAGTTGCAGCCCGTCTCGGTATGAACGACCAAGACTTCCGCGAACTTATTGTCAATGAAGCAAAGAAAAGGAAGTTTGAAGCCAGTCGTCCGAACAACTACCGCGACCAGAATGAAGCACCGCGCGAGATCATCGAACCAACCGCGATGGATGGCACCGTTGCTTACCTTTGCTTTTTAGCACTCAGTTCGGGTGTCGCTCTAGACTGGTTATGCGAGCAAGTGGAGTCACTGCACGAGCCGCTCTCAGTCACTACTGGTGGTCATCTGCTTAATCTCATTCTCTCGCGCAAACCAGATCCATCAAAGAGTTCTTCTATTCAGAGCTTCTTGATGACTCTTCCTCCAGCGGATCAATTAGCCCTCCAGCGAAACTTTGCTGAGGCTATTCCAGAAGACCCAATCAAAGCGGCAGAGGAAACGACCAGCATGCTAATCAGTAAGCAACTGCAGCAGCGTGAATCAGCCATTCGAACAGCCCTCAAACAACCAAATTTGAGTATCGAGGGCATCATAACACTTCAGACGGAAGCCCAAGAAATACAAGGACTTCTCAAAAACTTGCGTCAGCGGTTCATCCGTTAGCGTCACTATTAGCCTCTTTTTCTTCAAAGATTTCACAACTTCTCCGTTGTGGTGCTGTTCTAACTATAGCATTATGTCGAACACTGCCGCACAGAGCATCACCTACCCTATGTCCGACATCGATACGCCAGACTCTCACTCAGACGACGCTATCGATGTGGCTCTCATGATGCGGGTCAAAACTGGTGATCACGCGGCCTTCCAGGATTTGGTTGAGCGTCACCAAAATATGATTATCGGCACGGTTGCTAAAATGCTGGGAAATGCCTCCGATGCCCAAGACATAGCCCAGCAAGTTTTCATCCGCCTCTGGAAAGCGGCTCCACGCTACCAACGAAAAGCGAAATTCACTACTTTCCTCTTCACCATCACGCGTAACCTTGTTTTCAACGAAAGCAAAAAACGTTCGCGTCGGAAAACGCACTCGCTTGAGGAACGTGAAGAAGAACACTTCAGTCAGATAGCAGCCGATGCCTCACGCACACCGGATGCGGAAACACTTCAAACCGAGCTCCAAGCTGCAGTTGACGAAGCAATCAATGCGCTCCCAGAAAAACAACGTATGGCGATCATTCTTCGTCGTTACGAAAACATGCCCTACGAAGAGATTGCCGACGTGTTAAATACTTCGGTTTCCGCAATCAAAAGCCATATTTTCCGAGCGCGCACCGAACTACGAGTTACATTGAGCCAGCACCTCGAAAAATAATTCTTTGCCACTCATTCTATCTGGTAGATATTTGAGCTAATGAAGCAATCACTTCTCGTCCTCACCTTTTCAGCTATAGTCACCTCACTCGCGCTGGCTGCTCCCTCTGCCACCCTCGTTGTCGAGCACCTCAAAAATCCTGTCTACCTTACTGCTCCAGTGAACAGTGATGACTACCTCTACATTTTAGAAAAAGAAGGGGTGATTAAGATCTACGACCGAAAGAGTAAGGAGTTGCTCAAAACTCCATTCCTCGACATCAAGAGCAAGATCAAAATCAAGATGAACGAGCAAGGATTGTTAGGCATGGTATTCTCACCGAGCTTTTCATCTGACAAGCGCTTCTACCTCTACTACACTGACACTAGCGGAGACACCAAAGTAGCGCGCTACACCGCTACCTCAAAAACTAAAGCGGACAAGTCATCCGAGGAAATTCTACTCACTCAGGATCAGGACTTTAAAAACCACAATGGTGGATGGATGGATTTTGGCCCTGATGGCATGCTTTATATTGGGCTCGGTGACGGAGGCAAAGCGAATGACACGAAGCAACGCGCACAAGATCTCACTACCTTTCTAGGGAAAATTCTCAGAATCGATGTTTCCGGCCCTAAAAGCTATTCAATCCCTAAAGATAACCCTTTTCATGGATCGAAAAAAGCACACCCAGAAATTCTTTCCTACGGCCTGCGAAACCCGTGGCGGTGCGCATGGGATGGCAAGACTCTGATTATTGCTGACGTCGGCCAAAATGCTTGGGAAGAAGTCAACGTGATAGACTATAATGATCTATTTAGCGCAAATTTTGGCTGGCCACAACTAGAAGGGACGCACAAAACGAAGAACGCAAAGGCCAAGA
>CAXMPP010000186.1:0-4109 GCA_964195395.1 uncultured Thermodesulfobacteriota bacterium
GATCGAGCTGACTTTAGCTGTTTACGCAACTGCCACAGCTATTAGCTACAGCTTGAATGGACTACCAGGCGCTGCCCCCTTCTTTATCCTCTACGCCGCTGGTTTTTTCCTCTTTAGTGCAAAGAGTATGTTAGAGGATAAACAGTCATCGAAAAAGAGCTAATGCTTCAACCACGCAATATCGCATGGTTATCCTGCATCCTTCTACTTTGCCTGCTTGCAGGAATTTACGGGCAGCTAACCACCAGCTTCGACTCTGCTGGTAGCTCCAGAACTATGCTTACCATTGGAATGGGCATTCTAGGTTTAGCCTCTGTCCTTCTCTTTCCAAAATGGACCACCACACGCGCCACCCTACTGGCCATCCTTATCCCCGCCATCATCGTACGGGTTCTCGTTGCACAGGCAGCTCCATCAGATGACATCCACCGCTACCTTTGGGAGGGTAAACTTCTCGCCGCTGGTGAAGATCCCTACATCGCAATTGCTGACGACCCCATACGACAGCCTTATCATGATGCTCATTGGGAATTGATGAACCACCGTGATCAGCCGACAGCCTACCCACCCATTGCGATCTTCGCTTTCTCTTGGATCAATAAACTAGGGTACTCATCCACAAGCTATAAGCTGGTGTTTTCATTGTTAGATCTGAGCCTAATCGCTTGTTTGTTAGCCTTATTGAGGCAACTAGGAAAACCTCTCAAATGGGCGGCGTTTTACTCTCTCAGCCCGATTTCCTTCCTCGCGTTTTCAGCTGAAGCCCACTTTGATATCCTGATGGTATTCTGCCTCGTTGCTGGCATTCTAGCACTTAATAAAAAGCACTATATGCTAGCTGGCACAGCACTCGCTTTTGCCATCCATTTCAAGCTCATGGTCGCGGTTGCCATCCCCTTTCTTCTCTGGCGAAGCCCATTGAAAATGTGGTTAGCGTTTGGACTGGCCTTTGTCATCCCACTTATCCCCTTCATTGACCAAGTGGCAAGCATGCTCATTGCGGTCGTCCATTTCGGTTCAGTAGGTAGCTTCAATGGCCCAGTCTACCAAGTTTTCCAACTCCTTGCCACTGATAGTAGATACAGTGACCTAGGACTCGTCAATGTGCTGACCGCTACCTTTTACACACTAGCATGGTTCTCCATAGCCTATCAGTTTTACACACGCAGACTCACGGGGCTCAGCGCAGCGGTCTCAGCTCTGACAGCATTGGTCTTACTATCACCCATCATCCACTTTTGGTACCTTGCATGGCTACTGCCATTCGCCGCCTTATCGCCACGCGCTTCTTGGCTCTCATTGAGTGTCAGCTTTGGACTCTATTTTCTGGTGTGGCAACAACTCGAACTCAATGGATATTGGGCCATGCCCGTCTATGCCCGCTGGTTATTCTGGCTGCCCTTTATTGCTCTGAGCCTTTGGGAGGTTCTAGGTAGGAAACGTATTCTTAACACTAGTGTGCTCAAGCTAACAACAAAGGAGTTAACTGACATCAGCATTGTCATTCCCACTAAAAACCCAGGTAAAGGCCTTTTAGACGCCTTAAAAAGCGTTCAACAACAATCGCATCCAGCCAGTGAAATCATCATTGTCGATGCTCAGTCTACAGACGATTCCCTCACTGCAGCTAGCGGCTGGAGGATCATTCAGTCACCAGCGGGACGTGGGCTGCAGATTAAGACTGGAGTAGAATCCGCCAACTCCGACTGGGTCATCATCCTCCACGCCGACGCACAACTTCCTCACAACGCTCTCCAACTGCTCAGTAAAAACATCACCACCAACCCAGCTATGGTTGGTGGTTGCTTGGGCCAACGTTTCGACAGCTCTGGAGCTGGTCTTTTATTGATAGAGGTACTCAATGAGTTTCGCGCGCTCTTCGGCCGCACTAGTTTTGGCGACCAAGCACAATTTCTTCACCGACCAACCGCACTCAAATACTCCTGCCTCACAGACCAACCATTGATGGAAGACGTAGAACTCAGCGACCGGCTCCGACCACTTGGAGATGTTTGTTACCTAGGAAATGAAGTCACCGTGTCTGCAGAAAAATGGCAGACGCACCCATTCTGGCAACGCTTCCGGCTCATTGTCCGCTACTTCTTCCTCTACCGGCTCATGCTCTGGAAGCCTAGAGAACAGCGCAAATTATTAGCGGAGAAGCTAGTGACTGAATATTATCCCCCTACAAACAGTTAGTAACTCTATGTGTAGACTGTAACGGGTCCAACACCGCTAAAACCTTGGACACTGCGTAGCTTTCGCACTGCTTTTTTTACCATCTCTACAGCATCATTGGTTTCTTCCATGGTGCTTAGTATGGAAAAGGAAATACGCAGACTGCTCTTAGCGCGCTTTGCGCTGTAGCCCATCGCGGTTTGGACATGCGAGGGCTTTTGCTTGCCCGTCATGCAGGCTGAACCAGCCGAACAGGCCATCCCGTATTCATCTAATAAAATGAGTAAACCCGCCGCCTCACAATTTTCAAAGGCTAGGTGGGTTGTATTTTTTGTTCTAAATTCTTTGGAGCCATTGACCATCACGCCATCGACTTCAGCTATGAGACATTTCTCGAAGTGATCACGCAAGGCGGCAACTCCAGCATGGCCGTCAGCGTCGAGACGTAGTTGCATCATTTCAGCCGCGGCCCCCATAGCTATGATCGATGCCACGTTTTCAGTGCCGCTCCGGCGTCCTGCCTCCTGACCACCACCGAACAGTAATGGATCGAAGGAGACATTCTTGTTCACGTACAATGCCCCCACTCCCTTTGGAGCATGGAACTTGTGACCTGAAATCGACATGAAATCTATGTCCTCCTGCTGTAGATCAATCGGCGTTTTCCCAACTGCCTGAATCGCATCACTATGAAATGGAATCCCTGCCGACTTGGCTAGCGCTACAGCTTCTGCCACTGGCTGGATCACACCCGTCTCATTGTTGGCCCACATAAGAGTGGCAAAGCCTGCGTCATCTAACTCGACCGCTTGTTTCCACGCATGAAGATCTAACCTACCACTTTCATCCACTCCGACACGCTCGACAGCGTAGCCTTGTTTTTCCAAGTGCTCGCAGACCCGCAGGATGGAACTGTGCTCGATCTGACTCGTTATGATCCGTTTACCCTTACCCACAGCATTGGCTAACGAAAATAAGGCTGCATTGTTTGACTCAGTACCACAGCCAGTGAAAACAATCTCCTCGGGCTCGGCTCCGATCAACTTCGCGACTTGTGCCCGCGCCTTGTCTATCGCCTTCTTCACAGCCTTGCCAGCACGGTACCCGCTAGACGGATTGTAGCACTGATCTGTGAGATACGGCAACATAGCTTCCAGCACATCTGGATGCACTTGAGTCGTCGCGTTGGAGTCGAGGTAGATCATACTTTCTAGGCTAAACACAGAGATCGTAGCATTCAAGTGTCAGAACTATGAAATCTACTGCGAATTTTGTAAAGTTTGATTGGATGATCGGCCAATACACGCTTATCTTCCGCCAACAAGACCGACACCATCATGATCACACTCACGCAATCATCTATCAAAGAGGTAAAGAACCTCCTCGCTAAGAAGCAAGCCGCACCAGGCTCCGGCCTTCGTCTCTCAGTCACACGTGGTGGCTGCGCGGGTATGCAGTATGTGATGGAGGTTGATGTAGCACACGAAGGTGACGACACTATCGAAGAAGATGGAGCTATCGTCCACGTTTCCCAAGACTCATTCGAATTCCTCAAAGGCTGCCACCTCATCTACGAATACTCACTCGCCGACTCTGGCTTTAAAGTCCAGAACCCGAATGCGTCACGCTCCTGTGGTTGCGGCACATCCTTTGAGGCCAAAGGCGAAGAAGGCACATACGATCCTGCCGACGATTGTAAATAATCACTAACCACACCCGCTGACTGTGACGCGCAACCGCGAAGACGACTCACTCGTCGCGGATTCACTCAAGCATTATAGAATATAGGATTATTCCTTCTGTGCCTAGGAATGTGCCTAGCACTATTCCTAAATAGCTCACTTATAATTTTATGGATACCCCATAAAATTATGAATCGCAGCTATAATATCGAGGCTGATGGTAAGCCAGCCTTCATTGAATTTGAGACG
>CAXMPP010000187.1:0-4055 GCA_964195395.1 uncultured Thermodesulfobacteriota bacterium
CACCTCAAGGAACGGGAAAAACTGATTCAATGGGATAAGGTTACCTGCGCAAACAGGCTCAAGCTCGTTGTTCAACTCCGTCGATTTTTGATTATTGATGCCGTTCGGAGACCCAATTTAGCAAGTCAATGTATGGGCCTTGCTCTTAGAAGCCTTCAGAACGAATGGGAAAAATCTCACGGCTACCGTCCACTACTTGCTGAGAGTTTTCATGACCCCAAACAGCACACAGGCACCCTCTACAAAGCTACAAACTGGACACCGCTAGGGCTAACAAAGGGCTTTGCTCGCCACAGAGCAGACTTTTACCAAGACTTAAAGTCGCCCAAAAGGCTCTGGGTGAAACCTCTACAAAAGAGCTCTCTAGGCCTCCTGTCGAGCCCATCTGAGCTGCCTGAAGTTCATCAAAAAGCGGTTGCCTCAGCCACTTCCGGAGCACGCTGCGCCCTCAAGTGCTCGGAGTTGCGGACTCTGCGGCAAGCTTTTGAAGAGATCGATGACCCACGCGGTGCGTTTGGTAAGCGTCACCCCTTCACAGCAATGCTAGGGCTCATAAGCTACGGACTTATCTGTGGAGCGCCCGATGTGAAATCAATTTGGCGTAAATGCGGAGCACTAGATGAAAACCAACGTCGAGCGATGGGGCTAACTCAACGCAGTAAGGCAACTGGTCGCCTAACAATGCCAGGGTATGACGCCATCAACGATCTAGTTAATAAAATCGATCCGAAATCCATGGCCTCCGCCATCAACAACTGGCTGATCGAGCATTCCGACTCACTCCCAAAAACCCTTGCCATCGACGGCAAAGATCTCGGTGGGAAAGGCCAACTCGGATCAATCGTCACGCTCTGCCACAGCAGCACTGGCATCCCTCTGGCGATGGAGACTTACAGTGGCGGGAAGAATGATTGTGAACTACCGGTTACCACTAAGCTATTAGCTAAAAAAGAACTCAGCCTCACCAACACTGTTATTACCAACGACGCGCTAGGCACCCAAAAAAACGGCTCTCCAAATAGTAACAAAAGGCGGTGACTACGTCTCAGCCCTCAAGGGGAATCAACCCAACCTCTATAAGGAAGCTCAGCTACGTCTAGATCACCAAGATGCCATTTACATCTGTCCACTAGAGAAGTCTCACGGCCGTATCGAGCACCGTGAACTGCGCTGCTACACAATAGAAGAAAGCATCAGCAGCTTCCCTCAGAGCCGACAACTACTCAGCCTAAAGCGTAGGTTCACTAATGTTAAGAGTGCCAAGGTTACCGAGGAGACACGTCACTTCATTACTAGTCTCGAAGAGGGGGAGCGCAGCCCAAAAGAGCTAGCATACATCATCCGTGCGCATTGGAGCGTGGAAAATAAAAATCACTGGCGTAAAGACACCTGTCGCTGGAGGGAAGACAGCACCGCAACCCGAACCCCAAGGGCCGCAAAGAATTTAGGCCTCCTCCGAGGTGCGATGCTGGCCCTTATTCCATTCCACGAGTACGACTCACTCAATGGAGCGATGGATTACTATGCTAATTATCCATGGAAAGCCATAGCTCTAATCAATAAATCCATCATCAGTAGCCCCTAGCCAGCCAATCGCCCTGGCAATATATGCGATTGGCACTATTTTACCCAAGGCCCCTATCATCTGGTTCGCGGTGATCATCAAAAGTCGGTAGATTACGCAGACCTTCTCGATATTCTGTGCCTCTTGTGGGGCCCCTCTGTTACGCTCCGTAATTTTCTCAACGCTTGGTAGAACACAAGGAGCCCATCAAAAAAATGCAACCAAACTTCCAAGCGTAAGGCAGCGACCATTCACCTCAACTTATATTCAACTAGCCTAAATGAAGTCAATTAAGGTGAATCGGTCAGTGTTTTTCCCTCGCTTTGGACTTCACCATTGCAACGTCAATTTCATAGATGTCATAGCATGACAACTACGACGTCGGAACCAAAGCTACGGTCAAATTTATAAAATACGCCCGAACACCTGCGCAGGCATTAGATAGACTAGATCAATAGTCTTACCCTCGTAAGACTGTGTGGATATAGCTAGTTTTCTCTAACGATCTTTGCCTTTTGACCTCTTTTTTTGGGGACTTAGCGGCTTTATCGTTGCCAAGCAATGAGACGTTTCATGTTGGACGCGATTCTAGGGGTGAGTCGCGTTTTACTATATAGGTCGCCCACCTTACGAACGTCTTCCCCTTGGGTCGGCTAGGGCCTGATACAATTGGCTATGGAGCCGAGCCCGATTCCTTGAGTCATGGCAATGGAGAGCGAGCCTATCATGTCTCCAGCGTTGTTCGCTACGATAGTGGCTCCCCCTATTTTATCGGTCCCTTTTTTGACGTGGACTCTAACGAAACCTTCAGTTTCACCTTCTAATCGAGCTCGATCCACATCAGCCATGCTTTGGGTGAAGCTATTGATTGCTATATTTTTTCTTTTGGCCTCTGCTGGGTTTAGCCCAACTTGAGCAATTTCAGGTGAGGTGTATGTGCACCAAGGAATCACTAGTGCGCTGTGTTTGGCGCGACCGAAGAACAGAGCATTGCGAATGACTGATCGAGCCATGAAGTCAGCAGCATGGGTGAACTGATAAGGGGAGCAAATGTCTCCAGCGGCATAGATTTTTTTGTTGGTTGTCTGAAAGTTGTCATTAATCACCACGCCTTTGTTGCTGTACTGGACTCCTACTTTTTCGAGATCAAGCCCTTCTACGTTGGGGGCTCGGCCTACTGCAATCAGAAGCTGGTCTACAGCTATGTTGTATTCTTTTGTGGCAGCATGCGAAATTAGGTGGATCTCACCTGTGTCATCTTGCGCTAGTTGTAGATCCTTACCTCCACCTAAAATATGTACTCCGTCACAGCGAAGTTGTTTTTCTAAAATGCTTACGGCATCAGGATCTTCTTTAGCCATAATGCCGGAGCCGGATTCTACTAGGTATACCTCAGATCCTAGTCTAGCAAAGGCTTGCGCCATTTCACAGCCGATCGGTCCAGCTCCTACAATGGCCAGTCGCTTAGGTAACTCAGTTAGGCTGAATAGGGATTCATTTGTTAGGTAGGAAACATCCTCAAGGCCTTTTATCGGAGGGGCGGCAGCCCGTGCGCCAGTACAGATGACAGCTTTAGAAAACTCTAGTTCGGTGTCATCTACAGTCACTGTGCTGGAGCTAGTGAAGCGTCCTTGACCAAGGTAGACATCAACGCCTAATGCCTCAAAGCGTTCAACTGAATCATTGGGGCTAATCTCACTGCGGAGCTGACGCATTCGCTCCATTACTTTGCCGAAGTCAATTTCAGCTTTCGTAGAATGGCTGACACCTAGTTTGTCAGTGTTGCGAGTTGCTGCAGCCGCACGTGCAGCACTGATGATGGCCTTTGAGGGGACACAACCAACATTTAGACAGTCTCCTCCCATAAACTGCCTCTCGATGAGCGCTACCTTAGCTCCTAGGCCAGCAGCGCCTGCGGCAGTCACCAAACCAGCTGTTCCGGCTCCGATCACAACAAGGTTGTATTTCCCTGATGGGGTAGGGTTCTGCCGATTTTCTGGGAAAACGTCAGCTATGAGTTTCTTGTTAAACTCGTCTTCAGGTTGAAAATGTGGGGCTGACTTCATAGTGTCGTTTTGTTGTAGGCTTTAGGTTCAGCCAGTAAAAGGTGTAAAAGGTCGTCAATGAAGTAGGCATCGCTGGTCATTTTCACATGGTCTTTATTCACTGTGTAAGTTTTGGTCCAAGGGATGGAGCCTTGAGTTTGATTCGTTCTTTTTAGGAGGGTTGAATACATCGTAACCGTACCGTCACCAGGTTGGCTGTCGACTGAGGTAAGCTTGCGGCCTTGCGCTATCTGCAATTGAGATAGCGTAGGCAGCGCGGTCCCAACAAATGCGTACATTTTGAGATCTTGAGGTAAGGAGCAATTGCAATTCAAGGCTGCTAAAAACCGGCGTGCGGATTTGAGACATTTACGTTGATGATCTAAAGCTATTGATTTCCGTTTTTGGGGGTCAAGCTCGTTGGGTAGTAACTTGGTGATGATTTT
>CAXMPP010000188.1:0-4046 GCA_964195395.1 uncultured Thermodesulfobacteriota bacterium
GGAAAGTGCTGCTCTGGTGAACTGAGCGATTGATGGCTGAGGGAGTAAGCGTTGGAGGGCTGAGTTTCAAGGGTTTTTGTCACGACCAGAGCAATGCTTGGAATTCCCCAACAACTTCCGACCTGTCTAAAGGATATATGGTATAGGCGACCAAGTCCCTAGTTTTAGGAGCATCCACATCTTTAGTTTTAGGGTTTAGGGGGAATGACGCTGTCCATGGAGACTTGAGCAATGTGCGAGATCAAAGGTAGTTGAATGATCCACCCAACAAATGCCCAGCCAAAGTGAATGTGTTGGAGGGCGCATCCAATGGCAATAACGCCAGAGGCGCACTCATCTTTCCCAGTAAATTCATAGCTTACACGCTTAAGTTTTCCAGATGGATGTGAGTTAGATGGGTGTAGCTGCAAATCGTTTTCAATACGCCTCTGAAACCAGCGCGCGATCATCGAACACGAATCACATTCTAAATCAAAGTAGATACGCGCTGGAGAATTCTGAGGATACGGTCTCCAGCGAGGAATCCACGATCTGACACTTTTCTTGTAGTTAGACCAGCGGCTTCCAAAGCGCTTCTCAAGGTCATCATTTTCTGACCAATGAGCGATGCCAACACTATAAATACAGCTAACAAGAGCTAGGATGTAGCAGAGTGGACTATTCCAATAAAGTCCCCAGACGATAAGGCTTGCTGCCATGCTCGTTTGCATTGGGTTCTTTAGATAGGCATAAGCTCCTGAAGTGGTGAGCTTCTGAGGCGGATCGAAGGGAATAGGAGTGCCGTGTCCTATCCTTACAAACTCGATGGCCGCACTGACTCCAGGTATGGCTGTGGTGAAAAATGCACCGAGCCAGAGAGCGTGGGCAAGGTGGCTGTATCGCTGGGGTTGGAGAGCCAATTCCTGCGTTATATTAGGTGAGGTGCAGAATGGCAGGACACCAATAACAAACAAACAGAAGGCAAAGCAGATGAGAGAGCTACGCTGGGGCAAGCCTCTACGGAGAAGTGTCAGGTGCGCTAGCCACAGTGAAGGGGTGAGACAAAGGATGAGTAGGAAGAGCTCACCAATAAGCCACTGCGGTGAAAGCTCTAAAACAGGATTGAGAAGTGGCATGCAGAATAGATCAAGCAGTCCAAAAATGAGTAGAACGATAAGAAATGAATACCGTGTAGGTAGTTTTCCTAAGCAAATTGTAGAGATAATTCCCCAGAGGACGATCCATCCTAAATAGAAGCTGGTGGGTATCCCAAAGATAGAAGGGCCAGTCGTGGTAAATTGCCACCAATTCTGAGAACTGGCTAAAAAATTTACCCAAGGGAGTGTGGCTGCCTGCCAGAGTGTGGTCATGACGATGGCAACTCTGAGGCGTGGATAAATATTCAAACTCAGCCACAGAATGGCCGCCACGCTGAGCGGCAGGTAAAGAGCTAGTGGCTCAATGAATGGGTCTAGATTCATCTGGCTTAAAACATTCATCGATGAAAAATTGTGATGCCTGTCGCACGCCGAATCTCTCCACTGGGGTAAAGTACCAGCCAGGATCGAGCTGGCGGTCGTAGTCGATTGTCATTGAAACTAAGCATCCTTTAGCTGTATCAGAGAATGTCCATGTGACTTCTTTCCAGTCTAACCAATGGGCTATGTGGCTGCTGTCGCTCTCAGTGACAAAACGGACAGTGCTAGCAGTGGACTCCTCTACTCGCACAACGAGGTCGCCAGCTTTTCCTTCACCACCAGCAAAGTGGATTTTCCAAATACTACCGACTTCGAGGTCATTGCCTTGAATGCTTTGAGGCTGAGGAAATCCCAATTTCAGAAAAAGTGGCAGAGATTTATTATCCAAGAGTGGACCAGCCGCGAGTGAATCTTTAGCTTCCCGAGCACTCATTGGTAACTGCTTACTCACTTGAATCGTTTCCGATCTGTCTAAGCTCAGCGCATGGTGAGATCCTTCGATGCCAGTCAGCAGAATAGCGCCTAGAGCGACACTTCTTATCTTGCTCTTCGATCCATTTTGCCATTTCAAAATGAGTCCTACTAAAAACCCAACGAAGTAGAATAATGGGGCAGCGACTAAAATGCAGGCAAGTCCCTCGATGAAGAGAATTCCAAAAATGAGCAATGAAAGCGTGATGCCCTTCATGATCTTTCCCATTGGGCTCTTAGCGTTCGGAGCCTGGTGGAGTAAGATTGCTAAAATTGCTGGAATCCCAATAAATAGAAGCGCTGATTGTTCTTTTCCATTGAGAGCAATCAACCGGTATAGAACAGAGACTGCTGTGACCGATAAAATAGTATGGATAGGCCACTGCGGCTTGTTGCCCTTCACCTGTTTTGTGACACAAATTTCATCTTCAGGTGATTCATAGGGCGACTTCATTGCCGGAACATAGCTGGGCCTAATTTTTGAAGCAAACTTTATTTTCAGTATTTACTGAAAATTCGATCACTATGATCAGTTCCCGTGTTATGTATAGAATTGCAAGGTTCTGTCTTGGGCTAAAAATTTAATTATTTTAGCGTTTCCCTCCCTACCTTTTCTTATCGGCAGTGTGGGTATTTTCCACCGAGCTGAGGATGAGTTCTTTGCCATTGGGGCTGAGGGTGAAGATCTTTTTTGCTGTGGCGCTTTCTTTGGGGAGGGTGACGGCCTCGAGCGCCCATTGGAGGGAGATGAGCTTGCCTGAAAAGCTGTAGGGTTCGAGCGGTAGGGTGAACTCGAATGCTTGACCAGTTTGCTCTTTAGCATCCCAACTGCGTTCTTCTGCCAGCTCGATGTCTTGAGTGCCGCGCCCTTCGGTGAACCAGAAGAGGCGGATTTCAATCTTCTGCGTCGCAGCGGCAGCAGTCCAAATGACCTTACCGGAAATGGTGGAGCCGGGTAGGAACTCGGAGCTCTGTTGGTCGAGCTGGATAGAGATGGAGTCAGTCATGAGCTTAGTGTTGGGAGTTTGCAGGCAGGACGGTCACTTCGTAGTTGTCCTTGATGTCGGGCCAGAAGGAAATTTCGCCACGCACGCGCAGCGACCACTTGATAGCGTTGTTAGTGCTCTTCCAGCTGGGCATGGTGTCTGAGGTTAAAACGATTTCTGCCTCACCTCGCCTCACCTTGCGCGGGTCTTTGGTGTCGATCAGAGCCTGCTCGTAGAAGATGGATATGTCGGTGACTGTATTGGTTCCACGGCGGTATTTGGCTTCTTCTTCGCCGACCAGATAGATGGCGAAGTGGCTGAGTTTGTGTTCACCGCTGAGGGTCTTCCATTTCAGCTGAACGCTCTCTCCCACTGTGATTTCGGCTGGGAACAGCGTGAGAATCGGGGCTGCATTGAAACACGCCAGTATGCGGTAAAAGAAATGAAGGATCATGCCAATGCCGACTAGGACGAATGGAGTAGCGAAGAGAGTGAGAAACCAATTGGGGTCATTCTTTTGCCAAGTTTCGATTACTTGCAATAGAAGTATTGAGGTGGCTCCATTCCAAAAGGCTGCGATAAGGAGGGCTCCAAAGATCCAGCCGATACGCTTTTTACGAGGGCTAAATTCCTTCCGTTTATTCGAACGGAGCGTTGTGTTTCCTGAGCGTAGTTTAGCGCTTGCGTTGAGCGCTTTCTTTTTCTTTTTGAGCCCAAAAATGAGTCCACCGACTCCGATCGCAATGAAGGGGAGTGGGAAGAGCGAGAACGCTGCCCACCAGCCCATTTTGCGCTCTAACAAAGCGTCGTGAGGGTTGTCTGGATTGACGAAGCAGGTGATTTGTTTGCCAGGTGGATGGGCATTTACTTTATCTTGTTTGCCGTCTCTCCCGCTGGAGCTGCCCCCCATCAGTCCGAGGTCGTTGGACTTGTAGACTCGCTCATCGTAATTGTATTTATAGAAAATATCAGCGCTGTAGGTGTCGCCGTCGTCGCCATCATGGGTGCGGACTTGGCTCCAGACCACGGTGGCTGTTGTAGGTTCCCAGGCCTTAGCGTCGAAGTACGTTTGCCACATCGGCATGACGAAAAATATCAGCACGGCAAATCCCGCTAAGCCAAATATGCCGAA
>CAXMPP010000189.1:0-4042 GCA_964195395.1 uncultured Thermodesulfobacteriota bacterium
TCAGCCCCACCACTCTTTGAGGTGATGCCGCGGTTACCGTGCTTCACGACAGTTGCTCCACCAGCAGCGATCACGAACATGCTGGTAGTAGAGACATTAAAGAGGTTGAGCTTATCACCGCCAGTGCCGCAGACATCGATGGTTGGACCGTCAAAAGTCATTCCGGTAGTACCGGGGTCGACCGCACGTTCGAGGAATGCTTCCACAAATCCTGCAATTTCAGCAGGTGTTTCACCTTTTGCTGAAAGCCCTTTGAGGAAACTTACCTTTTTCTCAATAGAAGCATTTTCATCCAATAAGAACTCAGCAGAGGCAACGATTTGATCAGCTGCGAGTTCTTGCCCCGATTGTACACATTTGATTAGCGCGTCCATGTTGGAGGAAAGCTAACAGCCGATTTGAAAAGTAAAAGAAAAAGCCCGCAGCAATTACGCCACGGGCTTTTGAAAATGTCATCTCAAAGCGAGACTATACGATTTCACTCACTGGAAGGTTAGCCACTTCCTCGCGGATCTTTTCAGCGAGTGGAGTGGAGAGGTAACGCTCAGTGCTGGAGCAACCGATTGTTACGATCTTTTTGCCTTTAGCTTCTGGACGCTTAGCAAGCTCGATAGCAGCCCAAACGTTAGCACCTGTAGAGATACCCGCTGGAAGGCCTTCTAGTTGAGCGAGCTTCTGGGCAGTCTCAAATGCATCTTCGTTAGTCACAGTGATTGTGCCGTCGACGATCTCCATGTTGAGGTTACCTGGGATAAATCCAGCACCAATGCCCTGGATCTTGTGAGGACCTGGGGAACCACCACCAATAACTGGAGAGTTCTCCGGCTCCACTGCGATTGCTTGGAAACTAGGCTTACGCGCCTTGATCACTTCAGCAACACCAGTGATAGTGCCACCAGTACCGACACCTGAAACGAGGAAGTCAACGTCGCCGTCGAGTGCGCTCCAGATCTCTTCCGCAGTAGTCTCGCGGTGAGCCTGTGGGTTTGCTGGATTGTCGAACTGTGATGGACCGAATGCTGTTGGATCTTCTTCGAGAAGTTGCTTTGCCTTTGCGATCGCTCCACCCATACCTTTAGCGGCTGGAGTAAGAACGATCTCAGCACCGAGCATACGAAGAAGTACGCGGCGCTCAATGGACATCGACTCAGGCATTGTGAGAACACAACGGTAACCTTTAGCGCGTGATACGAATGCGAGAGCGATTCCTGTGTTACCAGAAGTAGGCTCGATGATTGTGCCACCCGGCTTGAGTGATCCATCTTTCTCAGCAGCTTCGATCATCGACTTACCGATACGGTCTTTGACGCTGAAGAGCGGGTTGAAAAATTCACCTTTGACGTAGATCTCAGCATCGAGACCTTCAGTGATTTTGTTAAGCTTGATGAGCGGAGTGTTGCCGACTGTGTCGACCATGTTTTGTGCTAGGATTCCCATAGTAATGTTAGTTTAAAATTGATTCGAATTTGAACAGCGAGACTTTCCCATCCGAACTACCGTTTGACCAGAGATAAATTGAGGAAAATGGCTTCAATTGATTATAATTTCCCTTTCCACACGTGGTAAAGGACCTCCATCAAAACTACTTTGAGTGAACTTTTTATTTTTGAAATCAATTCTCCCCCCCCCAAAAAAACTTATTCTCTGCAAAAATATATGTCATTACTCGATGGTCTCAAGCGTGATGCTCGATTTGTGGGTCTTTGTCATAAAAACAAATTTGGGAAGCAAGCGATCCCCACTCTTCTCGATTATCTGAAACAACGGCGGCGGCTTTCTCGAGCAGCCGCCTCATCGGTGATTCGAATCGTTACCAATGAATACGCCTTAACGCCAGAACTCGAAGCGGATTTAAGTTGGCATTTCGTTTATACAGACAACTGGCTGCGGTCGAAAATTGCATACATTCTGGAACACACTTCCCGGATTTGATTTTAACACGCCGATCTCCAAGGCATGGGCCATGAGTCACTCTGATTACAGGCAGGGAGATCATCTGGAATTGGCTCCGTTTGCTATTGAAGCTCTGCGGCTTACTCTGGCCCACTTACAGACGAATCAACCAAAATGTATTCGCAAGCGGAAGATAGCAATTCTAAGTAAAGCCTTGGAGATCGAACTTCCCCCAGAGCTGGCAGTCGACTGGCCCACGCAGCATTTTTCAAAACTTACCTTTAACTCCACAACCGAAAAATTTAATTCACCCTAAAAAAGAACTATTGTCTGTCGCAGTCTGCGCTCAGAGATCACTACGAGAAAAGTAACTGGATAAAGTGGAGTGTTCACGGTTCTGACAAACCACGTTACATCTAGAAACAACAAATCCCTGATTCCGTTGGGAATTCAGGGATAAAATGGAGCCGAATATCAGACTCGAACTGATGACCTGATGATTACAAATCAACTGCTCTACCAACTGAGCTAATTCGGCTTGTGACCTTGTCGTTTGCTGCCTTTCGGCTGCGGGCGGAGTATGTTTAAAAATCGATTCGGCGCAAGCTCTTTTTTTAGAGAAATTTCGCTTTTTTTCTCAGCGTGAGAGTTAGCGTATTGCAGAGCTGAAATATGAAGGTCTCTGCACGTGACTAAGTCGCTTAAATAGAGAATGGCTGACTGGGGTTTCTATGTTTTCATCATACTCGTCATGGTCACATTTGTGAAATACTAGAATAGAGGGTCTCGGGTTGGGCTCTGATCTTGGCTTTCAGCCGAGATCCTCATATCACTGTAAACTTATGGTTTGTATGACCTTCTCCTTTGAAGAAGTTGGCTAGAAGCTTGAATCAGCTCACTTCATCTTTGTTGCTCTGGAATCACACTCCCTAAGTAATCTGTTTAATCAGTGGAATGAGCGCATCAAAAACACAATCTATGGTCGCGTCTATTTTAGCTCTGAAGGCACTTTAAGAACAAAACAGGAACCTTGGTCAGTTTTTTCGTAGACGAGGTCCCCTTTCATCGCGCGGGCAAGTCTACGGCAGAGAGCTAGGCCTAGACCTACACCAGGTTTGGTGCTGGCTGCTTGTTCTGCTGTTTTATGGAAGGGTTTGAAGAGCCTGCCTCGTTCTCTTCTACAAATCCCCTGCCCTTGATCACACACGGCGATCCGCAGGTTATTCTTCTGGAACTCAGCCGTGAGGGTAATCACAGAACCACCCTCGCAGGCGTATTTTGCCGCGTTATCTACGAGATTGAAAAGAATTTGTTCTACCGCAGTCGAATTGATCCGCAGCTTTCGTTCTGAATCAAGCTCAGTCATGTGTACCTGTAATTTCATGCCCGCTTCATGCGCTCGGGCGTCGAGCCTCTCGGTGGATCTTTCGATCAGTGCCCCAAGGCATAGTTCCTCAGATTTCTTGGCTGACGCTCCGCCACGCTCAATCTGGGAATACGCGAGCACGTTCTCTACTAGGTGGGTGAGTCGTTCTGATTCCGTCCTTAAAGTTTCTAAATACTTTTGCTTGGTGGCGGGTTCTTTTACGAGACCAGAGCTGAGCATGTCACTATAGAGGCGAAATGTGGTGAGTGGTGTGCGGAGCTCGTGGGTGACTGAGGACACGAATGCTGCCCGCCTCTCACTCATCTTGATGACTGCACGTAACATAAAGAACCCTGCAACCAAGGCGAAACCTACACCTAACCAAGCTAGACCGATCGGCCCATCAATGACCTCGCGCATACTCACTCCGACTAAGCTAAAGGAACTTTGCTGGGGAATCAAAATGAAGGGGAGTTTGAGCATCACATTCTCCTCAGTGTCTTCGCTTACTTTATCAAGGTAAGGTTCTAGTCTAGTAGTTGTTTCACAATCTCCTGTTTTTTCAGCCAAATTCCTTGCAATTTTTCGCTTCCGAGGACTTTCACTCGACGCACCAAGACGAGTTCACCATCGATCCAAACGGGAGCAAAGGCAGTCATCTCTGGAGTGGAATTCTGGGCATTCAAAGTACCCTCACTTTGAGACTGGAGTGGATTTGCATTCCACTGAGCATAGTTCGAGACATTGAGGTCAAGTCGTTCGACTGCTTTTTGACGTTTACCT
>CAXMPP010000190.1:0-4001 GCA_964195395.1 uncultured Thermodesulfobacteriota bacterium
GAGTATGGGAGTATGGGAGTATGGGAGTATGGGAGTATGGGAGTATGGGAGTATGGGAGTATGGGAGTATGGGAGTACGCTGTTAGCAGAGTTACAAAAATCACTCTACACGTGAGATGACGGGATACAAGAATCGACTTACTCTCGATGTCTCACTAGAGATGAAAGGGGGGGGGTTAGAAGTGATTAAGCTATTCATCTTGATTTATGAAGCTACCTTAAGACTCCTATGATACATGATTTACTAGGACATATACTGACTATTTTTCTAGGGTACTTTGCCATCATGAACCCAGTCGCAAATACGGCGGTCTTTATCGGTCTTACTGCAGGTGAAACGGCTCAAAGAAAGAGGCAGATAGCGAGGAAGTCGTTGCTCATCGCGTTTTGTATAATATTAGCATTTGCGTTGTTAGGGAATGCTATTTTTCATCTTTTCGGGATTACATTACCCGCACTACGCGTGACTGGAGGAATCCTGGTTTTCTTGATTGGTTACCACATGCTCAATGGTGAGCGTTCCAAGATGCATAAGCCTCGAGGTATGGATGCGACTGACGAGGGAGATGTTGATGTGGCTATTTCTCCTCTGGCTGTACCGATTCTCGCTGGACCAGGAACGATTGCGACTACCATCAATTTTTCGAGCACCGGAGGTTGGAGTGAATCAGTAATTACAGTGAGTATGTTTGCACTGCTTTGTGTTGTAACCTATTTCTTCTTTGTTTCCGGTGAGAAAATCGTGCGCTATCTAGGAAAAGGAGGGATCAATATCGTGACACGCTTGATGGGGCTCATCTTAGCTGTGATCGGCGTGCAGATGTTGATTGAGGGAGTGGCTGGGGCCGTAGCCGCTAGCTAGATCCAAGCGTCTTTTTGATTCAGCCTTTCTGGTTAAGGTAGACTTCTTCGTACGGTTGAATGACTACGAAGCCTTCGCCTTCAAATACCATTTGAAGTGATTCTCCTGAGGCCCGCCCGAAAAAGGTTTTGAGTGAAACGTCAGTCTTGATATTTGGACTGAGTCCAGCGCTCCACGCGACTGTTGCATTTGGGTCGGTAAATACCGGATTCCCTGGAGTAACGCGAAGAGTAACGGGCTCATAGTGACTAGTGACCGCTAGCAGTCCGCTGCCGTTGAAGGCTACATTGAAGAGGCCGCCAGCCATCATGCCAGCCACTTTCTTCATCATTGAAATCTTGTGGTCGAGCGTCGGCTCAAAGGCCAATACATCATTACCGTTCACAACGATGCCTTCGTTGTTGAGATTAAGAATAGAGATCTTCTTTCCTGCATCGGCTAGGTAAACTGAGCCTTGGCCGTCGGCATAGGTGAGGCGCATACCTTCGCCTGAAATGGCTTTCTTAAGAAGGCTACCAACGCCTTGGTCTAGGATGCCTTCGCGGGTGAATTTTACTTCACCACGATAGGATACCATTGAACCAAGCTTAGTATGCATCCTTCCGTTGAGGTTTACTTCGAGCATGCGTGGTGTTTCGAGTTCGAAAACCCCGTGGCCGCGATCTTGTTGTTCTGTGGCGGCGACAAATTCCGCAATGCTATAGCGGCGAGATACTTCGTTGAGTGTTGGTGGTTGAGTCATGATTCTTTCAATAAATAATTGAGGCTGCTAGAGGACGCAATTATCTCACTCGAAGCAATGGTGAAATAGGCGAGATTTTGTAATGTTCATCCCATGAGTCTAACGTGAATCGCATGGGCTAGTACTTAGTCGTGTGAAGTGAGTGCTTAGAAATGAGAATTTATTAGATTACTTATTTGCTGCTTTTGCTTGTTTGATCACGTCCACTGCCGCATCGAGAAATAGTTCGGGTAGAGCTGGATGAATATGGATCATTTTTGGGACTTCACGGATGTCATTCTTCAAGTGCATTAGCATGAGTATTTGGTGAATCAATGTGGAGGAATCAGGACCAATCAGATGACATCCCAGCACTGAGTATGAATCTGGGCATATAAGAATCTTTGTGCGCGGATAGTCCAGTTTACTAGCCATCGCGCGGGCACTGGATTTCCAGTCGCGTAGAGTTTTGACGTAGCGAATGCCTTTTTCCTGCAGCTCTGTCTCAGTGAAACCAACGGAGGCTACTTCAGGCTCGGTGAAAATGGCATGTGGTACCGCTCCATAATCTAGAGCCTCCGTATTACCTTTCAGTAGAGTCTGACGTAGATAGTGCATGTCGTAGCTAGCTGTGTGCTGGAGGATGAACTTTCCTGCGATGTCGCCAGCGGCATAAGTCCCAGGGGCGCTAGTTTCTAGATGGTCATCAGCCTGAATGAATCCTCTGGAATTGGTTACAATATCCGTATTTTTCAGCTGAAGCTTATCGGTATTGGGGATGCGGCCAGTTGCGAAAAGCACACGCTCACTAAGGTGTTGATGGCTGGAGCCATCTGGGTGGGTAAAGGTGCAGGTGAATATTTTTCCATCGTAGGATAAATCGCTCAGACTCGATTCATAATGGACTGGTGTGTGGTGTTCGAAATGCTCTTGGAAGATGGGTGAGAGCTCGTGATCAATACGCGGTAGTAGAGTGTTTCCACGCACGTGGAGTGAGGTCTCTGTGCCGATAGCCGAGAAAAAGGCCCCGAGCTCACAGCCGATAAATCCACCGCCGATAATCGTGAGTGAGGCAGGAGGAGCTTCTTTGAGTGGGAAGATGTCATCGCTAGTCCACACGGGAAGTCCCGAGTAGGGTGCGGGCCGTGGACGAGTACCGGTGGCTATGACGATGGAATGAGAGTTGACCTGCGCAATTTCATCTCCACCTTGGTTGGTGATGGAAATTTCGTTGTTGGACAGAAATGAGGCGGTTCCACGGTAGAGGGTCACATTGTCTGGAAGACGGGATTCGTAACGAGGATCGACACCTGCTATCCATTCGGAGACTTCGTCGAACATTTTTTGACGGTCTATGCCGTTGATTGTGGCATCGATGTGATGGCGTGAGGCTTCGCGCACACGACGTGCAGCTTCGGCGTAGCCAATGAGAAGCTTTGATGGAACACAACCTCTGTTAGGGCAAGTGCCACCAAGTTTGTCTCGCTCGATGAGTGCCACTTGTTTACCTTCCTGAGCAGCAGCGATGGCGAGTCCTGAGGCACGTCCGCCCCCGACAATGATGAGGTCAAATTTTTTCATGATATTTTTTAGCTAGTGAGGTCGAAGGAGAGTACTCTGAGCGTATAGGTTATTAAGAGCATAGATCTCTGAAAAAATTCCAGAGGACTGGTTAAAATAAATTACGACTGAGATGCCGATGCCTCCCAGTGAGTGTGATCCTTACAATTGGGACACTCTGGGATGATATCATTTTTCTTTAGATCGATGGTACTTGTTGAGCATGCTGAGCAAGAAAGGTGAGCGTTCGCAGCAGCTCTAACTCCTGGGTCAAAGCGTAATCGGGCTGCGGTAGCTGAATAGATGGAAACTAAAAAAGGAACGCAGTAGGTGAGCAGAGTCTTCGTGATGTTGGGGGAGTCGAAATCTATATTGATAATGTTGAGAAGTGTACCAACGATCAAGGCTGTGTAGAAACCACGTCGCAGGCTGCTTTTTGTCAAAGCAGTTTTTAAGAACAAGGAAAGCTGTGACATGGTGTGATTTATATTTTAGGGGGAAGTTTAGTTCTCGTTGTTTCCACATGAGCTCTGACGAGATGTTAGAATAGACTCGGTTGTTGTTGGGAGATGCAGTGAATGGCTCCACCTTCCCAGACGATATCGCGGCAATCGATTCCGAGAATCTCTCTGTCAGAAAAGCATTCCCGGAGGATTCCCAGAGCTTGATCGTTGTTTCTTTCTTGAGAGAAAGTGGGTACGAGTACCGCTTCGTTGAGGATGAGAAAATTGGCGTAGCTGGCTGGCAGTTGTTCGAGCCTCCAGTTTTTTACGATCAGCGGATCGGGCATTGGCAGTTCGACAGTTTCTACTCTGGAGCCGCCGACTGTGCGTAGATCTTGAAGCATCTCTAAGTTGC